>JAGNVG010000021.1 GCA_017986605.1 Limnohabitans sp.
TTGCCATGTATGGCCCTGCGGGCCTCAAAGGCGAGGCCCTCGCCCGCCTTGAAAAAGCCATGATGAAAATCGCACGCGACCCGGCCATGAAAGACAAGATGCTCAAGCTCGGCTACGAGCCCATTGGGTCCAATTCCGCCGATCTGGCTGCGGCACAAAAGGCGGACCTGGCCCGCTGGGAAAAACCCATCAAAACCACTGGCGTGCAGCTCGATTGAAGCGCCTCGTTTTTCTGCGCTGCAACCCATCACATCCTCACTTGAAGTCCTCATGAAAATACCACTGACTCCCTGGCGCGCAGCGCTGTGCCTGAGCATGGCCGCTTGCGCATTCTCCGCACCTGCATGGGCCCAAAGCTATCCCAGCAAACCCATCAAATTCGTCACCAACTTTCCTGCGGGTGGGCCATCGGACTTTTTAGCCCGCACGGTGGGTGAAGCCATCACCACCCAGTTCAAACAGCCTGTGGTGGCCGAAAACAAACCCGGTGCAGGCGGCAACATCGGGGCCGACTTTGTCGCCAAAAGCGCGGCCGATGGCTACACCGTGCTGTTTGGCATCGACACCACGTTCACGGTCAATCCCTACATCTACAAAAACATGGCGTTGAAGCCTGCAGACCTGCGGCCCATCATGGTCATGGTGTCTTCGGGCTTGCTGGTGGGTGCACACCCCAGCACGGGCTTCAAAACCCTCAAAGACTTGATCGCGCAAGGCAAAGGCAAGGGCCTGAACTTCAGCAGCGCGGGCAGCGGCAGCCCCGGCCACTTGGCGGCTGAAATCTTCATGGACGCTGCCGGCATCAAGATCCAGCATGTGCCCTACAAAGGCAACACCCCGGCCGTGACCGCTGTGCTGGCGGGCGAGGTGGACGCAGGCGTGCTGGCCACCCCCGGCATGCTGCCCCACGTCAAGACAGGGAAAATCACCGCGCTGGCCGTTACCAGCCGCCAGCGTTCACGCTCGGCACCCGATATTCCCACCGTCACAGAAGCCGGTCTGAAAGACCTGGAACTCGAAGTGCTGTATGTGGCCATGGTGCCTGCGGCCACGCCCGAGCCTGTGGTGCAGTTGCTGCAAAAAGCTTTCACGGATGCGCTCAAGCGCCCCGACACACAAGCCCAGTTGACCAACATGGATTTGTTCTATGAAGGCCTGACCGGCCCCGATGCGGCAAAACGCCTGAGCGAGCAATCCCAACGCTACGGTCGTGTGGTCAAGTCCACGGGCATGAAGGTCGAATGAGCGTCATGACCCAAGCCACGGCACAACGCCCCAACATCATCTTCATCGTGGCCGACGACCTCGGCTTTGCCGACCTCGGTTGCTACGGCGGGCGCGACGCGAAGTTCGGCAAGGTCTCGCCCGTGCTCGACCAGCTCGCTGCTGCGGGCCTCAAGTTCACACAGGGCTACTCCAATTCGCCCGTGTGCTCGCCCACCCGCTTTGCACTCATGACGGCGCGTTACCAGTACCGCCTGCGCGGCGGGGCCGATGAGCCCATCAACAGCAAGAGCAAAGGCAGCACCGTGCTGGGCCTGCCGCCCGAGCACCCCACACTGCCCTCGCTGCTCAAGGCCAGCGGCTACCGCACCGCCCTGATCGGCAAATGGCACTTGGGTTACCCGCCGCACTTCAGCCCGCTCAAGTCAGGCTACGAAGAGTTCTTTGGCCCCATGTCGGGCGGCGTGGACTACTTCACGCATGCCAGCAACAACGGCACGCACGACCTCTACACCAACGAAGAAGAAAAGCACGAAGACGGTTACCTGACCGACCTGATCTCGCACAAAGCGGTGGACTTTGTGAACCGCATGGCCCCGGGCGCTGCGCAGGGCACCCCCTTCTTTTTGAGCCTGCACTACACCGCGCCGCACTGGCCTTGGGAAACCCGCGAAGACCATGCGCTGGCCCAAGAGGTCAAAGACAACCTCTTCCACCTGCACGGCGGCAACATCCACACCTACCACCGCATGATCCACCACATGGACGAAGGCATTGGCTGGGTGGTGGATGCGCTCAAAAAGACAGGGCAACTCGACAACACCCTGATCGTCTTCACCAGCGACAACGGCGGCGAGCGGTTCTCTGACAACTGGCCACTGGTGGGCGGCAAGATGGACCTGACCGAAGGCGGCATCCGCGTGCCGTGGATCGCCCACTGGCCAGCCGTCATCGCACCGGGCGGCACCTCCACCCAACACTGCATGACCATGGACTGGTCGGCCACCATGGTCGAGCTGGCAGGCGCACAGGCCGATGCCGAGCACCCGTTTGACGGCGTGTCGCTCGCCCCCGTGCTCCGCGACGCGAAGCACCAATTCGAGCGCCCGCTGTACTGGCGCATGAACCACCGGGGCCAGCGCGCATTGCGCATGGGCGACTACAAATACCTGCGGGTGGACGGCAACGACTACCTGTTCAACATCCCGGCCGATGAACGTGAGCGTGCCAACTTGGCCAAGCACCAGCCCGAGAAGCTGCAAAGCCTGCGTGCCGCATGGGAAGCCTGGGACAGCACCGTGCCCGCCATTCCCGAAGACGCCACCATCAGCCTGGGTTACTCGGTCAAGGACATGCCTCAGCGCTGAGACGCAGGCAGCTAAGATCGGGCATGGCTTACATCGATCGATTCCTCACTTTCCGTGAGTGGCCCCGCCTGACTGGCCCACTGGCCCGCACCGAAGTGCTGGCGGGTCTGACCGTGGCCTTGGTCATGGTGCCGCAAGCCGTGGCCTATGCGGGCTTGGCCGGCATGCCCTTGGTGACCGGGCTTTACACCTGCCTGATTCCCGCCCTTTTGGCCGTGCTGTTTGGCAGCGCCTCACGCCTGTCGGTTGGCCCGGCCGCACTGACTTGCGTCCTGATTGGTGCATCGCTGACCGGCATGGCCGAACCCGGCTCTCCCGAATGGGTCGCGCTGGCGGTGTGGCTGTCGCTGTTGTCGGGCACGATCCAGTTGCTGCTGGGTTTGGGCCATTACGGCTGGCTCATCAACTTGGTCAGTGCCCCCGTCATGATGGGTTTTACCCAAGCGGCTTCCTTGCTGATCATGGCCTCGCAGGTGCCGGCCTTGTTGGGCATCAAGGCCTGGAGCTGGGACGTGACCACATGGTCCAACTGGCTCACCCATTGGCCTGCGCTGTTTGGTTTGACCAGTCTGGCCGCCTTGTTGGTGCTGCGCCAACTCAAGCCCCGCTGGCCGGGCATCATGCTGGTGATGGGCGCCGCCTCGGCTGTGGGCTATGCCACGGGCTATGCAGACCACGGTGACATTGTGGGCCTGCTGCCCTCGGGCTTGCCCAGCTTTTACTGGCCGCACTGGCCTGGCCTGGATGTGCTCAACCAGCTGTGGGTTCCGGCCATGGTGATTGCGCTGGTGAGCTTTCTGGAAACCGCCTCCAGCGCCCGCATTGAATGCCAGCGTGACGGCAAACGCTGGGACGACAGCACCGAACTCTTCAGCCAAGGGCTGGCCAAACTGGCCTCGGCGTTTTCAGGCAGCTTCCCCACCAGCACTTCGTTTTCTCGTTCAGCGCTCATGCTTTATTCGGGCGCACGGTCGGGCTGGGCCGTGGTGGCCTCGGTCGCGTTCGTGCTGCTGGCGTTGTTGATCCTCATGCCCGCCTTGCAATACGTGCCACGCTCGGTCATGGCCGCTGCGGTCATTGTGGCCGTGCTCAACTTGTTCCAACCGCGCCAGTTCCTGAAGCTCTGGCGCATTGATCGCATTGAGACCCTGACCGCTGGCGTGACCTTTGCCATCACCTTGGCCACCGCACCGCGCATTTACTGGGGTGTGATGACCGGTGTGTTGCTGGGCTTGAGCCACTTTTTGCACACCCGCTTGCACCCGCGCATCATCGAAGTGGGCCTGCACGCTGACGGCAGTCTTCGCGACCGGCATTTGTGGAAGCTGCCCCCCTTGGCACAACAACTCTATGCACTGCGCATGGATGCCGAACTGGACTTTGCCGCCGCCAGCGATTTTGAGCGTGCCATCGCCGATCATCTGGCGCGTCACCCCGACACGAAACACGTGTGCCTGTTTGCGCAACCCATCAACAGGATCGATGCCACAGGCGTTGAAATATTTGGGCAACTGCATCGCCAATTGACAACGCGGGGCATCACTTTGCACATCAGCGGCATCAAGTTGCCCGTCGAAACGGCTTTGCGCCGTGCCGGTGAACTCGGTGAGGGGCCGTTCCTCAAGATGTACCGCACCGACGCCGAAGCCCTTCAATCGATCACGGCACTTGACCCCTTACCGGCAGATATGGGCGCTGCCGCCATCTGAGGCAAATCAATCGGGAATGTCGGCCTCAACCAAGAGGGCCAGCAATTGCAAGGACTCCTGCCAACCCAGGCAGCAAGCCTCTGGCGGGATCGGATCGGGAATACCCGCCTGCTCGATGTTCACCTCGGTGCCCACTGAAACCGTTTGAAAACGGATGGTGGTGACCATCTCCCCCGGCAAATCCGAAGCATCAAAGCGGTCGGTATGACAGAGCAGTTCGGCGGGACGCAATTCCAGAAACTGCCCCCCAAAACTGTGTGATTGACCGTTGCTCAAGTTGGTGAAAGACATCCGGTAGCCGCCGCCCACGCGAGCATCCATCTCATGCACACGCCCCGTAAAGCCACGTGGCGGCAACCACTTGGCCATGGCATCGGGGTCAATGAACGCGCGAAAAACGCGCTCAGCAGGGGCACGAAAAACGCGTTGGAATTTAACGGTATGCGGCATAGGCTCTCCCTTCAAACAAATACATCAGGCCCACACTCAGGCCAAGGTTTTTTCAAATTCGGTCAAACGCTTGTGAATTGAGCGCAACTCGGTGATGTCGGTCCAGCGCTCAATCAGGTATGAGAACGCCTCGTTCACCTTGCCAAAGGCATTGCTCACCTGCTGAATGATGCCCAGCGTGATCAGTCCGGTGAACAACGACGGCCCCATCAGCAAATACGGAAAGATCACCATCGTCTGACTGTAAAAATTACTCCACAAATGGAAATACGCGTAGTGGTTGAACAAACGAAAGTTGTTCAAGCGAACGCCTGTGAACAAGTTCAGCACCGTGGGCAAATCCATCCGACTGCGGTCATCTTCGGCATAGACCAGGTCTTTGCGCAAGGCGGCCTCGGTCTTTTGGTTGTTGTATTCCAGGCCCGGCAGCCGGATGCCCACAAACCAAGACAACACGGTGCCCCCCAGCGCGGTCGTCAAGGCCACCCAGAACAAGGACCCCTCAAACTGCAACCAGGCAATGGCCATGCCTTTGGACAGTGCCCACAAAATTGGAATGAACGACGCCAACGTCAGCACGGCACGCACCAAGCCCAGCCCCAAGTTTTCGGTCTGGCGTGCAAAACGCATGCAGTCCTCCTGTAAGCGCTGAGATGCCCCCTCGACCGTTTGTGCCGTGCGTTGCCAGCGTGGCAAATAGGCCTCGGTCATGGCCTGACGCCAACGAAAAGCGTAGTGCGAGGCCAGATAAGTCTCCAGACTGCGCAGCAGCATGTAAGGGAACGCGATCCACGCAAACTGGTACATGAATCCCCAAAACTTCTCCAGCCCACCTGCTTGCTCGGGCTTTTGCAGCAAATCGTAAAACTCGCCGTACCAGCTGTTGAGCTTGACCGTTTGCTGCACCGTGATGAAGACCAACGCCACCAACACCAACAAACCACCCCAAGCCCACAAAGCCCAGCGCCGCGAGAGAAAAAAACTGCCAAACATCAAAAGGCCTCGCCGTTCTTGTGAAAGAACAACCACTGCCCGCCTTGCTGACGCCCCATCAAATCGGCTTGCGGATAAGTCGCCGTGTCACCATCGGTTCGATCACCCACTTCGAGCAGTACCACCGGCTCGGTCGACTCATTGAGCAACTGATGGGCATTGCCCGATCCAGCCTTGAAGCCTGCACACATGCCGGGCGACAACACCGTGCGCCCTTCGTCAGTGACCAGCGTGGGCGTACCCGAGACAATGAAGATGAATTCATCTTGCAGACTGTGCGCATGCCGAATGGATGAGGCCGCACCCGGCGCCAGCGTGGTCAGGTTGACACCGAAATTCGTCAAACCAAACAGATCACCCAACGGTCGCTTTTCGCGTCCGGCCAACACGGGCTGCAACATGGCCAGCACCTGAGGTGGGTAGTTCGACGGTTTGGCACGCAGGGGGGCCTGGCTGGCCAGCACAGCTGGCGATTGAGCGTTCATGAGTTCTCCTTGGCTTGTCACGCTGCGGCCCCATCCCTATGCATCCGATGGGGCGCTGCAGTTCAACGCCAGCTTAACAGCGGCGAGCACAAAATGCGCACCGCGCCGCACTCATGCCGATGGCAAAGTCGTGCGCTCGTACCAGCCCTTGCTGTTGTTGACGATGTGCACCACCAAGAGCATGACAGGCACTTCAATCAGCACGCCCACCACCGTGGCCAGCGCCGCACCCGAGTTGAAGCCAAACAAGCTGATGGCGGCCGCCACCGCCAACTCGAAAAAGTTGGAGGCACCGATCAAGGCAGAAGGGCCCGCAATGCAGTGCTTCTCGCCCACCACACGGTTGAGCCCATAGGCCAATGCCGAATTGAAAATAACCTGAATCAAAATCGGCACCGCCAAAAGCGCAATCACCAAGGGTTGCTGCAAGATGGCTTCACCCTGAAAGGCAAACAGCAACACCAGGGTGAGCAGCAGTGCCGTGATGGACCACGGCCCGATCTTGGCCATAGCGGCATCCAATGCCGCCTGCCCTTTGGACAGCAGCGACTTGCGCAGCCACTGAGCCAGCAGCACCGGAATCACGATGTAAAGAACGACCGAAGTCAGCAGCGTATCCCAAGGCACGGTGATGGCCGACAGGCCCAACAAAAAAGCCACCAAGGGCGCAAACGCGATGACCATGATGCTGTCGTTCAGCGCCACTTGCGACAGTGTGAACAGCGGGTCACCCCCTGTGAGTCGGCTCCACACGAACACCATGGCGGTGCATGGCGCTGCCGCCAACAAGATCAGACCCGCAATGTAGCTGTCCAGTTGCTCGGGCGGCAAATAAGGCGCAAACCAATGGCGGATGAACAGCCAGCCGAGAAACGCCATTGAAAATGGTTTGACCAACCAGTTCACCAACAAGGTCACGCCGATCCCTTTGACGTGTTGGCGCACTTCGCCCAAAGCCGAAAAATCCACCTTGACCAACATCGGGATGATCATCACCCAGATCAACAACCCCACCGGCAAATTGACCTGCGCAACCTCCATCTGACCAATGGCGCGAAACACCTGCGGAAAAAACTGCCCGAGTGCGATGCCCACCACGATGCACAAGAACACCCAGACGGTCAGGTAACGCTCGAACACGCTCATGGGCGCCACACTGGCTTGCGAGATTGTGGTTTCGCTGGTTTCACGCATGTCAGTCCTTTGCCAGTTCACGGGCCGTGGTTTGAAGCAAGGCCCTTTGCAGTTTGTCCTCAGGCAGTTGGATCAACGACTCCAAGCGGCGCTTGATCAAGTGCAGGGTTTGGCGGAAAGCTTGCAGCTTTTCTTCGTCGGACCCTTGGCCCTCTGAGGGGTCGGCGTAACCCCAGTGTGCTGTTGCCGGATGACCAGGCCAGAAGGGACAAACTTCGCCTGCGGCGTTGTCGCAAACCGTGATGATCAGGTCCATCTGCGGCGCACTGGGCGATGCAAACTCATCCCAGCTTTTGCTGCGCAAACCCTCGGTGGGTATGTCTGCGGTTTGCAAAGTCCGCAAGCCCAGCGGATTGGGTTGTTGATGGTCGCGTGGGCTGCTGCCGGCAGAAAACGCCTTGAACCGGCCTTGGCCCATGTGATTGAGCAAAGCTTCGGCCAAGATGCTGCGCGCGGAATTGTGGGTGCACAAAAACAGCACATTCAGAGGTTTGGGGGTATCGGTCATGGCGATAGATCAGCAGCAAGAAGATGAAGAACGCGGGCCACAGCAAGCCGCCTGCGCAGTGGGGGCCGAGACGGCCTCGGGTGAACAACATGCCGCTGGCGCGCTGTTGGCTGTGGGTGCGCAGCAAGCACCAGCCTGGGCCGATGGGGCACCCTCATGGAACAAGGGGATATCGCCCAAAGTGTGGAAATGCTCCCACGCAATGCCTTGGGGGTCTGTCACCCAATGCTTTTCGCTTCGGGCATAACAACAGGTGGTTGCGCCTTCGTCGAGCAAAGCCATGTCGGCCGACTCGGCGCGCGACTTGAGTTCGGCCAAAGCCTCGGCATCGTCGACCTGAAACCCGAAATGGTCCAAGCCGGGCTTGTCGCCTCGCGTCGAGATCGCAAAGTTCACACGCGGGTCATCCAGCATCCACTTGGCGTAATCGACTTCGACACGACTCGGCTCGGCGGCAAACAACCGGGAATAAAAACCAATGCTCTGGGCCAAATCATCAACATGCACATGGACATGGAATCTTTTCATGGGACTTCCTTAAAAGAGGAGGGAAATGTGGGGGTTCAGCAAGCGCAAACCGTGGCCGATTCGCTCAAACATGCAGCCCCTTGGCAACAGTTGTCAGTGAGGTAGCTCAGCAATCCATTCATCGTCTCGAACGATGCGCGATAAACCAAATTGCGCCCTTGGCGCTCTTGGCTGATCAGGCCGGCGTGAACCAGCTCCTTGAGGTGGAAAGACAGCGTGTTGGGCGCAACACTCAACTGCTCTGCGAGAACACCTGGCGTGAGCCCTTCGACACCTGCAACCACCAGTGCACGAAACACACGCAGGCGAACTTCTTGGGCCAAGGCAGCCAGGGACCGGACGACTTCAGATTCTTTCATAAATGAATCATACAACGATTATTGAAATATTAAAGAAAAAAGCCTCAAGCCTTGCCATAAGCACGCTCGACACGCGCCACACGCACCTGAAACCCCGCATACCAGCGGCTGCGCCCCTGCTCACGGGCCAAACGGTGCTCAGCATCGGCACGCCAAGCGGCAATGGCCTCCTCGCTCGACCAATACGACACCGTGATGCCCACACCGTCTGCACCACGGACGCTCTCTACCCCCAGAAAACCGGGCTGCTGCGCCGCCAAAGCCACCATGCGCTCTGCCATGTCGCCATAACCCTCGTCGCCCGCTGTACGCTGGCTGGTGAAGATGACGGCGTAGTAAGGGGGTTCAGGGGTTTGAGCGAACATGGTCAGTCCTTTCTTGAAGCGTTTGCGGTTTTGACACCATACATCTGCATGGCCGACGCGATCTGCGAAGCCTCGGTCGTTTCATCTGGATAAAAGCGGTAACTGGGTGCCACGATGGGGGCCACCGATGTGACGCGAATGACCAAGACACTTTGAATCACAAAGCGCTGCCCCGCCTTGGCCAGCAACGGCGCAGCCCAGCGGTCAAAAGCAGGATCATCGGCACACACCTCATGAGCCGCACCTTTGAGCTTGAAGCCCTTTTGCACAAACACATCGACAAAGCTCAAGCACACCTGCGGTTGTTGCCCGATGTTGCGTGCACTCAGGGGCGATGCGATGTGCGCCACCACCACGTGCTCGTCGTCTGCAATGGCCCAAATCTCTTTGGGCGAGACATTGGGCTGGCCATCTGCGTCCACTGTGGCCAGCCAACACAGCACGCTTGTGCGTGCAGCTTCGAGAACGAGTTCATTCATCAACGACATCAAAATCCAACATCCAAACAAGAATCACCGACTTGACGAGTATCCAAGCCTCATCACTTGTGCGAGGCTATCCAATACGCCACCAGGGCATTGGCGTGACCGTGGCCCATGCTGTGCTCGGTCTTGAGCCAAGCGACCATTTCCATGTGCTTCATGCCCTTGCACGATGAGAGCAAGTCCAGCCAATGCGCGATGGGCTGGCCGTACTTCTTTTCAATGGACGGGAAATACGAAACAGGGCCTTTGGGGTTTTCAGGGGTCATGGGGAAAGTCTCATCGTTCACGTATTTTCAAAAGCAAATGTCGCCACCAAACGTGAGCCAGTTGTCATGGCTTTACCGCAAAGCCTACTGATGACTCATGTGCAGCACGCCCCAACCATGGCCATCTAAATCGATGAAGCTGTGTGAGTACATGAAGCCAAGGTCTTCTGGCTCATCATGCGTGGTGCCGCCAGCCGCCAACGCTTTGGCCACCAACTCGTCGACACGTTCACGCGTGTCGCAGCTCAGTGAGATCAACACCTCCACGGCTTTGCTGGTGTCACAAACGGCCTTGGGCGTGAAAGTGCAAAACTTTTCGTGCGTGCCCAACATGACCGAAGTGTGCTCATTGACCACGATGCAGGCAGCGGTGTCGTCACTGAACTGCGGGTTGAGCGCAAAGCCAAGTGCCTGAAAAAAAGCGACGGATTTCTGCAGGTTCGCTACCGGTAGCGTGAAGAAGATTTGGTTGATCATTCAAAGCTGCTGATTTGGGTGTGTCATTGCCTGTGTTTGATTGGCTGAATGGCACTTGTCCTGATGCCTAATGTATCGAGCTAACCGGTCGGCGGATGCAAGGTGCCTTGGCCCGTTTAGCCAAATGTAACGCGACTAGCGATCGGGATCTTGTAGGGTTCCGTTGGCGCTCCGCTTGAGCGAGTGGTTAGGCCGCACCTCTCAGCCGCCTGTCGATGACTTTATGTGGAATACTGTGACCAAACTGACTCTAAACTGCTGTCACTTTCTGTTGAAGAAATAGTAGCAGCAATATGTAGCCAGCAATTGCAAGTGCGATTTTGGTCCAGAAGAAGACAATTGCCGGATAGTTGAAATAGTTCGGAGCGATCACTTCACCACTGTCTTTGACGCCGCGCTTCTCATGAAAGCGGGCGAATGCCCCCCAAACTAGGGATGCGATGACATACTGCATCAGATCGACAGCAAGTGAGCCTATGAAGAGCGTAAGCGGCTCTAGCACTTGCTTTGGAATCGCAAGTTGATTTTGAGCTTCAGACTTAAAAATCCAAATTACAGCGATGCCGGCGAGCGAAAGCTGCCGCGTGACCTCGCTAGCCTTGCCGGAAAAGTAGTAGTAGTCCTCTCGGATCTTTGAAAGCTTCATCGGTGGATCCTAATGCGCGGCCCCGTGCTCCCCGTACCCGTTGGTGGCTTCTCTTTCTTCTTCTTGGCGGCTTTTGCAACTATTCTGCTGTAACCGCTTGGCCTAGGAGTTGACTTGTCTGGTTCGAGCAGCTTCTTCAATGCCCCAATTTCAACCTCTTCGATTTCGACAAGAGTAAACCGGGTGAACCGCTTCCGCATGAACAGCCGCGATTGGGGATTGCGTCGGGGCTTCTTCGTCTTCTTCTTGATCAGCTTTGGCATCTACTGGTCTCTTATTCGAGCACAAAAATGGGTTGAATGTGCGGCCTAAAGTGCGAGCTACCGGCCTGACGTAGCTGGTCCGGTTGAGCGAGGGATTAGGCGTCACCACGTTGCGCGCGCATGAGCCAACGCAGTGCCAGCCAGAATAGGAAGACCGCGATTACCGAGCTGGCCCCGAGCACAATCAGTGTGGCACCGTAGTCCGTATTCCCGAATATCCAGGCTGCGCCGGAGACCACCCAGAATATATTGGCAAATATATAAAACTTCCCTGCAATAAACATGCATTGCCTAGTAGCTCTGGTTCTCTCCGCGGGATCCGTAGATTGAATATCTCTCTCTAGTGCGCTGGCGACGGAGTTGGAGCTCTCCAGACTCTTATAAATATAGTTGGCAACTACACTGCCCACGACGCCAACCAGAATGAGGACTATGTCTTTAGCATCGATAGAGATATTCATGAGAATCGACTTTATTGTGGGTAGACGTGTTTGTGACCGGGAACAGAGAGGGGCAGCTGGCTTGTGACGCCTAACGTAGAGCTAACCGGCGCTGCGCGGCTTTATCGCGCAGCGTCCAGCGACCGTAGCGAGCGAGGTTGAGCGCCTTGTTATGCAAGCAGCAAATCCTTGAACTGCACAACCAAGGAAACCGGAAGAAGGATTTTGACTTGAGCACCATTAACTGCGCCTTGAGGCCCAAATGAAGTGCCCGGCATATCAACCGTCACTTGGATATGCCCTTTAAGCTCCTTGCTTTCAAACGCCTTAATGGCCTGAACACTATTCGTTTCGACGAATCCACAGTCCACGGTGGTTTGTGTGTCCGGAGGCTGCTGTTCACAATGCGCGACCAGCAAACGCTCGTCTCCCCCCAAAAGCGAGAGCATCTTTTTCAAATTTGCGCCAAGGGTGTACTGCTGCTCAAGCTCAATGATTTGAGCGGCAAGATCATCAAAGTTGGTTTTTAACGCCCCCCTTCCACCTACTGCGGCCTGTAGAGATTTAAAGGCAAATTCCAATTGTGATGCATGGTTGGCGGTTATTCCGTTAAGGTTGTTAAGCGGAGCAGGCAACCCACCCGGCGTTAGACCAGAGTGACAAACAGGTAGCGTCGGAATTTCCGGCTTTCCGTCACGAAGGTTCATGACGTTGCGAACCCAAACCGCCCCAAGCTCAAAATTGATCCAGTTTCTCTTTACGGATGCGGGGCTAATTAGATAAATAGCGCCAATACAGCCTACCAAACCATCTTCGATCCGCTTCAGGAAGTTCGAGCCTGCTGGGATGCTGGTTCCGTCCGATGAAACGAATACTTCAACGAAACCACTGAACTCCTCCTCAAGTGCCTGCTTTATCAAGCGGGCAAGCTCACTTTCTTCATGAATGTGCGATAGGAAAATTTGTTTTTCAGCCATTGGTGGATCCTAGTGCATAGCCTCTGAAATCACCGGCCTGCGCGGCTTTTTGCACAGCTCCGGTGGATTGATGGGTTAGCAGTTTCACCGCTCCTCCCAATGGACTGAGATGTTCCGAATTTCGTTGTCGTTCCAGGCTGTGACAACACCATAAACAAATGTGCCTTGGTTGTTCTTGGCGATGTTTAGCGAACTTACGTGAAAACGAAAGCCTGGGCCGACTTGCTGCTCTGCCATGGACTTCGCGCGGTCTGCCGATTCACCGCCAAGTAAGAGGGCCATAAAGATTCCCATTGCAATGACCAACCCAACACCTATTGCGGCAGGAATGCGCATGTCTCGTTGTTTCATCCCAGCGCTGGCACGGGCTACCAAGACTGGCTCGCGCCCAAGTTCCCTGGTTAGCCAAACCAAGAGACATAGGCAAAACGCCATAAACGCGAATGCGGCGAAAGACTTACCCGGATTAAGGCGGAGCTGTGTGAGCGTAAGGGCGAAGGGCTGCATGAAGGGCCAAGCAATCAGCAATGCGAAGAATGCTGCGAGCATGAAAACTGCAAACCAGCGAACTATTGAAGCCGCCCGAAGACTGCCACGCAGCAGAAAAAAACCAGCGACGATCGCAAATATGTTGAAGCTAGACGAGTACGAAATGCGGTTGGCAATGCAGTAGATCATTACCACAATATCGATCAAGCCGATTACCAGCAGAAGGGTGCCGACGCGTTTGAGAATAGGAGTGTGCTGAGTATTCATAGGACTGTTAACGTGATGTAGACCGCAAAACCCGGTGGATACATCCGGGCACAGTCGATACATCTTTTGAATGAAACGGCTGCAACCCGCTTGCAACTTGACTCACAGATTCATATTCTGTGATTTCATACAGATATAAATTAGCCATGAAACCCGGTGCTCCTTCCTTGCAGTCCAACCGCTTGCTCGATCAGGTACGCAAGCAAGTTCTATACATGCACTATAGATTCAAAACTTTGAAAAATTACCGCTATTAAATTCTATTTTTTACCCAATGGCGTGCGATGCAGTTCGATGGCATGCGTCACCCGCGCCATTCTGGGCATTGATTTGCCTTGACTCAACAGCATTGGGCGACCACAAAGACCAAACGCATTCCAGCGGTGCTGACCCAGGACGAGATGGCGTGAAAGCGACAGGCCTTTGACGCGACTTTGATCAACCGCTGAGGTTGCTCCAGTGCATCACCCCAAAAACATCGCCCGAAAAAATTTAAACCGATGAATGCGTCTTGAGCCACTCGCGCAACGCAGCATCCACGCGGGTTTGCCAGCCTTGCCCTGTTGAGCGAAATGCACCGACCACGTCCGGTGACCAGCAGATGGTGATGCGCTCTTTGGTGATGGCGGCCTTGGGTCTGCCCCCTTTTTTTGTCTTTCAAGCTTGGACATATACTGTACATAAATACAGTCATTAAACCATGCTCCGCTCCCTCTTCATCGACTTCAACAGCTACTTCGCTTCGGTCGAGCAACAGCTCGACCCGGCTTTGCGCGGGCGGCCGGTGGGGGTGGTGCCGGTGATGGCCGATTCGTCGAGCTGCATTGCGGCCAGCATCGAGGCCAAGGTTTTTGGCGTCAAGACGGGCACACGCGTGCTTGACGCCAAGCGCATGTGCCCGGGCATTGCCCTGGTGCTGGCAGACCACGCCAAATATGTGCAGGTGCATGAACAGGCGGTGGCCGTGGTGGACCGGCTGGCGCAAGTGCGGCAGGTGGTGAGCATTGACGAGATGGAGTGTGAGCTGACGGGCCGCTGGCGCGAGCGTGACCGCGCCGTGGCGCTGGCCCAGCAGATCAAGGCGGCGCTGCTGGCCGAGGTGGGCGAGTGCATGCGCACCTCCATTGGCATTGCGCCCAACACGCTTTTGGGCAAGCTGGCCTCTGACATGCACAAGCCCGATGGTCTGACGGTGATTGAGCTGCATGAGTTGCCCGAGCGGCTTTTTCACCTGCCGCTTTCGGCTCTGCAGGGCATTGGCCCGCGCATGCGCGAGCGGCTGTCGCGCTGCGGCATCGAGACCATGGCGCAGCTCTATGCCGCGCCGCGTGATTTGCTGCACACCGCCTGGGGCGGTTTGGCGGGCTCCGACATGTACGACCGGCTGCGCGGCCAGTGGTACGGGCCACGCGCCACGGTGGCGCGGTCGCTTGGGCATTCGCATGTGCTGCCGCCTGACTTGCGCCACCCCACAGGTGCCCGCGAGGTGCTGCACCGCTTGACGCAAAAGGCCGCCATGCGGCTGCGCAAGCAGGGCTTTTATGCCACGGCCATGCAGGTGTTTGTGCGCTGCGACCACCGCTGGCAGCGCGAGTCGGGTGGCGAGCGCTCTGCCCATGTGGGCGAGACACAAGACACGGGGTTTTTGCTGCACACGCTGGACCAGCTGTGGTTCAGCGGCCTGCACTTGCTGCAGCGCCCACAGGCCGTGGGCGTGCAGCTGTGTGGGCTGGTGCTGGCGAGTCAGCACACGCCCGATTTGTTTGACTCGTTGGAAGAAGCCCCCACCGCCCGCGCTGCGCAGACGCGACAAAACCACGAAGTCCACCGCGACCGGGCCCGCTTGATGTCGGCCATGGACGCGCTCAACCGCACACATGGCAAAAACGCGGTGTACTTTGCCAGCGCACACCATGCGCTGGATGCCGCGCCGATGCGCATCGCGTTCAACCGTATTCCGGATCTGGAGACGGAGCGCTGACCACTGGCCGCGCAGCCATCAAGCGGTGACGATCCAGCCTTCGAGGGGGTCGCACGGCGGCAGGCCGTATTGGGGGTGCCCGGCTTGGTGCTGTTGCTGCGCCCAAGCCGCTTGCATCAGGCACAAGGTGGCATCGAGTGCGTCGCCGCTGGCGTCGTCGGCCAGGCGGCCCAGCAGCGCGTTGCTGGCCACCAGGCGCAGGCCCAGGCGGGTTTGGCCGCGCTCCAAGGCGCTCAGCAGTTCGCGCCGGGCCAGCAGGCGTTCGGGCGTTTGTTTGGCTTTGTCGTCGCTTTTGTAGCTGGTGTTGCCCAGCACTTCGCGTGCGAGCAAGCCGGGATAGGCTTCCAGCGCCACGCGGCGCACGTCGCCTGCATGCAGGCCGGGCAGGTGCACACCCGCCTGGCGCAGCAGGGGCACGCCCGCATGCAGCATGTAGGCCACGGGCGGGTTGACCCATTTCATGGACGGGCTGGAGCCAGCTGGCTTGTCGGCGGCGCGGTGGGCAAATTTGCCACCCACCGGGCGGGCGTTGCAAAACGCGGCAAACTGCGCGCGAATTTGGGGGCGCGCCAAAGCGCAGTAGTGGTCCATGCAAGCGGCCCAGTCGGTGGGCCAGCCCAGCGTTTGCACCAGCTCACGCGGCAGACCAAAGGGCAAGTCAAAACCGCCCACCCAGTCGGCAGGTTGCGCCAGCCAATCGCCAAAGGCGCTCAGCGTTTCAAAGGTGTGCAGGGCCTGCAGCTGCACCCTGCCCTGCCGGGCTTGGCCCAGCGCCAGCACGATGGGCTTGCGTTTGGATGGGCTGCTGGAGAAGTCGCAGCCAATCAAAGAGGGATGTGTTTCGAGGTGTTGCATGACTCAGCCCATGCCCAATGCCATGACGCCTGCGGCGATGAGCACTGCGCCAGCGATGCGTGGGCCACGGTCTTTCTCGCCCAACAGGTGGCCGCCCAGCAAGGCGGCAAACAGCATTGACACTTCACGCGCTGGCGCCACATGCGACAGCGGTGCCACCTGCAGGGCGTACAACACCAGCACATACGACACGGGACTGAAAATGCCCACGATCAAGGCGTAAGGCCGCTGCTCACGCCATAAGCGCGTCACCTCTGGGCGATCACGCAGCAAGGTGGGAGACAACAACACCAAGCGCACCAAATTGCCAAAGTAGTCCACCAAGATGGGCGACATCAGCGCCACCTTGACGGCGTAGCCATCGACCACGGTGTAGCTGGCGATGAACAAGCCGGTGATGGCACCGTAAAAAATGCCGGTGCGCACACGCGCCTGTTGGTGCGGGTCGTGCGCCGCCTTCCACAGACCAGGGCCGCCCGCGATGAGAAACACGCCACCGACCACGCCCAAAATGCCCACCAGGCCCAGCGCCGAAATCTGTTCGCCCAACACGACGACCGCCACCATGGACGACAGCAAGGGCCCCGAACCCCGCGCCAGCGGATAGACCACTGTCAGGTCGGCTTGGCGGTAACCTCGCAACAGCACAATGAAATAGACGATGTGCAACAAAGCACTGGCCAGCACCAAGGCCCACTCCAGCAGGCCCCAGGCGGGCACCTGTTGCCAGCCCATCCACAGCCCCACTGGGGCCCAAAACACCATCAGCACCACCGAGGTGAAGGCGGTAAAGCGCACATCGCCCCCGGCCTTTTTGGCGGCGATGTTCCAACAGGCATGGATGAAACCGGCCAAAACGACCAGGGCAAGCGCACTCAGGGGCATGGACGTGAAAAAGCCCCTTGCGGGGCTGGAGGGTGAGGGCTGTTCAAGCCCGGCCGATGATGGAGGCAGTGGCCATCAGCTCTTCGAGCAGGGCCAGTGAAACTTTGCCCGAGACGCTGTAAGGGTCCAGCTCGGCACGCTCAGAGTATTTGAGCAAGATGTTGGTGTTCACACGCGAGGCGTCGACCTGGCCCATGGTCCAGCCACCAAAGCGGCGCTCGGAGATTTCTTCGTAGTGCAACAAGACCACGTCTTTGTGACGCACATCTTTCTGGATGTGGCCATACAGATCGCTCACGGCATTGCGCCCGCCCTCGATGGCTTGCAAGAAGATGCCGCCGCCGTAGCAAAGGATGCCCGTGATGCCGCTGGACGGGTTGAACTGGCGGGACTGCGCCAAGATGGATTCAATGGTCTCCGCACGGGTGTCCACAGCGCGGCTGGCGTAAAGCAGGCGTACCAACATGGTCAGTTCTTTCCAGGAATCAGGGAGAGGAATTCACGGCGCAGGTTCGGGTCCTTCAAGAAGGCACCACGCATGACCGAGTTGATCATCTTGCTGTCCATGTCTTTGACACCGCGCCAGCCCATGCAGTAGTGGCTGGCTTCCATGACGATGGCCAGGCCATCGGGCTGGGTTTTGCGCTGAATCAGGTCGGCCAGTTGGACCACGGCTTCCTCTTGGATTTGGGGGCGGCCCATGATCCATTCGGCCAGGCGTGCATATTTGGACAAGCCAATCACGTTGGTGTGCTCGTTGGGCAACACGCCGATCCAGATCTTGCCAATCACCGGGCAAAAGTGGTGGCTGCAGGCGCTGCGCACGGTGATGGGGCCGACGATCATCAGCTCGTTCAAGTGCTCAGCGTTGGGGAACTCGGTGATCTCGGGGCCTTCGACATAGCGGCCTTTGAACACTTCCTTGAGGTACATCTTGGCCACGCGGCGGGCGGTATCACCCGTGTTGTGGTCATTCACGGTGTCGATCACCAGCGAGTCGAGCACACCTTCCATCTTGGCTGTGACTTCGTCGAGCAGCTTTTCCAGTTCACCGGGTTCGATGAATTCGGCAATGTTGTCGTTGGCGTGGAAACGTTTGCGAGCAGCCAAAACCCGCTCACGGATCTTGACGGAAACGGGTACGCCTTCGTCTTCGGGCGTGGCGGCAGAAGCAGTCATGGCGTCTGGGGCTTTCATTAACATGGCAAGGATCGTAACAGCGATTGAGCCGCCCACCTTGGTCGAGACAGAACGCCCATGCCCGGTCCGGGGGATCTGGCGCTCAGTAGCGGTTGCCGCTCAAAAACAGCGCCAATCGCATCAAACCAAACGCCACCCGGTCGCGCAACCTTTGGTGCCAAGGCCGCTGGGTGTAAATGGCGGCCAGCACCGGGGTGCTTTGCTGCTCAATGGCCAGGTGCAAACGCTGGTGCAACTGCTTGGCAAACGCTTTGTCGGCCACCACCACATTGGCCTCACGCGCTAACAGCAAGCTCAAAGGGTCCAGATTGGACGAACCCACCGTGGCCCAAGGCCGGTCGTTGTCCGGGTCCACCACGGCCACTTTGGCATGCAAGAAGCTGGCGGTGTACTCGTGGATTTCGATGCCAGCGGCCAGCAAGGCCCCATAAACCGGTCGGGCCGCGTGGTACTGCATGAAGTATTCGTAGCGCCCTTGCAGCAACAGGCGCACACGAACGCCACGCTGCGCCGCGTGGATCAGGGCTTTGCGCAAACGGCGTCCGGGCAAAAAATAAGCATTGGCAATGACGATTTCATGCCGCGCTGCGCCGATGGCCTTGAGGTAAGCACGCTCGATCTGGCTGCGGTGCAGGACGTTGTCTCGCAACAGCAAGCCGGCTTTGGCCACCAGGTCAGCCGTTCGCTCATCAGCATCCTCCTGCGTCCAGGGCAAGTGCAGCCCCGCGGCCCGAAATGAGCTGAAGGCCTCTGGAAACTGCTGCTGCCGAACATGCCGCACACCCTGAATGCGCCACCACAGCTGCGCCATGGTTTCCTGCATTTGCTGCACCAAAGCCCCACGCGCGCACACAGCAAAGTCCAGCCGAGGTTCGACCAAAGTGCCGTGGTGCGGGTCGTACCAGTCGTCCAGGATGTTGATGCCGCCACAAAAGGACAAGTGGCCATCGATCACACACAACTTGCGGTGCAAACGCCGCCAGCGGCTGGGGATCAGCAGGCCCAAAGTGCCCAATGGGGAATACACACGCCAGTCCACCCCGGCATGCGCAAAACGCTGGCACCACTCGGGCGGCAGATCCGGCGTGCCCACGCCATCGACCACCACCCAAACGCGCACCCCCCGCAAGGCGGCACGCTCCAGGGCTTCAGCCACCGTGGCGGCGGCACCATGAAAGTCAAAAATGTAGGTTTCGATGTGAACCTGAGAGCGGGCCTTGTCCACGGCCAAAACCAGCGTCTCGAAATAGGCTTGTCCGCCTTCGATCAGTCGGATCTGATGACCGTCGCTCAAAAGCGGGCTGTGGCGCATGTTCAGTCCATCCAGGCGAACTCGGCGACCAAGGGCAGATGGTCCGACATGCGCTGCCAGATGCGCCCCGATGGGGCCATGGCGTGAACCGGTGTCAGCCCACGCGCATAGACATGGTCAAGCTGATTGAGCGGCAGGCGCGATGGAAAGGTGGGCGTGGGCTGCTCACGCCACTCGCGAAAGCCCGCACCCGCCATGCGTCGACCCAGCCCAGTCCCCCAGTCATTGAAGTCCCCCGCCACCAGCACAGGGGCATCGGCCGGAATGGTTTGCTCGATGAATGCCAGCAACTGTGCCACCTGACGCACTCGACTGGCAGGCACCAAACCCAGATGCACCACGATCACATGCACGACCCGGTCCACCACCTGCACTTCGGTGTGCAAAAAGCCCCGCTGCTCAAAACGGTGGTCTGAGATGTCTCGGTGCTGGTGCGACAGCACGGGCCAGCGCGAGAGCAATGCATTGCCATGCTCACCGTGACGAGTGGTGGCGTTGGTGCGGTAAACCGACGCGTAGCCTTCAGGGGCCAAATAGTCGGCTTGCGGCTGGCTGGGCCAATGCGCAAAGTAGCGCTCTTCCCGGCGGTGCATGCGTCGCACCTCTTGCAGGCACACGATGTCAGCGTCCAGCTGCTCCACGGCGTGGGCCAGGTTGTGAATTTCCAGCCGCCGCGCAGGCCCCAAGCCCTGCACACCTTTGTGGATGTTGTAGGTGGCCACGCGCAAGATGGGGTGTTCGTGTCGCTGGGGCATCAAAGGCCGATCTGGTTTTCAAAACGCGGCAGCATCAAGATGGCCTCGGCGTTGGACGGTGAAAAACAATGGTCTGCAGCGGCCTGCCAATGCAGCCATTGCCAGTCGGTGTGTTCGCTGGGACTCAAAGTGACGGGGGTGGGGTCCGGCACGCTCAGCCCGAACACGCGTTCGGTATTGCGACTCACCTCGGGGTGATAGCGCCAGCGCCAAGCGGGGTAAATGTCGTAGACGTTTTCCAGCTGCCAGTCCTGCAATCGGCATTGAGGGTGTCGCGCATCGATGCCCGTTTCTTCGAACACCTCGCGCGCGGCCGTGTCGGCCCAGTCTTCGTCCTCAAAGTCCTTGCTGCCCGTGACCGACTGCCAAGTGCCCGCGTCGGCCCTGCGAATCAACAACACCTGACCGCTGGGTGTGTAGATCACCACCAGCACGGATTCGGGAATTTTGTAAATCGTTGAGGTCACGATGGCATTCTAGGCAGCGTCGGTCTTGCTAGGATTGAGCCATGTCGTCATCCCCTGCTCAATCTGCCCCCTTTTTGCTGCAAACCCACCATTTGAGTGGCGGGCCTGCGGGTCACACAGCCATTGAAGACCTGAGTTTTGCTTGGCCTGCGGGCCTGCATTGGGTGTGTGGCGATGAAGGCTGCGGCAAAACGAGCTTGCTGCGCCTCTTGGCGGGCGATTTACAACCCTTGAGTGGCACGGTTCAAAAACCATCGGGGGGCGTGTTCTGGGCCGATCTGAAAGGTGCCGAGCACGACAACACCACCGTTGAGGCCTGCTGGGCTCAGCTGCAAGCGCAGGCCCCCCAATGGAACAGCGCACTGCTGCAAGACTTGAGCGAAGCACTGGACATGGAGCGACACCGCCAAAAACCCTTGTACATGCTCTCCACCGGCAGCCGCCGTAAGGTCATGCTGATCGCCGCCTTGTCATCGGGCGCTGCGGTGACCTTGCTGGACCAGCCTTTTGTCTCCCTCGACCAAGCGTCCATCCGCGTGATCAAGGACTTTTTGTGCGAATGCGCCGAACAAACAGAGCGAGCCTGGATCGTGGCCGACTACGAAGCCCCCAGTGATTTGCCCATCACCTCGGTGATGCAGCTCTGAGTCTCAAGGCCCTTGTGGGCTCAAGAAAACGTCCGAATGGCCGATGCTCAAGTCATGGCCTGACGGATGGGCCAGGCCTTCGCAGGGTGCGTGGGCTCTTGAATTTCGGAAAGAACATGCCTGGTTTGAATCAATGGCCAAGTCTTTGGATGTGCTGGTTGCTGGCAGCCTGCTCGCCCAACCTCACTTGGGCCCAAACGCCCAGCCGCACCTCCAAGCCTTTTGCATCACCTGCCGAGCGCTGCATCCTGCCTGCCGCACACAAGCATGGGTTGAACCCACAGATACTGCGCGCCATCTTGCAAGTCGAATCGTCGATGAGGCCCGATGTGGTGCAACGCAACGCCAATGGCTCGGTCGACGTGGGCATGGCCCAAATCAACTCCATTCACTTCCGTGAGTTGTCTCAATGGGGCATTACCCCGCAAAAATTGCTGGACCCCTGTGTCGCAACGCACGTAGCGGCGTGGCATCTCAAACGCGGGCTGGTGCGACATGGCAATACGTGGTTCGGCGTGGCGGCCTACCATTCCGTGACGCCAGAGCACAACTCTCGCTATCAAAATCTGGTGCGCAAAGAGCTGATGCGTGTGGGTGCTTTGCGGTGATTTTGAAACAACAAAAATCGTTCACTGAACACATAGAAAACCCCATTTAGGTTCTATGCCCCATAATGCGTGCGTGTACGTCATAAAAAACGGCACAAGTTAGGTGATCGGTCAGTTTCGCGCGCTACGGCGGCAGTTTTCAGTTTGTTGTGCTTTCGGGACCCCATCGCTTTGTTTTTTTGTATTTCTGAGGAGTCCCCCATGGGCAATAAACTTTACGTCGGCAACCTGCCGTACACCGTTCGCGACGAAGACCTGCAACAGGCATTCGGCGAATTCGGCGCCATCACCAGCGCCAAAGTCATGATGGAACGCGACACAGGTCGTTCTAAAGGTTTCGGCTTTGTCGAAATGGGCAGCGATGCCGAAGCGCAAGCTGCTATCGCTGGCATGAATGGCCAGTCTTTGGGTGGCCGTAGCATCACCGTGAACGAAGCCCGTCCGATGGAGGCACGCCCTCCACGTACCGGTGGTTTCGGTGGTGGTGGCGGTTACGGCGGTGGCCGTTCCGGTGGCGGCGGCTACGGCGGTGGTGACCGTTCCGGTGGTGGCGGCTACGGCGGTGGCGGCGATCGCTCCGGCGGTGGCGGCTACGGCGGCGGCGGTCGCGGCGGCTACTAAGCCCTGCACCCTTTCAACGGCTTGAATGCCGTTGTCAAATTCCTGGCTCGGCCTCACGGCTGAGCGCAGACATCAAAGGCTTCAAGACTTCGGTTTTGAAGCCTTTTTTGTGGGCGTGTCACAACGGCCGCACCCACAAGGCGTTGGCGCCGACTTCCGGTTTGTGACGCCGAAGGCCAACACATCGATCTACAAACGACAACGCCACCCGAAGGTGGCGTTGTCGTTTTGCAGGTTCAGCGCTGGTTAAGCAGCTTTGGCAGCATCCAGATTGCGCAAACGGATGTGCAGTTCGCGCAATTGCTTCTCGTCAACAGGGCTTGGCGCTTGCGTGAGCAAACACTGGGCGCGTTGTGTCTTGGGGAAGGCGATCACGTCGCGGATGGATTCCGCACCGGTCATCAAGGTGACGATGCGGTCCAAACCGAAGGCCAAACCACCGTGAGGAGGCGCGCCGTATTGCAATGCGTCGAGCAAGAAGCCGAACTTGAGCTGGGCTTCTTCGGGTGTGATCTTCAAAGCATCAAACACTTTTTGCTGCACGTCGGCGCGGTGGATACGGACTGAGCCGCCGCCCATTTCCCAACCGTTCAAAACCATGTCGTAGCCTTTGGAGATGCACTTCTCTGGGGCGGTGACCATCCAGTCTTCGTGGCCGTCTTTGGGCGCGGTGAAGGGGTGGTGCACAGCGGTGTAGCGCTGGTTCTCGTCGTCGTATTCGAACATCGGGAAGTCCACCACCCACATCGGTGCCCAACGGTCTTCAAACAGGCCGTTGGCTTTGCCGAAGGCGCTGTGACCGATCTTGATGCGCAAAGCACCGATGGCGTCGTTGACGATTTTTTCCTTGTCGGCACCAAAGAAAATCAGGTCGCCGTTTTGGGCCTTAGTTCTGCGAAGTAATTCAACAATGGCTTTGTCGTGGAGGTTTTTGACGATTGGCGACTGAAGTCTGTCGCGAAGTTTTTTCTCATTTACATCAGCAAGAAATTGAAGTTCCTCGACTTCATCAAACGTAGACCAATCAGTCAATCCTTTTTGGAAGTCCGTGGTGATGTCATTGACGCGGATGTAGGCCAGGCCCTTGGCACCGTAGATCTTGACGAACTCAGTGTAGGCGTCAATCTCGCCACGGCTGATACCGCCGCCTTCGACCGAACCATTGGGCACGCGCAGGGCCACCACACGGCCGCCTTTCATGTTGGCAGCGCCCGAGAACACCTTGAAGTCCACATCGCCCATCA
>JAGNVG010000127.1 GCA_017986605.1 Limnohabitans sp.
GCGGTACTTGTTTTGGCTTTGTGGGGCTTGGCAGCCAAAGCGCCAGAGTTGGGAAGCAAGGTGCCCACGGCGATGGCGAGCGCGACGGAGAGATGGGAAAAATAGGGGGTGTGCATGGTGTTCATCGTTAATCCCCCGATTGTCGCGGATTGCCACCCAGTTTTTGAGTGCCGACCTGGTTGCCGCGACTGTGACTTGGGGCGCTGGTCCGCTTCAGTAGCCTTTTGTCCTCACCAGTTCCAAAGCGTCCCATCGTGCTGCAGCCGGTTCACCGGCAAATAAGCCCTTTGGTAGGGGTATTTGGCAGCCAGCTTTTCGTCGATGTTCACCCCATGACCGGGTGACTCGCCGCAGTGCATCATGCCCCGCTCAAAGCGGTAGTCGTGTGGAAAGACAGAGAGCATTTCCTCGCTGTGCGGCATGAACTCTTGCACGCCGAAGTTGGGCACCCAGGTGTCGAAGTGCAGGGCCGCGCCCATGCACACGGGTGACAGGTCGGTCGCGCCGTGGCAGCCGGTGCGCACCTGGTACAGGCTCGCCAAATCGGCGATGCGCCGAAGGTGCGTGATGCCGCCCGCGTGGACCACGGTGGTGCGGATGTAGTCGATCAGCTGTTTTTCGATCAGCGTCTTGCAGTCCCAGATGCTGTTGAAAACCTCACCCACTGCAATCGGCGTGGTGGTGTGGTGGCGTATCCACTGGAAGGCGTCCTGGTTCTCGGCCGGTGTCGGGTCTTCCATCCAGAAAAGGCGCACCGGCTCCAGCGCTTTGCCCAGTTGCCCGGCTTCGATGGGCGTTAAGCGGTGATGCACGTCGTGCAGCAAATGGATGTCGGGGCCCACGGCTTCGCGCACGGCTTCGAACAGGCCGGGGGTGTGTCGCAAATACTTTTCGGTGCTCCAGTCGTGTTCGCTGGGCAAGTTGCCGTCGGCGGGTTCGTACATGCGGTTGGCACCGCTGATGCCATAGACCTTGTTCAGGCCCGGCACGCCGCTTTGGGCGCGGATGGCCAAGTAGCCTTCATCTTTGTGGCGTAAGACTTCGTCCACCGTCTCGGCGGTGTCGCGGCCGTTGGCGTGGCCGTAGACCATGACCCCGGTGCGGCTGCGCCCACCCAGCAGCTGGTACAGCGGCATGTTCGCCATCTTGGCCTTGATGTCCCACAGCGCGGTGTCTACGGCGGCAATGGCGCTCATGGTCACCGGGCCGCGCCGCCAGTAAGCGCCTTTGTAGAGGTATTGCCAGATGTCTTCGATCTGCTGCGGGTCGCGCCCGATCAGGCAAGGGATGAGGTGGTCTTCCAGATAGCTGACCACGGCCAGTTCGCGGCCATTGAGCGTGGCGTCACCCACGCCGTACACGCCTTGGTCGGTCTCGATCTTGAGGGTGACGAAGTTGCGGCCAGGGCTGCAAACGATGACGCGGGCGGCGGTGATTTTCATGGCGCGGGCCTTTGTGTTCAGGCTTCTTGGGTCAGTAGTTGCTGGATGGCAGCGTCCACACCGTGCTGCAGCACTTGCTGGTGCCAATGCGTCACGCGGGCAATCCATGCGGCGTTGCTCGGCAGGGCGTTGCCCCACAGATCTTCTCGGGCCTGCAGGGCTCGCACACACGCCTCGGACTCATTGCGTTGCGCAGCGCCCAGGGCCATTAGGCTCTCGGCTTGCGGGTCGTTCAGGGCATAGGGCTGGCCTTGCTCGTCTACGCCCAAGGTGTAGCGCAGGAACACGGCCGCGGCCAGTGCGTGGTGTTCAAACGATGCGCCTTGAGCGATCTGGCCCAATACCGAGGGTGGCCAGCGCTGCGGGATTTTTTGTGAACTGTCGGTCGCGATCTGGTGCACGCTGTGCTTGAGATACGGGTTGCCAAAGCGCGCGATCAGCGCGTCGCGGTACTCGGCCCAGTCGCTGCGGCTCAGGTGTGGTGAGACTTCGCGGCTCATGAGTTGGTGCACGAATGTGCGGATGTGCGGCACCCCGATGCAGCTGGCAATGAACGGCCTGCCGGTCACGGCCCCGATGAGGGCCATGGCCGAGTGGCTGCCGTTGAGCATGCGCAGTTTGGCTTCTTCGTAGCTGTGAACATCGCTCGTGACGCGAACGCCTGCGCTTTGCAGCAGTGCGGCGTCTGTCGGGTCGGCAAAACGGTCTTCGATCACCCATTCCCAAAAGCCCTCTGTGCTCAGGGCGCAGTGGTCTTGCAGGCCCAAGGCCTCGTGCGCGGCAGTCATCACTTCGGGCGTGGCGGCAGGCACGATGCGGTCGACCATGCTGCACGGAAAAGCGCATTGCGCGTCCAGCCAGCGCAGCAGTTCGGTGTCTTGCGCTGTAGCGGCAGCTTTGACCAGCGCTTGCAGCTTGTGGCCATTGCCTTGCAAGTTGTCGCACGATGCGATGGTGATGCCGGAAAGACCCGCTTGCTGGCGCAGACGCAAGCCGTCCAAAAGCAACTGACCCAGCACCGGTGTGTAGCCTTTTTCGGTCACGGTGAGCGTGACCCAGCGCGTGCTGGGCGCGGCAATCGCTTGCACCACCGCATCGCGTTCGGTGGCGGCCACGTTGGTGCGCCATAGCGCCCCGGGCACTTGCCACTTCACGCCTTGACCATCGGCCACACGCACAGCGTACAAGCCATCTTGTGCACGCAACTGGTTCACCAAATCGGGCCGTGTCATGCCCACACCGTGAATGCCCCAGCGCGTGTCGCCACCGGTCAGCAGCTGGTCAAACACCATGGCTTGGTGGGCGCGGTGAAAGGCCCCCAGCCCCAAGTGCACCACGCCGGGGGCGTGGCTTGTGCGGTCATACGCAGGGGTTTGCAAGGACTCGGGCAGGGCGCGGAGTGTGGCAGCAGACAGGTTCATGGTGTGGGATGTAAAGACCTTGAACGCAGGACCAGCGGCCTTGCGTTCAACGCTGTTGGAGTTTCTGTTCAGACGCTTCGATCTCAGCCCAAGTGGCGTCGTCGATCCAGATGCCCGATTGTTCGCGTTCGGCGCGGGCTGTGCGTTCGGGTTCGCCCGCCAGCTTGACGCCATCGCTGCCCGGCGCATCGGGGCTTTGGCGCAGCCAGTCGGCGAAGGCCAGGGCTTCTTGTTCGAACATGGTTTGTGTGCCCAAACGCACTGGGTCGATCAGCATGGTCAGCATGCCGTTCAACACCGCCCGTTGCTGGTCGGCCTCACGGTGCCAAGTGCCGCTGCCCGTGAGTGCCCCGCCCAGCAGCTCGCAGGCCATGGCCATGCCAAAGCCTTTGTGGTCGCCAAAGGTCATCAGCGCACCAAACAATCCGTTCGACTGCGGCACCACCACCACGCCAGGGTCGTTGGTGGGGTGGCCGTTTTCGTCGATCAAATAGCCGGGCGGCACTTGTTCGCCCTTGTTGTGGGCCACACGCATCTTGCCTTGCGCCACGCGGCTGGTGGCAAAGTCCAGCACAAAGGGGGCGCGACTGCCCATGGGCACGCCGATGCAGCAGGGGTTGGTGCCAAAGCGGCCATCACCACCACCAAAGGGCGCGACCACGGGGCGCGAGAGCACGTTCACAAAATGAATCGACACCAGACCCTGGGCCACAGCCATTTCGGCAAAGTGGCCGATGCGGCCCAGATGGTGGGAGCGGCTGAGCGCCACGGTGCACACGCCGTGCTGCTTGGCGCGCTCAATGCCCATCTGCATGGCTTGCACGCCGGTGATTTGGCCGTAGCCGCGCTGACCATCCAGGTTGAGCAGCGGACCTGTGTCGAGCAGCACCTTCACGCCTGTGTTGGGCGACAGGCCCCCTTCGAGCACGGCATCCACGTAGCGCGGCACCATGCCCACGCCGTGCGAGTCGTGACCGCTCAGGTTGGCCATGACCAGGTTATCGGCCACCTGAGTGGCTTCAGCCGGGGAGCTGCCTGCTTGTTCGATGATGCGGGCGACTTTGGTGCGCAGGTTGCTTGCAGAAATGGTGTGGCTCATGTTCTCGCTTTATTGGTTGGGGACAGAGCTAAAGATCTGTCCCCAAAAACATCAGACAGGGACAGAGCTAAAGATCTGTCCCGCAAAGTCATTACATTACCGCGCCGACTTGCCACGGCACAAATTCGTTTTGGCCGTAACCGTGGCGCTCGCTCTTGGTGGGTTCACCCGAGGCGGCGGCGAGGATCATCTCGAAGATGCGTTGACCCATCTCCGCAATGCTCACGCCGCCGTCCACGATCTCGCCGCAGTTCAGGTCCATGTCTTCTTCCTGCTTTTTCCACAAGGCCGTGTTGGTCGAAAACTTCAGGCTGGGTGAGGGCGCGCAGCCGTAGGCGCTGCCGCGCCCGGTGGTGAAGCAAATCAGGTTGGCGCCACCCGCCACCTGGCCTGTGGCGCTCACCGGGTCGTAGCCGGGCGTGTCCATGTAGACAAAGCCTTTGGCGGTGACCGGCTCGGCGTATTCGTACACCGCTTGCAGGTTGCTGGTGCCGCCCTTGGCCACTGCACCCAAAGATTTCTCTAGGATGGTGGTCAGACCACCGGCCTTGTTGCCGGGGGAGGGGTTGTTGTTCATCTCGCCGCCGTTGATGGCGGTGTAGTTTTCCCACCAGCGGATGCGCTCGATCAGTTTGTGCGCTACTTCAGGCTTCACAGCCCGGCGCGTGAGCAAATGCTCCGCCCCATAAATCTCGGGCGTTTCGCTGAGGATCGCGGTGCCGCCGTGTTGTACCAGCAGGTCCACCGCTGCACCTAAAGCGGGGTTGGCGCTGATGCCCGAATAACCATCCGAGCCGCCGCATTGCAAGCCCACCGTGATGTGTTCGGCGCTACAAGGTTCGCGCGTGATGGCATTGGCGCGGGGCAGCATTTCTTCGATCAAGGCAATGCCTTTTTCGACCGTGAGGCGCGTGCCGCCCGTGTCTTGGATGTTGAAGACTTTGAGCGTGTCACCTTCACGCAAGCTGCTGTGCGCCAGCCAGGTGTTGAGTTGGTTGGCCTCGCAGCCCAGACCCACCACCACCACGCCCCAGAAGTTGGCGTGGGTGGCGTAACCGGCCAGGGTGCGCTCCAGCAGCTGAATGCCCAGCCCTTCGGTGTCCATGCCGCAGCCGGTGCCATGCGTCAAAGCCACCACGCCGTCCACATTCGGGAAGTTGACCAATGCTTGCGGGTTGTTGCGTTTGGAGAAATGGTCGGCAATGGCGCGAGCGGCGGTGGCCGAGCAGTTCACGCTCGACAACACGCCGATGTAATTGCGCGTGGCCACGCGGCCGTCTGAGCGTTTGTAGCCCATGAAAGTCGCTTGTTGGCGTGCTGGCTCGGGCTTCACGTCTTGGCCAATGGCATAGTCTCGCTCGAAGTTGCCTTTGTCCGCGCCCATGTTCAGGTTGTGCGTGTGCACATGCTCGCCCGGCGCAATGGCTTGGTGGGCAAAACCAATGATCTGGTTATAGCGCCGCACCGGTTCGCCTACAGCGATGGCGCGGGTGGCCACCTTGTGGCCCGGTGGGATCAGACCGCGCACGGGAATGCCTTCGACGGCGCTGCCGCTCATGAGTTGGCTGCGGGCAATCACCACGTCGTCAGACGGGTGCAGGCGAATGAAGAGATTGGACATGTTGAGAGTCGTTTGAATACGGGGCCGATCATCAGCCCCGAGGGGTCAATAAAACTGCTTGGGCAACCACAACACCAAGCTGGGGAAATAGGTGATGACGGCCAAGCTGCCCAACAAAGGGAACAGCCAAGGCAAGATGGCCATGGTGGTTCGCTCCACACTGAGTTTGGCCACACGGGCCAGCACAAACAGCACCATGCCCATGGGCGGGTGCAGCAAGCCGATCATCAGGTTCAGCACCATGACCAAACCGAAGTGCACGAGGTCAATGCCCAACTGCTGGCAAATCGGCACCAGAATGGGCACCAGGATGGTGATCGCCGCGGTGGGCTCCAGGAAGCAGCCGACAAACAACATCAGCGCGTTCGCCAACAGCAAAAATACCCAAGGTTCTTGCGTGAAGCCCAGCACCCAACTGGAGATGGCCGTGGTGACACCCGTGGCGGTGAGCATCCAGCCAAAAATGCTGGCGGCCGCCACGATGAACAGCACGGTGGCGGTGGTCTCCACCGTGTCCAGGCAGATCTTCACGAACATCTTGAAGTTGAGCGTTCGATACCAAAAGAAGCCCAGTGCAATGGCCCAGACGCAAGCGGCAATCGCGCCTTCGGTGGGGGTGAACACGCCCGTGGTCATGCCGCCAATCAGGATGACGGGCGTCATGATGGGCAAGACGGCTTGAAAGTTGAAAAACTTGTC
>JAGNVG010000128.1 GCA_017986605.1 Limnohabitans sp.
CACCCCGAATGCGCAGGCGCCCCTCACGGCATGCACAAACTCATCGGCCAAACCATGGGCCCGGGCTGGCGCAAGATCATCAACGAACACATCGGCGGCACCCAAGGCTGCACCCACCTGCGCGAGCTGCTGTTCAACATGGCGACTGCCGCCTACCAGACCCTGCCCGCAGGCCAATGGCACCGCCGCGAACTGGCTGGGGAACCTCAACCCGAAGTGACGAAACCGCCCTACCACTTGGGCCAGTGCCACAGCTGGGCCTATGACAGCCCGACAGTGCAAAGGGCTTATCCGATGTTTTTCAAGCCGAAGGTGGTTGAAGGCTCCGGCAACTGAGCGAGGGCTTGCCTGCGATAATCTGCAGCTTCCAAAGCGCATCCGCGCTTTTCTTTTTCACAGCCTCTGGATCTACACCATGAACCGCTGCACTTTGGCCCTCTCCGGGCGTGCTTTGCTTTGCCTTGACTTCATCACCTCCTTTAAATCCGTGGAGGCCGCATGAGTAAGAAGGTCTTCATCAAAACGTTTGGCTGCCAGATGAACGAGTACGACTCGGACAAGATGGCCGATGTGCTGGGCGCGGCCCAGGGCTATGAACCCACGCAGGACGTGGACGAGGCCGATCTGATTTTGTTCAACACCTGCTCGGTCCGCGAGAAGGCGCAAGAAAAAGTCTTCAGCGACTTGGGCCGCGTGCAACACCTCAAAGCCAAGGGCGTGCTGATTGGCGTGGGCGGCTGTGTGGCCAGCCAGGAAGGTGCCGAGATCATCAAGCGTGCGCCTTATGTGGACGTGGTCTTTGGCCCGCAGACCCTGCACCGCCTGCCCGAGCTGCTGGCCGAGCGCGAGCTCAAGCAGCGCCCGCAAGTGGACATCAGCTTCCCCGAAATTGAAAAGTTTGACCACCTGCCGCCCGCCAAGGTGGACGGTGCCACCGCCTTTGTGTCGATCATGGAAGGTTGCAGCAAATATTGCAGCTACTGCGTGGTGCCCTACACCCGGGGCGAAGAGGTGTCGCGCCCCTTTGACGACGTGCTGGTCGAAGTGGCCGGTCTGGCTGCGCAGGGCGTGAAAGAGATCACCCTGCTGGGCCAGAACGTGAACGCTTACCGGGGCAAGATGGGTGGCACCTCAGAGATTGCCGACTTTGCCTTGTTGCTGGAATACGTGGCTGACATGCCAGGCATTGAGCGCATCCGCTACGTGACCAGCCACCCCAACGAGTTCACGCAGCGCCTGATCGACGCTTACGAGAAGATTCCCAAACTGGTGAGCCACCTGCACCTGCCGGTGCAGCACGGCTCGGACCGCATCTTGATGGCCATGAAGCGCGGCTACACCGCCATGGAATACAAGAGCACGATCCGCAAGCTGCGGGCGATCCGCCCCGACATGTCCCTCAGCAGCGATTTCATCGTGGGCTTTCCCGGCGAGACCGAAGACGACTTCAACAAGATGATGAAGCTGATCACCGATGTGGGCTTTGACACGAGTTTCAGCTTCATCTTCAGCCCCCGCCCCGGCACGCCTGCGGCCAACCTGCACGACGACACGCCGCACGAAGTGAAGCTGCGCCGCCTGCACCACCTGCAGGCGACCATCGAAGAGAACGTGCAGCGCATCGGCGACAGCCGCGTGGGCACGGTGCAGCGCATTTTGGTGGAGCGCCCTTCACGCAAGGACGCGACCGAGCTGGCCGGCCGCACCGAGTGCAACCGGGTGGTCAACTTCCCCGGCGGCCCGAACATGGACCGCCTGATCGGTCAGATGGCGGATGTGCGCATCACCCAAGGCCTGTCGCACTCGCTGCGCGGGGAGTTGGTGATCAAGGACTGACCTCCTGGGTTTTCAGGACTCACGCCCGACTTCGCGGATGTAACGGCGGTAATCTCCGTGAGGTATGGGCGTGCAGCCCTCCACCGGACGGTTGTAGACATAGGTCTGCACAGACCGGCCTTGTAGCGGGCCGCTCACCACCGTGACCTCCTCGCGCCAATATTGCGAGGCGGCACGGTGGCCGGGCACCATGTCTTCCACCGCATCAAGCCGCGCCAGGTGCGCGTCATCGACCTCATAGACTTCGCCGGTGACTTGGCCTTCGCCAAGCAGAAGACCGGGGTATCGCCCCACATCGACCAATCGACCCGGCACCTGGGCCGCCCCGACAAAGCGAGCACCGTGCATTTCGGCCTCGAGGCGCAAACCGGGCATCAGGGTGCCGTAAATAAAAAGAGCATGTGTCATGCGCTTGATTTTGCGTCAATACGGCCCACATGGTCTGCCTCAAGATTGACATCCATCAAGTCACGCTTGTCCTGTCGCCTGTTGGCAGCCATCGCCGGTGGCGGCCGTTTAAACTGGTCAGCAAGAGACCGCGTAGCCCTTGCACGTAGAGGTTCACGCACCCCAGCAGACACAAGGCACCGAGGCCCCCATGAAAGCAGAACAAAACGAACTCATCACCCGCATCGGACCGGGCACGCCCTGTGGCGCGGTCATGCGCCACTATTGGCAGCCCGTCGCCCTGGTGGACGAGTTCAACCCCGCGCTCGACCCGCGCATGGCGATTCGCCCCGTCAAAGCCGTGCGCCTATTGGGGCAGGACTTGGTGCTGTTTCGTAACGCGCTGGGCGACTACGGCTTACTGGATCGCGACTGCCCGCACCGGGGCGCGGACCTGGCTTATGGCCGCAACGAAGGCGATGGCCTGCGCTGCCCTTTTCATGGCTGGAAGTTCGATGTGACGGGCCAGTGCATCGAAACGCCCGCCGAGCCCACGGGAAGCACGTTGTGTAAACGGGTGCGCCAGCGCAGCTACCCGATCATCGAGCGCAGTGGCATTTTGTTTGGCTGGTTCGGCCCCGAAGGTCAGACCCCGCCGCCGCTGCCAGGCATCGACGCTTTCAGCGCCCCGGCCACCCACACCTTTGCCTTCAAAGGGCTGTGGCACTGCAACTGGCTGCAGGCGTTTGAGGTGGGCATTGACCCGGCGCACGCTTCGTACTTGCACCGCTTTTTTAATGACGAATCGCTCGAAGGCAGTTATGGCCGCCAGTTCCGCGGCGCGAGTGCGGGCGATGTGCAAGGCGAGCGCTGGCCCATGACGCGGGTGATGCGCGAGCTGGACCAACCCGAGATTTCATTCGAGCCCACCGATGCGGGGCTGCGCCTGACGGCCCTGCGCCCGATCAACGAGGCATTGACCCATGTGCGGGTGACCAACGCGCTGTTCCCGCACACCTTTGTGATTCCGCTGTCCGAGAGCATGACCATCACGCAGATGCATGTGCCGGTGGACGACACACACACTTATTGGTATTCGGTGTTCACCAGCTTTGACGGCCCGGTGGACAAAGAAGCCATGCGAAACCAACGCCTGCCCTCGGTCACCCTGCCCGACTACATCCCCAAAGCGGGCAAACACAATAACTGGGGCTTCAACCCCGAAGAGCAAGTTTCGCGCACTTACCTCGGCATGGGCGAAGATGACATCAACGTGCACGACCAGTGGGCCTGCGAGAGCATGGGGGCGATCCAGGACCGCACCCGCGAGCACTTGGGCACCAGCGACAAGGTGATCATGGCGAACCGGCGCATCTTGCTCAAAGCCATCGAGGCGGTGCAAGCCGGGGGCTTGCCGCCCGGCTTTGCGCAAACGGCTGTGGCCAGCCAGCGCATCGGCCCCGACACGGTGGACGGCATCGCCCCCAGTGGTCAGTGGCCGCAGTGGTGGCGCGAGGCTTGTGATGCCAAGCGCAGCGGCGCACCGTGGGACGCGGCACTGCCTGCGCATGTGGCGACGCCAGCCGACACGAGCGCGGCATGAGCTTTGCTGAACGCTGCGGCTTGCACAGTCGCGAACGTGAAACCGCTTGCGAGCAGTTGTTGCGGCAAGTCGATGCCTCAGGCATCGAACTGATCCGCTTGGGCTGGTGCGACCTGCATGGCGTGGTGCGCGGCAAAACCATCGTGGCTTCGCAACTGCGCAGTGCGCTGGCCAATGGCATCGGCATGGTCAGCACCTTGCTGCTCAAAGACAGCTCGGACCGTACCGCTTTCAAGGTGTTTGAGCCGGGCATTCAAGAGACCCTGCCCGGCTTTGCCGGGGCCAGCAATTTCACGCTCATGCCCGAGCCGGCCAGCTGGCAGGTGCTGCCCTGGACCGAAAAAACCGGCTGGCTGCAGTGCCAGCCCTATTTCGCGGATGGGCGCATCGTGCCGCTGGACTCGCGCCATGTGTTGCAGCAAGCCGTGTTGCGCTTGGCCGAGCGCGGCTGGCAGATGCGCTGCGGGCTGGAAGTCGAGTTCCACATTTACCGACTCAAAGACCCACTGCACGGGGCAGGACCTGGACCCCAGCCATGCCGCATGGCCCGGCCCTGCACCCGAGGTCAGCCTGATCCACCCGGGCTACAACCTGCTGACCGAGGGCTGGTTTGACCGGGCCGAAGAGCCGCTGCGCATCGTGCAGCGCACCGCCCAAGCCCTGGGCCTGCCACTGATCTCGCTCGAAATTGAACTCGGCCCCAGCCAGGTCGAAGCGGTGTTTGATGTGAGCGATGTGCTAACCGCCGCCGACCACATGGTGCTGTTTCGCAACGCCACGCGCCAGGCCCTGCGCCGCGCCGGTTACCACGCCACTTTCATGTGCCGCCCGCCGTTTGACCACATCATGTCGAGCGGCTGGCACCTGCACCAGTCCCTCTGCGAAACAAGCACGGGACGCAACGTGTTCATGCGGGATGAAGCGGCGCCGAGTGTCGGTACGCTGGATGCGCGGCAGGTGCTGAGCGATATGGGCGCGTCCTGGCTGGCTGGGCTGCTTTCGCACGCGCCTGCGCTCACAGCCCTGTGCACATCCACCAGCAATGGCTATGGACGCTTCAGGCCCAACGCCATGGCACCCCAGTCGATCTTGTGGGGCCGTGACAACCGGGGCGCCATGCTGCGTGTCATTGGCGCACCCGGCGACAGCGCCACCCGCATTGAAAACCGCTTGGGCGAACCCGCGGCCAACCCTTACCTGTACATGGCCTCACAAATTCATGCAGGACTCGATGGCGTGGACGCGCAGCTGCAAGCGCCGCCCGCCACCGAAACGCCCTACTCAGCGGGTGCGCAAACCATCCCGACCAGCCTGGCCGATGCGTTGTGGGCGCTGCAAAAAAATACGGCGTTGTGTCAGGCGCTGGGCCAGCCCTTTGTGGACTACTACCGCACCATCAAACAAGCCGAGCACCAGCGCATGGCGCAGGCCGAGGATTTGCAGGAATTCCACCGCCGCGAATACTTCGGCCGCATTTGACCTACTTTTGACTCACCCCGCCCGACGGAAAAGCACAAAACATGATCACCATCCACCTGCAACCCCACGACCCCACACAAGCCGTTCACACCCTGCAAGCCCAGCCCGGCCAAAGCCTGATGCAGGCGGCGGTCGATGCGAATTTGCCCGGCATTCAAGCCGATTGTGGTGGGCTGCTGACCTGCGCCACCTGCCATGTGGTGGTGCACAGCGACTGGCAGGGCAAGTTGCCATCCATGGGCAGCGACGAAGACGGCATGCTGGCCTTCACCGCCCAAACACGCGAGTCGGGCAGCCGTCTGTCATGCCAGATTGAACTCACACCCGAACTGGACGGCCTGCAGGTCACGCTGCCCGCAAACCAGTACTGAATCAGCGCGGCATGCCGGGGAAGCCCCCGCCGCCGCCCATCAAGCCTTTCATGGCCCCCATGCGTTTCATCATCTTCATCATGCCGCCGCCGGACATTTTTTTCATCATGTCCTGCATCTGCTCAAACTCCTTGAGCATGCGGTTGACGTCCTGCACCTGAACGCCTGCACCTGCAGCAATGCGGCGCTTGCGGGTGGCCTTGATCAATTCAGGCTTGCTGCGCTCTTTGGGCGTCATGCTGTGGATGATGCCTTGCTTGCGGCCGATGTCTTTTTCGACCTTGTCCATGTCCATCGCTCCTGCTTTGGCCGACAACTGCGAAGGCAATTTGTCCATCAAACTCGACAAACCACCCATTTGTTTCATTTGCTGGATCTGAGCCAAAAAGTCGTTCAGGTCAAACCCACCACCGCTCTTGACCTTGGCGGCCAGCTTTTGCGCCGCCTCCATGTCCACGCCAGCGGTGACCTGTTCAACCAAGGCCACGATGTCGCCCATGCCCAGCACACGACCAGCGTGACG
>JAGNVG010000022.1 GCA_017986605.1 Limnohabitans sp.
CTTCCGCGACCGCTTCAACATTCCGGTGCCCGACAGCGAGCTGCCCAAGATCCCGTTCTACAAGCCCGCAGACGACACCCCAGAAATGAAGTACCTGCACGAGCGCCGCAAGGCCTTGGGCGGCTACTTGCCACACCGCCGCACCAAGAGCGACGAGAGCTTCACCGTCCCCGCGCTTGAGACATTCAAGTCTGTGATGGAGCCCACTGCCGAAGGCCGTGAAATCTCCACCACCCAAGCCTATGTGCGCTTTTTGACGCAGTTGCTGCGCGACCAGGCCCTGGGTCCACGCGTGGTGCCAATCCTTGTGGACGAAGCCCGTACCTTCGGCATGGAAGGCCTGTTCCGCCAAATCGGTATTTACAACCCTGCAGGTCAGCAATACACCCCGGTCGACAAAGACCAGGTCATGTACTACAAGGAAGACAAAGCCGGTCAGATCCTGCAAGAAGGCATCAACGAAGCCGGCGGTATGTCGAGCTGGATTGCTGCTGCCACCAGCTACTCCACCAGCAACCGCATCATGGTGCCGTTCTACGTGTACTACTCGATGTTCGGTTTCCAGCGCATTGGCGACTTGGCTTGGGCTGCTGGCGACATGCAAGCCCGCGGCTTCTTGCTCGGCGGCACCTCGGGCCGCACCACGCTCAACGGCGAAGGCTTGCAGCACGAAGACGGTCACAGCCACATCATGGCCAACACCATTCCCAACTGCGTGTCTTATGACCCCACCTTCGCCCACGAAGTCGGCGTCATCCTGCACCATGGGTTGAAGCGCATGGTTGAGAAGCAAGACAACGTCTTCTATTACTTGACCTTGCTGAATGAAAACTACGCCATGCCCGGCCTCACGCCCGGCACAGAAGAGCAGATCATCAAAGGCATGTATTTGTGCAAGCCGGGCGCAGCCGGTGACAAGCGCGTGCAATTGCTGGGTTCGGGCACCATCCTGCGTGAATCCATTGCCGCGCAAACCTTGCTGGCGACCGACTGGGGCATTCAGGCCGACGTGTGGAGCTGCCCAAGCTTCAACGAGCTGACCCGCGACGGTCAAGACGCTGAGCGCTTCAACCTGCTGCACCCGCTGGAAACACCCCGCGTGTCATTCGTGGGCCAACAGCTGGCCAAGCACAGCGGCCCCGTAGTCGCATCGACCGATTACATGAAGGCCTATGCCGAGCAGATCCGTCCGTTCATTCCGAAAGGCCGCACCTACAAAGTGCTGGGTACCGACGGTTTTGGTCGCTCTGACTTCCGCAGCAAGCTGCGCGAGCACTTCGAGGTCAACCGCCACTACATCGTGATCGCGGCCCTCAAAGCGCTGAGCGAAGACGGCGCAGTGCCCGCAACGCAAGTGGCTGAAGCGATCAAAAAGTACGGCATCAACACCGACAAGATCAACCCGCTGTACGCATAAATCCGGGAGACACACATGGCATTGGTAGAAGTACAAGTCCCGGACATCGGGGATTTTGATGAAGTGACCGTCATTGAATTGATGGTCAAAGTGGGCGACACCGTGAAAGCCGAGCAATCGCTGATCACGGTCGAATCCGACAAAGCCTCGATGGAAATCCCGTCGAGCACGGCTGGCGTCGTCAAGGAAATGCGCGTGGCCCTGGGCGACAAGGTCAAGCAAGGCTCCATCGTGCTGGTGGTCGAAGCCGCTGGTGCCGCTGCAGCCCCAGCAGCTGCACCTGCTGCTGCGCCGACTGCTGCGCCGACTGCTGCAGTGGCTGCACCCGCAGCCGCGCCCGTGGCTGTTGCGCCAGTGGTTGCGGCATCCGGCCCCGTGCAAGTGTTTGTGCCCGACATTGGCGACTTCAAAGACGTGGTCGTCATCGAAGTCATGGTCAAGCCTGGCGACACCATCAAGGTCGAGCAATCGCTGGTCACGGTCGAGTCCGACAAAGCCTCGATGGAAATCCCATCGTCGGCGGCAGGCGTGCTCAAAGAACTCAAAGTCAAAGTGGGCGACACCGTCAACATCGGTGACCTGCTGGCTGTGCTGCAAGGCACCGCTGCTGCAGCGGCTGCTGTTGCAGCTGCCCCTGTAGCCGTGGCTTCGGCCCCGGCCGCTGCACAAACGCCTGTGGCGGCGGCTGCCGCTGCGGTGGCCGCACCAGCTCATGCCCCTGGCGGCAACACCGTGGGCTTGCCCCACGCATCACCCTCGGTGCGCAAGTTCGCCCGCGAGTTGGGCGTGCCGCTCGACGAGGTCAAAGGCTCCGGCCACAAAGGTCGCATCACCACAGACGACGTGCAAGCCTTCACCAAGGCCATCATGTCGGGTGCTGCACAAACCAAGGCGCAAGCGGCCAAAGCCCCTGCAGCTTCGGGCGGTGACGGCGCAGCTTTGGGCCTGATCCCATGGCCGAAGGTCGACTTCGCCAAGTTCGGCCCCATCGAACGCAAAGAAATGGGCCGCATCAAGAAGATCAGCGGTGCCAACTTGCTGCGCAATGCCATCATGATTCCGGCCGTCACCAACCACGACGACGCCGACATCACCGACCTCGAAGCCTTCCGCGTCTCGACCAACAAAGAGAACGAAAAGTCGGGCGTCAAAGTCACCATGCTGGCGTTCTTGATCAAGGCCTGTGTGGCCGCGCTCAAGAAATACCCCGAGTTCAACAGCTCACTCGACGGCGATTCATTGGTCTACAAAAACTACTGGCACATCGGCTTTGCCGCTGACACGCCCAATGGTTTGATGGTCCCGGTCATCCGCGATTGCGACAAAAAAGGCGTCTTGCAAATCAGCCAAGAAATGGGCGAATTGGCCAAGAAAGCCCGTGACGGCAAACTTGGGCCCGCAGAAATGACCGGCGCGACTTTCACCATCTCTAGCCTCGGCGGCATTGGTGGCAAGTACTTCACGCCCATCATCAACGCGCCCGAAGTGGCCATCTTGGGGGTGTGCAAGAGCACCATGGAACCCGTGTGGGACGGCAAGCAGTTTGTGCCCCGCCTGATGCTGCCCCTGTCTTTGACATGGGATCACCGCGTCATCGACGGCGCCGCAGCGGCACGCTTCAACGCGTTCCTGGGTCAAATCCTCAGCGACTTCCGTCGCGTGTTGCTGTAAGGACCGAACATGGCACTGATTGATATTCAAGTCCCCGACATTGGTGACTTCGACGAAGTCACCGTGATCGAGTTGATGGTCAAACCCGGCGACACCGTCAAGGCCGAGCAATCGCTCATCACCGTCGAGTCCGACAAGGCCTCGATGGAAATCCCATCCTCCCACGCTGGTGTTGTGAAGGAACTCAAAGTCAAGCTCGGCGACAAGGTCAAACAAGGCTCGGTGGTGTTGGTCCTGGAAGGCGAGGGCGCTGCGGCGGCCTCGGCACCTTCAGCTGCTTCCGCTCCAGCGGCTCCAACTGCTCCAGCCCTTGTTGCCTCAGCCCCTGCACCCACGGCCTCCAGCTTTGGCGGCTCTGCCGACATCGAGTGCGATGTGCTCGTGTTGGGCGGTGGCCCCGGCGGTTACTCGGCAGCATTCCGTGCGGCCGACCTCGGCTTGAACGTCGTCATCGTTGAGCGCTACGCCACCTTGGGCGGCGTGTGTTTGAACGTGGGTTGCATTCCCTCCAAAGCCTTGCTGCACGTCGCAGCAGTGATGGACGAAGTGGCTCATATGGCTGACCTCGGTGTGGACTTCGGTACACCCGCAGTCAACATCGACAAGCTGCGCGGCCACAAAGAAAAAGTCATCGGCAAACTCACAGGCGGTTTGGCTGCCATGGCCAAGATGCGCAAGGTCACCACTGTGCGCGGCTTGGGTCAATTCGTGGGTGCAAACCACCTTGAAGTGTCAGAGACCACAGGCACTGCACAAGAACAAAACGGCAGCAAAAAAGTGATCGCCTTCAAGAAGGCCATCATCGCTGCTGGCTCTCAAGCTGTGCGTTTGCCTTTCATGCCCAACGACCCACGCGTGGTCGACAGCACAGGCGCTTTGGAACTCAAAGAAGTGCCTAAGCGCATGCTCATCTTGGGCGGCGGCATCATCGGCCTAGAGATGGGCACGGTTTACAGCACGCTGGGCGCACGCCTTGACGTGGTGGAAATGATGGACGGCCTCATGCAAGGCGCTGACCGCGACTTGGTCAAAATCTGGCAAAAGATGAACGCCAAGCGCTTTGACAACATCATGCTCAAGACCAAGACCGTGTCTGCACGCGCTTTGCCCGAAGGCATTGAAGTCACGTTTGCACCCGCAGAAGAGGGTGGCACAGCCCCCGCGCCACAGGTGTACGACCTCGTGTTGCAAGCCGTGGGCCGCACGCCCAATGGCAAAAAACTCGCTGCTGAAAAAGCAGGCGTGTCTGTGACCGACCGCGGCTTCATCAACGTCGACATTCAAATGCGCACCAACGTGCCGCACATCTTCGCCATTGGCGACATCGTGGGCCAGCCCATGTTGGCGCACAAGGCGGTGCACGAAGCACACGTGGCGGCCGAAGTGATTGCGGGCGAACTGCAAGGTAACAAAGAGTTGGCAGCCGCTGCGTTTAACGCACGCGTCATCCCAAGCGTGGCCTACACCGACCCCGAAGTGGCATGGGTGGGCTTGACAGAAGACCAGGCCAAAGCACAAGGCATCAAGGTGAAAAAGGGCTTGTTCCCTTGGACCGCCTCGGGCCGCGCCATTGCCAACGGCCGCGACGAAGGCGTGACCAAACTGCTGTTTGACGATTCACCCGAGGTGCATGCGAATGGGGGCCACGGCAAGATCTTGGGCGGCGGCATGGTGGGCACGCACGCGGGCGACATGATTGGCGAGATCGCTCTGGCCATCGAAATGGGCGCAGACGCTGTGGACATCGGCAAAACCATCCACCCACACCCCACGCTGGGCGAAAGCATCGGCATGGCAGCGGAGGTGGCGCACGGTAGCTGCACGGACTTGCCGCCTGGCAAGAAGTAAAGGCTTCGCGCTGCAAATAAAGAAGCCGCCAACCTGAAAGGGTTGGCGGCTTCTTTCGTGATAGCTGACCTCAGGATTTGCGCAGACAGGCTGTCGTAGCGCTGCCCAGTGGCTTCGGCGCAGGCCTGTGCAAAGTCGCTTGGTTTTAAAACTGCCCCGCAGCCTCAGCCAGTCCATTCAGAATGGCGTCGCTTACCTGCAGTGGAAACCCCTCTGGTAACAAGCTTTGCACAGTTTCAATGACGGCCGATGTTTGTGCAATAACTTGCTCAAATGGGCTGCCAGTGCCCTCTGGGGCGATGCCGTGCCGCTTGGCCAGCTCGCGCCAATGGCGGGGCTGGATGTCGCGCATTTTGTAGTGTGCGTTTTTGCCCCTCACGGCCATGGCCATGCTGACTTTGTGCGGTGACACGAGCTTGGGGCCTTCGCCCAGCACGGGGTAGACCGAGAGCACGTCATACACAGGCGTCATGGCAAAGCTGCCTCCGGCCTTGATGTGAATGCTGAAGTTTTTGGCATGGCCATCGCTGGCCCGCAGCAGCCAAAACAAGAATTGGGCTTTGATGAAGTTGTTTTTGTCCTGCACGGCCTGGGTGGAGCCGCTGAGCAAATTCAGAATCTTGTCCATGCCCGGCCCGCCATCGGATTCGTACTTTTGGTGGCTCGGGTGGCCCAGTGCTTGGCACATGTCTTCTTGCGGCAGGCGAATCAGCCATGAACGGTCGGCAGACCAGGCGCGGTCAAACCGCTCGACGGCCAGGGCCTTGATGTCTTCAAACTGCGCCATGGTGCAGTTGGCCACAGGCAGGCCATAGGCCTTGATGATTTGCGCGCACAGCCATTCGTTTTCCACTGAGGTGGCCATGTCCATTTGCAGATTGCCCACCAAACCCAGCGGCAGCTTGAGGATGTGTGTGGTGGGTGTGGCACCCAAGGGGCGCATCCACTGGCCGTTGATCTGCAGCAGGGCGGTTTTTTCTTGTGCACCCGCCAAAGAGATCCGAAAGTCGTCGGCATGCAGCGCATCGCCTGGCCCCGTGCTGGCAGTGCTTCTGAGCAGTTGGGCCACTTCGGCCTCGTTCATGGCTTGGGCGGCAATGCTTTGACCATCGTCTGGGGCTTCTTTGGGCGAAAGGCTTTCAGGCAGCAGGCGAATGGCGCCCACACTGTCGCGACCCACTTCGGCCAGCAAGTCAAAGGTGCTTTTGCCCTTGGTTTTGAACCGTGTTGCGATGCGGTCGCGCAGCCGCTGGCTGTCGGGCAGCAGGTTGTCAAACCATGCACCGACCTGTTCACCACGGTGCGGCTGGTTGCCCGGCGTGAAGGGCAGTGTGAGTGACAGCGGGCGAGCTTGTGGTGACTGCAGCCAACTGTCATCGTATTGAAGTTGGTCTTTGCCTTGTGCAACCGTCCAGGCACCGACCCGCTCGCCATTCATCCACAAAACAAGGCGTTTCATGGCGATCACCACTGCGCAGTGGGTTGGTTTGACGGTGCGAGCGCGGTCTTGACTGATTTAGGCTGCAGCACCAGTTCAACATCGAGGGCATTGAGCACGGCCATCAGCTTGGCCACGCTCATGTTGGCCGCATTGCGTTCGGCTGCGGAATAGGTTTGCTGGGTGACGCCCAGCCGAACAGCCAGGTCTGCCTGAGTCAGGCCCGCTGTTTTACGGAAGGCTGCAAGGATGGGCTGCAGTTGGTCAGGCGTTTGGAGAGGATAGTTTTTCATACAGCATTTGATATGTATTTAATTTTTACACATTATGTGCTGTATTTTGGATTTACACCATATAGGCTGTAATTTGTGGGGAGCATGCAGCGTGGACTGCGCGGTCTTTCCGCTCAAAACATCTGGCGTATGCGGCAGTTTGACACGGTCCTTTTTGAGCGCGTCGTCCTCAGCCCGGCCAAAGTGTCACCACTGGTGACACAAATCCACCCCGGCGCGGCCAGCGTGTTCAAATACAGCTACTTGGTCGAATTTCTGGACCTGCCCGCTACCCACCTTGAAAGCGAGCTGCAACGCGGCCTGTTGGTGCAACTGCGCTAATTCCTGCTCGAACTCGTGTGCGACTTCTGTTTTGTGGCAAAGATACGCCAGCAGGATTTGCTACTCAAAGAAAACACCGCTGAGTACAAGCTGGAGCCGGGCGAAGGCCTGGGTACGGCCAAGCCACAGGACAAGAAAGAAGAGTATCTGTCGCAGATCATCAATCGCCTGAACGATGTGTTTGTGACCGACCAGCTCACCGACAAGGACATGGTGAACTACGCTTACACGATCCGCGACAAGGTGGGTGAGAACATCAAAGTGATGAAGCAGATCGAGAACAACTCGCCCGAGCAGGCCCTGCTGGGTGACTTCTCGAAGGCCATTGACGACGCCATCCTCGACAGCAGCGAAGCCCACCAGAACCAGATGATGCAGCTACTGGCCGACCCCAGCAAAGCCGCCAACTTTGCGCGGATTGTGTTTGATCTGCTGGTGCAGGGGCAAGCTAGGAACCCTTGAAGACAGTGAAGGCTTAACTGGCCTTTTGGTTCAGGGCAAAGCACAGCCCGACACATCTCAAAAAGTTGAAATTTGTGCTGATCCGGGTTCTTTTGAACTAATTTCGGAATATGCTTGCGTGAACTTTTTTCGCACTTATTTTGACTTGCAACACGTTAAAGCTGCCTCGCATTGAGAGCCCAATCCAGATGGTTCGCGGCTTGCGCGTCATTCTGGATGTGGGCCTGGCTGCGCTGTATGGGGTCACAAATTGCGGCTACCTGATCCACCGGAGCCGCCCATCAAAGTAAGGATGGCACCTTGAGCGCACTCCTTAATGGCGGCGATGACCACCCCGGCTAGACGCACGGGTTATGCAGAGGGTGGTGATGATGATAGTTTTGGAAAGCATTTCCGAGTGATGTAACTCAATATCAGCAGAATCAAAAAATACTAAGCAATAAATAGGGAGGACGAAATGTTGACAAAAATTCAGATCAATAGCGTAGCAACGTTCAAGAGTCAAACAACGCTTGAAACAGATAAAAAGATCAATCTAATTTATGGCTTAAATGGTTCTGGCAAATCAACCATCTGCCGACTCCTCCGTAACCCTGATAAAGCTGAGTACGCCCAATGTCAAGTGATCGGAAGCCAGGGCAGCAAAATCTATGTCTTCAATGAAGACTTCATCCGCGAGAACTTCTATGAATCCTCTCTAATCAAGGGGATTTTTAGTCTATCCAAGCAGAATAAAGATGCAGAGCAAGCTATCGCGCTCGCAATGTCACAACGTACAACACTGCTTGCGGAAAAGGAAGCCATCGAAAGCAAAAAACTCGAAAATTCCGAGCAGATACAGAAAGAAATTAGTTCAATTCATGAAAAGACATTCGCCATAAAGCGCAACCACTCTGGTGGAGATCGTGTATTAGAGTTTTGCCTTGAAGGAGTTATGGGTAAAAAGGAAAAACTCTTCGATCAACTATTTGCTACAAAAAAGACATCAGAAAAACCGGATTATTCTGTTAGGCAACTTCAAGACGAAGCTCGTTTGCTCACTGGCGAGAACTCAACTAGAGACGAAACTCTACTTCCGACATTTCTGATGACCGCACACAGTGTGGAAACAGATCCCATTTTTGGAAAAGCAGTCGTTGGGGCACATAACAGTAATTTTGGTGACTTCATAAATCGACTAAAAAGCTCTGACTGGGTCAGGTCCGGGATTACCTATTTAGATCTTGAGGCTAAAAAGCCGAACGACTGCCCCTTTTGTCAGCAACCAACGATTGATGATCATTTCGTAAGCGAAATGCAGTCCTACTTCGACAAGACATACGACGAACAAATAGAAAAGCTCAAAGAGATTGAGCTTCAGTATGAAGTAGCGATAGCTTCACTTCCTCAAAATTCGGAATTTCAAACGAGCCAATTTTACGAACTGGAAATTGGTACGAAATGTCAACACCTCGCTGCAACCCTTCGTCAAAACATATTGTTGATTCAGAAGAAACGGGGCACCCCATCCTTACCCGTGACTCTTCAGTCCACAAAAATCATCGTGGAAGAGTTGAATGCATTGATTGCCAGTATTAACTTGAAGATCGCTGATCACAAGAAGAAAATTGCCAACAAGGGTGCCGCAAAGGATGAGATCAAGAACCGGTTCTGGCAACTCATGAGATGGGAATATGACCAAAGTATTTCCTTCTATGAATCGCTCCAAAGTCAACTAAAAACTGTAAACGATGATTATTCGACAAAGCTTTCCAAGGTCAATGCTTCTTTATTGGAAATTGGTGCGAGTATTTCCGAAGCACAAAAGGCAACGGTCAATATTGATGTCGCGATTAAAAATATCAATTTTGAACTCGTAAACCTCGGAATCCTCGACTTCCAAATAAAGAAACACAACGACCACCTCTATCAATTGGAACGCACTGGCGGCGGCACCAATAGCTTTCAGAGTCTGAGCGAAGGGGAAAAAATGATCATCGCGCTTCTTTACTTTTGCGAGTTGTGCGAGGGTAAAGAATCAGCAGATGAGCAGCCCAAAGATCGCATCGTAGTTCTGGATGATCCAATCTCAAGCATGTCCCACATTTTTGTCTTCAATGTGGGCCGCCTTCTTATGTCGCGCTTCTTCAAAGAAGACAAGATAAAGCAGGTCTTCGTATTCACACATAGCTTGTACTTCTTCTACGAGCTTACTGATATAAAAAAGGAAAGACGTCAGGAAACACAAGCATTATTCCGAGTATCAAAAAGCACACTTGGGAGTGCAGTCAATGCGATGAAGTATGAAGAAATTCAGAATGACTACCAGTCATATTGGCAATTGGTCAATGATGTGGGAACCCATCCGGCCTTAGTCGCCAATTGCATGAGAAATATCGTTGAGTATTTTTTTGGGTTTGTTGAGAAAAAGGACTTCAACAACGTTTTTCAGAAACCAGAGTTGTCTTCAAACAAGCTCCAAGCCTTCAACAGATACATGAATAGAGAGTCTCATTCATTCGGGCAGAACGTTTTTGATTTGAAGGAGTTCAATTACCAAGACTTCCATGAGGGTTTACGACTGGTTTTTGATACATGTGGCTACGGGGAACACTACAAACAGATGGCAAAGATTAAATAAATCGCACGCTCGTTTCCGATGAGGTGGCCCGGAATTTTTTGTCTGTGGCCCCACTCATGTCAACATCCACCCGTTACCGGGACCTATTGGTTATAACTATCAAAGAGAGGGCATTCCGCCATGCACGAAATCATCTGCCCCCACTGCCACAAAGCGTTCAAGATCGACGAGGCGGGGTACGCCGACATCCTCAAGCAGGTGCGCGATGGCGATTTTGAAAAACAGTTGCATGATCGGCTGGAGCTGGCCGAGCGGGAAAAGCGCGACGCGATTGCCTTGGCCGAGGCCAATGTCACCAATGCGCTGCAAAAAACAGCGGCTGCCAAAGACACGGAGATTCAGGCGCTGAAAGCCCAGCTCGATGCGGGCGAGGTGGCGCGCAAGCTGGCGGTGTCGGAGGCTTTGGGCACGGTGAGCAAAGAGCGCGATCAGTTGGCCAACGAGCTGAAGACCGAACAGGAGAGGGCGCGCAACAGCAGCCAAGCGGCAGCCCAGTTGGCCGAGGCCAAGCTGGCCCATGCGCTGCAGGCCGAAGCCACCAAAAAGGACGCCGAAATTCAGGCGCTGCAAGCCAAGCTGGCGGCCAGCGAGACAGCGCGCCAATTGGCCGTGAACGAAGCCGTGGGTGTGGTCGCCAGGGAGCGCGATGGTTTGAAGAACGACCTCAACCTGATTGCTGTGAAAAACCAGCTGGAAGAAAAAGCCATCAAGGAGCAATACGCCTTGCAGCTGCGCGACCGTGATGGCGAGATTGCCCGCCTGCGCGACATGAAGGCGCGGCTGTCGACCAAGATGGTGGGTGAAACCCTGGAGCAGCACTGCGAAATCGAGTTCAACCGCATCCGTGCGGCCGCCTTTCAACGTGCGCATTTTGAGAAAGACAACGACGCCCGCACCGGCAGCAAAGGTGACTACATTTTTCGCGACTCAGACGAGTCGGGTGCCGAGATCGTCTCCATCATGTTTGAGATGAAGAACGAAAGCGACGAGACGGCCACCAAAAAGCGGAACGAAGATTTTCTGAAAGAGCTGGACAAAGACCGCACTGAAAAGGCCTGCGAGTACGCGGTGCTGGTGTCCCTGCTGGAACCGGAGAGCGAGTTGTACAACAGCGGCATTGTGGATGTGTCGCACCGCTACCCCAAGATGTACGTGGTGCGGCCACAGTTCTTTGTGCCCCTGATCACGCTGCTGCGCAATGCCGCTTTGAACGCGATGAAGTACAAGTCCGAGCTGGCCTTGGTGCGCTCGCAGAACGTGGACATCACCAAGTTTGAAACCCAGCTGGACGAATTCAAGACGGCGTTTGGCCGCAATTGGCGCCTGGCCTCTGAGGGATTTGAAGAAGCCGTCAAGCGCATTGATGAAGCCATCAAAGACCTGGAAAAAACTAAGGAAGCGCTGCACAAGTCAGCCAACAATTTGCGCCTGGCCAACGACAAGGCCGACGAATTGACGATCAAGAAGCTCACCCGGAGCAACCCCACGATGGCGGCCAAGTTTGAAGAGTTGCCGGGGAACAGCCCCGACTGAGACGGCGCTCAATGCGCCCCCAGCGTATTTGTGCACGACGAAGAGTTCACGTATTCATGGCAGTTATGCAGACGACGACATTGACACGCGCCGATTGCCAGGGATTGCTTTGTATGCGCATAATATGCGCATACTTTATTGGAGGCCCCTATGCCACGCACCAGCAGCGCCATGCCCTTATCCCGAAAACGCCCAGTCAACCTCACGTTGAGTGAAGGCTTGATCGCCGAGCTCAAAGGCTACACCTCTAATTTGTCTGCCACGGCAGAAGAGTTGCTCACAGCGTATGTGGTGGAACAAAAGCAGGCACGTTCAAGCCGCCAGCAACAGGCAGATCAAGCCGTGGCAGGCTGGAACGCTTTGCATGCCCAAGTCGGCTCATTTGCTGATGAACACTCCACACTCTGATGGCTCAGTTCGACCTTCATCAAAACAAAGGCCCATTGAAGGACACCATCCCTTACGTCGTGGTGGTTCAGTCTTCTTTGTTTGATGGTTATCGCCGTCGAGTGGTGGTGCCATTGGTCAAGCGCAGTGCGCTGCCTGCGGGTATTGCTGGCACGCGCATGAACCCGAGCTTCAACGTGCGTGGTGCGGTGTTGGTGCTGCACCCTTTGGACATGGTTTCAGTGGCGCTCGATCAGCTGGGAGAGTGCGTGGGTTCTTTGGCTGAGAACGGGCAAGAGATTGCGGATGCGTTGGATGAGTTGCTGACGCGTTCTTGGCATTGATGTGTTGGCGCACAAGGCGGCGAACATCAATGCGCCCCCAGGTAACGCCCCTCAGCCCGCTCACCATCCACTTCATCACCTTCTTCGCTGCACAGCGCAGCAATCAAGGCTTGGTCGGCCACCTGGCCGGGTAGCAGCAGTTCTTCATTGGTCCAGCGCTTGACCAAGTGGCCGTTGGCCACGCCACCCGTGTGTGGGGCTTAGTAGGAGCGACGGTGTTGCGTTTGCCTAGAACTTCAAGCCGCCAACCCATTCAAATAATCATCCGCCCGCGTCACCTGTATCTCGCCCAGCACATGGCTGTGCGGCAAATGGCGTACCACTTGCACCGCTTGCGCTTGGGGCTGTTCGCGGGCAAAGCGCAGCAGGGCGCGGTGGGGTTTGGGGTCTGACAGTTTGCATTCCACCAATTGGGTGAGCTGGTCTTTGTGGCTCAGGGCAAAGTCCACCTCGGCCCCATCTTTGGTGCGGATGTAGTGCAGCCCAGTTTCTTGGCCTTGCACGTCGTGCTGCCACTGCACATGCTTGTGCAAGGCGGTGGCAACCAGGTTTTCAAAGCGCAGGCCGTCGTCGCCCACCACCAAGCCGGTGTCGTAAAAGTACACCTTGGGCGTTTGCAGCACGGCGCGTGCAATGTTGTCGTGAAAAGGGCGCACCACAAAGACGATGTAGAGCGCTTCCAAGATGTCGAGGTATTTTTTGAGCGTGACGGGCGACACAGCCAAGTCGCGCCCAATGCTGGCCAGTGACAGGGGCGAGCCCACGCGTGAGCGCAGTAGCTCGGCAAAAAGGCGAATGGCGTTGACCTCTTGGATGCGCGAAAACTCCAGCACGTCGTTGCGCACGAGGCCGTCAAAGTATTGTCTGCGCCAGCGTTCAGCCTGTTCGTTGTCGGTGGCTAGGCAGGGTTCAGGAAAGCCGCCGCGCTCTAGCAAATGCGTGAGCGCTGCATCGGGCGTGGCCTCGGTTTGTTCGCACCATTCACGCACCGAGATAGGGTGCAGTCGCAGCCCAAAGAAGCGCCCAGCCAAAGATTCACCGCTTTGCCGAAAGGTGTCCATGCGGGCGCTGCCGGTCACCAGCAGTTGTTGGGCGGTGGGTTTTCCATCGACCACGCCTTTGAGCCAGGCTTTCCAGTCGGGCATTTTGTGGATTTCATCGAGCACCAGCAGTGCCGCCTGTGGGTTCCAGCGCTGGTGCAGGATGATGGCCCGGTCTGCGGGCACGTCGTAGTTAAGGTATTGCCCGCCTTGCTGGGCGATGAGCTGGCGGCTGAGCGTGGTTTTTCCGACCTGGCGCGGGCCAGTCAGGAACACCATTTTTTTAGCCAAGTCGGCCTGTACACGGTCATCGAGGTAGCGTTTCATGCGGTCATTTTACGACCAAAAGAAATAGCTTTATTAAAAAGTCGCGACTAAATCAAAGAGTGATGTGGTTTGGTCGCGCTTTGTGGTCAATGCGCCCCGAGGTAACACCCCTCAGCCCGCTCACCATCCGTTTCATCTCCTTCTTCGCTGCACAGCGCGGCAATCAAGGCTTGGTCTACCACCTGGCCGGGTAGCAAAAGCTCTTCATTCGTCCAGCGCTTGACCAAGTGGCCATTGGCCACGCCACCGGTGTGTGGGGCTTGGTAGGCGCGGCGGTGTTGCATGGTGATGCCGCTGTTGGCGTTGGCAATAAAGCGGCTTTCGCCCAAGGCCCAAGGTTCAAAGTAGGCGTTGGCGGCAGCATCCACTTGGCGGAAGTAGCTGCGTGCGCCTTCGGCGTTGAGCTTTTTGCGCACGGTGCGCGTGATGAGGCCTTGCAGGTGGTCTAGCGCGGCGTAGTCCATTTGCTCCAAGGCTTCCGGGCTCATGTCTTGTGTGGCCAGTGCGGCAGTGGCGGCCAGCTCGGCGGGCAGCACTTGCACCATGGCTTTGACCACATCGCGATGGGGCGCTACAGCGGTGGCCACGCCGCGTGTTTGCGGCTGGATGGGGCAGCGAATTTCAACAAAGCGCGGCTTAACGGGGCCTGTGCATCCGTCGTGGTGGTAGTACTCGCCTTGGCTCAGCCGCCCTTTGCTAGAGCGCCCGCGCACGTCGCGGTAGGTGGGGTGTTGGGTGTGTACGTTCAGGCACACCACCAAGCCCGTGGCATCGACCAGCTTGTAAAAGGCTTCGCGCCACTCGGGTAACAGCAGTTTGTCGTGCAGGTAGTCGGTGGGGGCTTGTGCCTCATGGCCCTTAAAGTCTTTTTCCTCGCCTTCAATCACCAACACAAAAGGCTTTGGTTTGCGCACGCGCCACTGGCAGTTGGCAAATTCCAGCACCGAGGTGGTTTGTTCAGATGGAGTGGCGGCGCTGTGGCCCGAAGGGGTGGACATGGTGAAGTGGTCTATTGAAGCCAGCTCGACCATCGAGCTGTTGGTGGGGCAAATTTTAGGGCCTCGCTGATTTATATCAGCCCGGAATCTATATCGGTGGATACATTGGTAGTACTTATTTTTAGGGGTGATGAACATGCAAATCAAACAATGGCTCGGCTTGGCAGCGATGGGGGCTAGTTCTGTATGGGCCATGGACGGGGTACCTGCAGACATGGAGGCGGTGGCCAAAAATTTGCCGCCCAAGTTGATGTCGGTCGTGCGCAGCGAAATTCAGGCCAATGGGTTGGCGGGCGCAGTGGCCGCCTGCAACTTGAAGGCGCCAGCCATGGCCAAAGAGGCCGCACAGGCCAATGGCATGCAAATTCGCCGCGTGAGCCTGAAAAACCGGAACCCCAAAGCGGTTCCAGACACATGGGAAGTCTCGGTACTGCAAGATTTTGACCGTCGCGCTGCGGCGGGTGAAACCCCTGCGACCCTAGAAGCCAGCACAGTAGAAAAGAACAATGGCCGAACCGTCTTTCGTTATATGAAGGCCTTGCCCACACAGGGCATGTGCATTGCCTGTCATGGCAAGCCCACCGAGATGGAGCCGGTGGTTTTGCAAAAAATCAAAAGCCTCTACCCCTTGGACAAAGCGATGGGCTACACCGAGGGTCAGATTCGCGGTGCGATCACACTCAAAAAAGAGTTGTGAACTTGATCTATTGACCGCCCAGCGCTTGCCAAACCCGTATGGCCGCATAAGCATCATTGGCGGCATAGACCAACTGTGATTCGCTCAAGCGGGCATTGGCCCAGTTGCTGGTGGCCGCTTTTTTGGATTTGATGAAGCGCTGATTGAACAGCACCGCCACCGCGCCTTTGACGCCCATGTCTTTGCGGTAGCCGCGTTGGTGGAACACGGTGTTGAGTTCCAAAATGCCTTGGGGCTCAATGCCCAGCTTGTGGATGATGCGTTTGCGGTCATCGCCCAGACCAAACCCGGCTTTGACGATGCCCGGCTGCGCCAGCAGCGCAGCTGCCACGGCGCGGCATTCGGGGTCGTGCAGCTGAAAAACCCAGGCCCGCTCGGCAGTAGACAGTTGCAGCACATGGGGTCCATCTGACTGTTCACCGACCTTGAAGGTGGGCTTGGACTCGGTGTCAAAGCCCCAAGCCCTTGCCTGGCTCAGTTGATCGCTGGCTTGTTCTGCCTGTCTGCCATTGTTCACCAATGTGATGCGGTCCAGCCCCAAGCGTTCAAAGGGCGGGAGGAGGGCGATGGCGTCTTTGTCAGGTGTGGGGTGTTGCATGGGGTCTGGCGTTCATGAAGGGAACAAAGCGCGAAGTTTGTCAGCCAGGTTTTTGGCGCTGTGTTTTCCGGGGTTTTGTTTCCGCTTCTTTGCGCACAGCACGCTCTGCATCGGCTTTCTTGCCTTCTGCCAGCCATTGGGCAAATTGCTCCGGGGTTTCGATGGTCACACGACCCAAGGTGCCTGATCGGAAGTCATGGATCACGATGTGCGCGGCCTTGGTGGTGTTGACGCGACCGCCACTTTGCATGGCCCCTCGCACGCGGCCGATGGCCTCGAGCAGGCTTTCGTCGGTGTGGTCGGCCACGTCGGCAATTTTGTAACGCTCGACCAAGGCCTGCGGGTAGTGTGGAATCAGGTAGTTCAACAACTCCAACGCCACGACTTCTTCGTCAAATGCATTCACGCCAATGGCACCGCTGGCAGCTAGGTTGTAACCACTTTGCTCCACGATGATGCGAGGCCAGAGTACACCGGGGGTGTCGTAAAGGTAAAAATCATCGGCCAGCGCAATGCGGGCCTCCTGCTTGGTGACTCCCGCTTCATCACCTGTCTTGGCAGCGCGTTTGCCTTTGAGTGTATTGATCAACGTCGATTTACCCACGTTGGGGATGCCGCAAATGAGCACGCGCATGGGTTTGACCATGCCGCCCCGGTTGGGCGCGAGTTGCCTGCAGGCGTCGATCAGTGCCTTGGACGGCTGCGTCATGCTGGTGTCCAAGCCCATGGCGCTGACGCCGGGCAGGGCGTTGTAATGGGCAAGCCAAAGGGCTGTGCGCACCGGGTCTGCGAGGTCTTGCTTGCTCAGGATCTTGAGCGCGGGCTTGCCCTTGATCAGCTCAGCGAGCATGGGATTGGCGCTGGAGCCGGGCAGTCGGGCGTCCAGCATTTCAATGACCACATCAATTTCTTTGATGCGCTCCCCAATCGCTTTGCGCGTGAGGTGCATGTGTCCGGGAAACCATTGAATCGCCATAAAAGCCGCTGCCAAGCAAAAAAGTCAAAGAGATGGATTGTCGGTCACTTCGCCCAGACGCACGGCCTTGGCCTCAGGATCTGTGGACCATGAAAAAAGGCAGCCAGGTGATGCACCATGGCTGCCTTTCGGCGGAAGCAATTGAAAATTACTTCTTCTTGTTCACTGCAGCTTTGAAAGCGGCGCCAGCGGTAAAGCGGGGCACAGTGGCCGCTGCGATTTTCAGCTTCTCACCAGTGCGTGGGTTCTTACCAACGCGAGCTGCACGCTTGGCAGCTTTGAAAGTACCAAAGCCAATCAGTTGCACGTCTTGTTTCTTTGCAACAGTCTTGGTGATGATTTCAACCAGAGCGCTCACGGCACGGCCGGCAGCAGCTTTGGACATATCTGTTTCTTTGGCCAACGCTTCGATCAGTTCTGCTTTGTTCAAGATTTTTACTCCAAGTGATTAGAACGGCGAGATTTTGCCATGCATCTGGGCTTTCGTTAACTTAATTTTTCTCAATTTCATCAACTTATTACATGTATCACTTAACATAATATACATCGTATGAATCAAACAAGGTATGTAGACGGGTATTGAGCCTGTGTGGATGGCGGTCACACAAGTAAAGTTGACGCTACTTTCCAAGTAAAGTTATAGCTACTCACATATTCCAAGTAAAGTTGACGCTATCAAGGACTGGTGATTTGGCAAGACCAAAACGTTGATGTGCTAACTTCTATCCGATTACGCTTCGTACGGCTTTGTTCTTTGCTGCAGATTTGAGTTTTTTGGGTTGCATGTCGTTGATGCGTGCAAGATAACCTGATGCGCGCTCTGATAGCTGCGTGTTTTGCATCCTCAGCTCGTGCAGTTGCTTGGTCAAATTTCCTGCCACTTCCAGAGCCTCACTTTGATGTCGTATCTGCTTCTTTTTTTCAATCTCCACCTCTGCCTGTAATTTTTTTACTTGTTGGCGCTCGCGATCAATCTCCGCCATCAGTCTTCGTTCTGAAGACACAAACTGTGCCTGAAGCGCTTGGATTTCAGCGCTGTGAGCCAGCAGTTGCGCATCGTGACGGCGACGCTCCTCATTGCCTTGGGCAACTTGCTGTTGAAGCGCCAGACGCGATGATGTAAGTTCCTCATCCTTCTTGTTCACATGCATTTGAAGCTTATGCGCTTGACCTTGTGTTTCGGCATGCTTCAGTTCAAGCGCATCAAGGGCTTGCTTTAATTCTGATGCCTTCTGCGTGAACGCTCCACGCTCAGCTTCAATTTCAGCAAGCACCGTCGTCATTTGCTGTTCTTGCTGACTTGCTGTGTTCGCGAAATCTGCTTTTGATGCTTCAAAAGTACTGTGAGCCTCCTGCAAAGCGCTTTTCCAGAGGGTTTTCATGGCTACTTGCACAGTAGCTGGCAATTCGCTTGTTTTATCGGATTCACCCGTTGGTCCTCTCAAACGCTCTCCCAATGAAGAAAACCAGACCTCCAGCATCGGGCCCACGGTGTTGGGCGATCCACGGCCCAATTTCATGCGAACACGTTCGATGGTCGGTTTGAGTTGCTCACTGAGCAATTCGTCGGCTGCGCCGTTGACATCGGCTTGCTGAACACCCCTTGGACTTTTAACTTGCATCGCCCTGCTCCTTGCTGTAAATTTACCGACGATAAGAGATATTTATCGTGATTTAAAGGATAAAAAGATAAATAATCTTACATGCTATGTAAGATTTCTTCAAAGAAATAAGCCGCCCATGAACTTGCGCCTGCCCGCGCTCAAAAATACACCCGCCCTGGAGCCAGAGGCTCTGAGCGAAGTCACCCAACGCGCCGTCGAAGATCTGCTGCGCGAAGGTGAATCAAAAAACACCCTCATTAGCTACCGCAGCGCCTTGCGCTACTGGGCCGCATGGTTTGGTGCACGCTACGGCCGACAAATACAGCTGCCCGTGCCCACCGCCTGTGTGCTCCAGTTTGTCGTCGACCACGCGGATCGAACCACCGACAAAGGCCTGGCGCACGAGCTGCCCATCGAGATCGATCAAGCCCTGGTGAAATCCGGCTTCAAAGGCAAACTCGGCGCACTCGCACACAACACCCTGATTCACCGAATTGCGGTCCTGTCCAAAGCCCACCAAATTGGCGAGTTCAAAAACCCTTGCCACGACCCCAAAGTGCGCGAGCTTCTCTCCCGCACCCGCAAGGCCTACGCCAAGCGGGGTGCCCTCCCCCGCAAAAAAGACGCCCTCACCAAAGAGCCTCTTCAAGCCATCTTGCAAACGTGCGATGACTCAGTCATCGGCATCCGCGATAGAGCACTGATCTTGTTCGCCTGGTCCAGTGGCGGGCGCAGGAGATCCGAGGTGGCCAGCGCAGACATGCAGTTTTTAAAACGCACCGGCCCCGATGCCTATCTCTACAACTTGGCGTTCTCCAAAACGAACCAAGCCGGCGCAGAACGCGCTGAAAACCACAAACCCATTTTTGGCCTCGCAGCGCAAGCCCTCTCGGCATGGCTCACCGTCAGCCACATCACCAGCGGGGCGATTTTCCGAAGAGTGCGCAAAGGCGGTCACATCGGTGAAGCGCTCTCCCCTGCCGCTGTCAAAGATATCGTTAAAAAGCGATGCTTGTTGGCAGGCATTGACGGCAACTATGCCGCCCACTCCCTGCGCTCAGGGTTCGTGACAGAGGCAGGCTTGCAAAACGTTCCCCTCGCTCAGACCATGGCCATGACGGGGCACCACAGCGTCTCCACCGTGTTGGGTTATTTCCGCATCACACAAGAGGCTGAGGTGACAGACCTTATGAGAGATGCGCGCCCCAACACTTGAAGCTCAACTGGGGTATGAACTTGTATGGAAAATCAGGCACAGGAGATCAAATGAAGACCATCACGCTCTATTTCGCAACCGCAATCGCTGAAATCGTGGGGTGCTACCTGCCCTGGCTCTGGCTCAAGCAAAACGGATCTCCATGGTTGCTGATACCCGCCGGAGTCAGTCTGGCGGCCTTCGCGTGGCTACTGACACTGCACGAAGCTGCCACCGGACGCGTCTACGCTGCTTACGGGGGTGTCTACATCTTTGCAGCTATTCTTTGGCTATGGGCCGTCGACGGCATCCGACCATCGAATTGGGATGTCGCGGGTGTTGCCGTGGCCCTGCTGGGTATGAGCATCATTGCCTTTCAACCGCGCTAGGAACAGATCCTCAATTTGGAGAATGCTTTGAAAAAAGCGCCTTGCTTGCGGATCTCGGAACAGTGTTTACGGGCGCTCAAAGGGACTCGTACCCCTTTGACGCAAATCAGTGCGCCCCATGCACATGGCGCGCGCCTCGCTTGCCCACCGGCCCCACTTCCTTAGAGGCCTGAGCAATTCCGGAAAGCACACCGCACTCACTGACAGAGCCGTTTCCGGCACAACCGGTTCGCAACTCAACAAGTTGCCTTTGCAAGACCTTCAGCTCTCTGATTCGAACCGCCACATGCTTGATGTGCTCATCAACCAAGGCGTTGATGTCAGAACAGTCCTGTGGGGGGGAATCTTTCATGCGCAACAGCGCTCGAATCTCATCCAGGGCCATGTCCAAGCTTCGGCAGTACCGAATGAACGAAAGTCGTTCAACGTGCTCCGGTCCATAGACGCGGTAGTTGCCTTCTGTTCGCCCCGGCTGTGGCAACAAGGCCTCACGCTCGTAGTAGCGAATCGTCTCCACCTGTGTATCGGTGGCCTTGGCGAGCTCTCCAATCCTCATGGTGTCCTCCATCAGCGGTTGACCATATTTTAGGCGCTTGACTCTAAAGTGGCTACAGGGTTTCTAATCGCTGTAACGAGGAAGAAATCATGAGTACAAGTACATCTTGCGAAGGCGCAAAGCCACAGGTCCGCCCGACTGAGAACGGATGTTCAGCCGCTTCCTGCGTACCCTTGGTGCAATCTGAGCAGGACGTGGCGCATATGAACACAGACCAGTCACAGAAAAGGTTCCGTATCTCCAACATGGACTGCGCCTCAGAGGAGTCCGAGATCCGGCGCGCTGTGGATGGCATCCCGGAAATTGAAGCCTTGCGATTCGATCTGGGGGCACGCGTACTGACCATTTCTGCGAGTCAAGCTGCATTGCCAAACGCACTACAGGCGATTCGAAAGGCAGGGTTTAAGCCTGAGCCCATCGATGAAGCCGACAAAAAACCTTCCGGTACAACTAATGCGTCTGCGACGTTTTGGGACATGTGGGGAAAGCTTCTGGCGGCGCTCGGCTTGGCATTGGCAGCAGAGGCGATCGCGTACGCCTTCCCTGCGACGACCTGGATCAAAGCCCTGGGCATGGCCATCGCTTTGGGTGCCATCTTCCTTTCAGGCTTCGGCGTCTACGGAAAAGGCCTGGCTGCGCTGCGGCAAGGACGATTGAACATCAACGCCCTCATGGCAGTAGCCGTCACAGGCGCCTTCTTGATCGGCCAGTGGCCTGAGGCCGCCATGGTGATGGCGCTCTATGCCATTGCAGAGGCCATCGAAGCGCGGGCGGTCGACCGCGCTCGAGGTGCCATCAAAAGCCTTCTTGCCTTGTCACCAGAGCAAGCCGAGGTACGCCAGGAGGACGGCGGCTGGCTTCGGATTGACGTCAAGTCTGTTGCATTGAACTCGGTGGTACGTATCTCTCCGGGTGAGCGTGTTCCGCTTGATGGCACCGTGCTGGCGGGTCAGAGCGCGGTGGATCAATCGCCTTTGACAGGCGAGAGCCTGCCCGTGGACAAAGGACCTGGTGATGAGGTGTTTGCCGGAACCATCAACCAGGCCTCTGCTTTGGAAATCCGGGTCACATCGCCCGCCTCAGACAGCACGCTCAGCCGGATCATCAAAGCCGTCGAGGAAGCGCAGGCCTCTCGCGCACCAACGCAGCGTTTTGTTGACCAGTTCGCCGCCGTCTACACACCTGCGGTCTTTGCCCTTGCGGTGCTGGTTGCCGTCCTGATGCCCTGGGTGGCCGGGATCACGTGGCTCGAAGCGGTCTACAAGGCTTTGGTCCTGCTTGTGATTGCATGCCCTTGCGCCTTGGTCATCTCCACACCCGTCACGGTGGTGAGTGGTCTGGCCGCAGGGGCACGGCGGGGTATCTTGATCAAGGGAGGCGTTTACCTGGAGGAAGCCCGAAAGATCAAAGCCGTCGCTTTGGACAAAACCGGCACCATCACCGAAGGGAAGCCCAAATTGGTGGCGTTCGAGCCCATCGCGCCCGACGAGCCTGAGCAAGGGGTAGAACTGCTCGCAAAGAGCCTGGCTGCGCGTTCAGACCACCCGGTCTCGAAAGCGATTGCTCAAGGCCTAGCGGTACAAGCCCAAGAAGTCGAAGCATTTGAAGCTGTCGCAGGTCGTGGCGTCCAGGGGGTGATCGATGGTCACCCCTACATCCTGGCCAATCACCGCTGGATCGAAGAGCGCGGCCAGTGTTCTGCGACATTGGAAGCACGCCTCGCAGTTCATGAGGAGGCAGGACGAACTGTGACCATTTTGGCCAATCGGGACCAGGTGATCGCGCTCTTCGCTGTAGCGGACACGATCAAACCGTCATCGATCGAGGCCATTTCCGAAATGAAGGCGCTGGGGGTCGTTCCCATCATGTTGACCGGTGATAACGCCGCCACGGCGCGCACCGTAGGACACTTGGCAGGCATTTCAGAAATCCGAGGCAACCTGCTGCCCGAGGACAAGCTCAAGGCGATTGAAGAGTTCCAAGGAAGATACGGTGTGACGGCCATGACCGGTGACGGCATCAATGATGCCCCGGCACTTGCAAAGGCGAACATTGGCTTTGCGATGGGCGCTGCGGGCACTCACACGGCCATGGAAGCGGCCGACGTCGTCGTCATGAACGACGACCTGCGCCGCTTGCCCGAGACGATTCGCCTCTCCAAACGTACCCATGTCATTTTGTGGCAGAACATCACCCTGGCTCTGGGCATCAAGGCGGTATTCCTGCTCATGGCCATCTTTGATGACGCGTCTATGTGGATGGCGGTCTTTGCCGACATGGGCGCAAGCTTGTTGGTGGTTTTCAATGGGCTTCGGCTTCTCAAGGCAGTCAAGTGATGGCTCCCAGGCAGCTGTAAACCTCTCCCATTGCCTCAGGATTACTGAGGCCAACGCCTCGTCCCGTGATCAAGTAAGCCTGAATCGACTAAACTATTAACTTATGAAAAAGTTCTTGGCAATCTTCTTGCTGGTTCTGTTGCCCTTGCAATACAGCTGGGCAGCAATGGCAAGCTATTGCGAGCACGAAACCAGTGTGACTGCCAAGCACCCTGGTCACCACACCCATGACCATGCGTCAATTGACCAGCAAGAGTCCAGCAA
>JAGNVG010000023.1 GCA_017986605.1 Limnohabitans sp.
ATCGTGATGAAGCGCTCAATGGCCAGCGCCTCCGCTGGGGGCGGAGAACCCCTTGTTTTACAAAAAAACAAGCGGATGCTGTTTGGCGATGCCAAGAAAATGCTGGATGAAGTGTTGGCTGCACTGCCTTGCACTTTGCAGTGGTGCCCCGACAGTCACCGAATTTAGCCCGCAAACCCGCATGAACTGGTGCTTTCGTTTTCAGTGTGGTCAAATGTGCCCCCAAATGTGCCCCCACACTGCGAAGGATACCCCCCATGAAACTGACCGATGCGAAGCTACGGACCCTGACCCAGCCGGGCAAACATGCTGACGGTGCAGGGCTTTACCTGGAACTGACCCCAGCGGGCGGCAAGTACTGGCGCATGAAGTACCGGCACGGCGGCAAAGAAAAGCGCCTGGCCTTTGGGGTGTACCCGGCTGTAAGCCTGAAAGATGCCCGGGAAAAAGCCGAAGCGGCCCGCAAGCTGCTGCAAGCCGGTGACGATCCCGGCGAAACCAAAAAGGCAGCGAAGGCCCAAACCGTGTTTGAAACGGCCAACACCTTGCAGGCGGTGGCCGCTGACTGGATGGCGCACCAGTCAACCCGCTGGGAGCCTGCAACCAAGGCCCGGGTTTTGGCTTCGCTTGAAACCGACATATTCCCCGCGCTAGGTGCCCGCCCACTGGCCAGCATTCGCCCCAGCGAGGTGATGAAGGCGGTTCAAAAGATCGAGGCCCGGGGCGCTGGCGATCAAGCGGCCCGGGTGCTGCAACGGATCAAACAGGTTTACCGATGGGCCGTGACCCATGAGCGAATCGAGGCCAACCCCATGCTCGACCTGATGCCCGGTGAAATCCTGAAACCCCGCGAAGTGAAGCACAGGGCCGCGCTGTCTGACCGTGACCTGTCCGGGTTCCTGGTGAAGTTGGACGCCTACCAAGGCGACACCACCACGGTGCAAGCCTTGCGCCTGCTGCTGCTGACCACCACGCGCCCGGGTGAAGTGCGGGGCGCACGTTGGAGCGAGTTTCACCCGTCCGATGCACTCTGGATCATCCCCGCCGAACGAATGAAGATGCGCCATGAACACCGGGTGCCCTTGTCACGCCAAGCCCTGCAAGTGCTGGAGACCATGCGCCCGATCAGCGGTGAAAGGGAATTGGTTTTCCCTTCGCCGTTCTACCCCTCAAAGCCCCTGAGTGAAAACACCTTCAATTCAGCGTTGGCCCGCATGGGCTACAAAAACACGGCCACGGCCCACGGGTTCAGGGCGCTGTTTTCCACGGTGACGAACGAGCATGATCGAAGCCTGCGCGATGTGATCGAGCGCCAGTTAGCCCACAAAGAACGCGATCAGGTGCGGGCGGCTTACCACCGATCCACCTACCTGAAAGACCGGGCCGACCTGCTGCAATGGTGGGCTGATTACCTGGACCAAAAGTCAAAGGGGGCCGAAGTGATCGACCTGGAAGCGCACCGGGCCGCATGATCTGACCCAGCCCGGCCCGGGTGCCCACCCCCAGCGAAGACCGCCCACCGAGGCGGTTTTTTTGCGCCTGAATGATGCCCGAATGACTGCGTTTGCCTTGCTGTACGGGGTTTTGATAGGGAAACCCCCGCCCCAGCAAGGCGGGCGCTGAGGTGTTGACCTGGTGCGGCTGCTGGTGGCCATGGCTTGCCCGGTGACGTGATCGAGTGCAGCCCTGTGCCTTACGCCAGCGAAACCCGGCCACTGGCGCGGTTTTTCACATGCGGGCGGTGCGCTTTGCGTTTTTTGGCGGCTGCTATTTTGAAAAAGTGCGGGGACAGCGGGGACAAATCGCAAGAATTGAGGATTGATGCGGGTTTGCAGCGTTTGAAAGTGCGGGGACAATGCGGGGACAAAACGGGGGCAAAGCGGGGACAGTATTGGTATGTGAAAAAAAATTACTCATTCACATACATTCAGCCCCTTCAAACGTTCGTTTTTGCCCCATGCCTTGCCCTGTGCTGTGCCCTTCGCCCGGCCTTTGTCGGTGGCCTGACTGACCTCGGCCCCGGTGTTCTTTGCCTGGTGCCCGCTACCGCACGGCCCCGGCCTGCAATAGACAGCCCCGGAAATGGCCGCGAAAAGGGCTCCCCCATGGCCCCACCTTTGGCGGCGCTGCTGTCTGGCCTGATGGCCTGCTGACCTGGTGCGGCTGCTGGTGGCCACGGCCTGCCCGGCGGTGTGATCGAGTGCGGGCGGTGCGCTGCGCCAGCGATGACCGGGCGGGTTGCTTGCAGGTGCTGGCGCTGCTGTGCGGTGTGGTGGCAAAGGTGGCACGGCCACGGGCGGGCAAGACCCGGCCCCGGATCAGGCGGGCGCTGTGCGGTGTTGACCTGGTGCGGCTGCTGGTGGCCATGGCCTGCCCGGTGACGTGATCGAGTGCAGCCGGTGCCCTGCGCCAGCGATGGCCGGGCGGGTTGCTTGCTGGTGCTGGCGCTGGCGCTGCTGTGCGGTGTGGTGGCAAAGGTGGCACGGCCACGGCCACGGCCCCGGGCAAGACCCGGCCCCGGATCAGGCGGGCGCTGTGTGGTGTTGACCTGGTGCGGTTCGCTGGTGGCCACGGCCTGCCCGGTGGCGTGATCGAGTGCAGCCGATGCCCTGCGCCAGCGATGGCCGGGCGGGTTGCTTGCTGCGATGCCTTCGCCTGCCCTGATGCACTTGACACCCACGCCCCTGCCCGTGACATAATCGCGCCAACCCCTGACCGGGGCCGGTGCTTGAAAACACCTTTGAAACAAGCGGTGCAACGCCCCCGATAGTGGCGTTTTGTCACGTCTGAACATGCCCACGCCACGGCGGCGGGGGCTTTGCTTTTGGGCGGGGATGGCCGAAGCGGTAACGCCCGGCGCACGACTTGTTTCGTGTTTTCAACTTCCTCGCCCACCCGCTGCGCTTGAAAACGCGGCGAGTGGCTTTCAAGTCTCAACAAGGAGCATGAAGCCATGACACCCAACGTCATTCACCTGACCCGCCGACCCTGCACGGCAACACCCACCAACACCCCGCACGATCTGGCCACGATGGCAGCGCACCAAGAGGCAGAAAACGCCCTGGCCATGGCGCTGCACTACCTGCGATCCAGTGCGGGCAACATCCCCGGCGCTACCCGCAAAGCGGTGCAGGCATTGGGGGCACTGAACCGCCTGAACAAGCCCACCAACACGCCCGCACCTGCTGGCGCTGGTGCCCGTGCGTTTGCATCGTTGGAGGGGTAAGCCATGAGCAACAAGACAACCCCCACCCACGCGCAACGCCTGGCCGGTGCCTTTGTAGAGGTCAACGCCTGCGCCAGCATGGTGCTTGAAATGCTGGATGCCCTTCGCGCACCAGAGGCAACGGACACGAGCCGATTGGAGGCCATGGCCTCACACATGGAACTGATGGTGCAGCGTATCGGCTATGTCAATCAAGTGGCCGCAAATCTGGCCTGCCCCGGCCTGTTGGATGCGCCTGATTGGGCGAACTGGATGCACGAGCCAACAAGCTGCGATTACACGCCCGCTGCTTTGCCTACTGTTAAAGGGTGAGCCATGACCAACGCTGAAATCATCCAACGGCTTGAGTTGCTGACGAACGCAATACATGCACTGACGCAAGCAATGGGCGTACGGCTTACCCGTGCCCAAATGTGCGAACGATTGAAGATCAGTCGAAACACACTGACCAAGCGGGTAAAAGAACCCGGCTTTCCTTTGCCGGACAAACACGGGGCTTGGTTGCTTGAAGATGTCATGCAGTGGGAGCGCAATAGTTTGAAGGGCCGACCATGACAACCAAGAAAACAGACAAGCCCAGCCTTGGCGATAGGGTGGATTCAACACTCAGCGCCTGGGAAAAGTGGCGAGGCGAAGTAGAGCGCAGCCAACACGCTACGCCATTGCAGGCCATTGCGGTGCTGCTGTGGCTGCGCGAAGCCATGGGGGAACCTGAGGGGCTGACGCGAAAACAGATTGATGATTTTGCGGGTGTATGGCTTAGAAAGATCAGCGAGGCGACCCCGCTTAGGGGTGGAAACCTTAACGTCACCCCATACCGCTATTTGACGCCCCGCGACCCGCTTTCATGGAGTGCGCTGGAGCTAAACAAGGGCGTTCAGTCTGGCCGTGGCGTTATGCCGCCCGATGGCTGGGTGATGAAGTGGGCCGAATTTGATTATTGGTTTGAGTCCATAAAAGGCGAGGGGGTGCGCCCGTTTGAGGTGTTTTTTGCCTCGGCAACTGCCGAGGCGGGCAAGTCGGACGAATGGGACGGCGAGAGGCTTTTAAAGCGGCAAACCGAGCTGAAAACCCAAGGTGCCCACGCCCCCACACAGGCGCTGGCAAAGGAGGCTGGAATTTCCGTCAAGACGGTAACCAATCGAATAAAGGCATACAAAGAAGTCGGTTCAAAAACAAACATCTTTGCGGACCTTTTTGTGGTGGGCAATAAGCTAAAACGATAAACCGGCTTTGCCGGTCAATTTCATAAAGAGCTTAGCAACCATGCGGGTTTGCAGCCCGGCAAGTTGCCGGTTTTCGCCCGGCAACATTGCCGGGTTCAAAGTTCCGATCCAACGCCCCTGGCCAATCCCGGCTTTTGGTGGCGGTAAATGGAAAAGGAGCCGCAATGAATGCACAAACCCAAGCCCCAGCCCTGCACCTGGCGCACACGGCCAAGCCCGTGACACCCCGGGATCGTTTGATCCGCCTACCCCAATTGGAGGCGATCACGGGATTTAAAAAATCCACGCTTTACGGCTGGATCAAAGAGGGCAAGTTTCCCCGCCCGATCCAGATTGGCCGAATGAGCGCCTGGTCAGAAAGTGCCGTTCACCAATGGGTTCAAGACCGTATTCAGGAGGCCCAGCAATGAAGAACACGACCCCCACCGATACCACCCCCCACGCCAATGACAAGGCAAGGGATAGCGATGACTACGCCAAGACTTTCGGCCCGCGTTTGCTGGCCCTTGCAGAGGATCAGCTTTCCCCCCTTTGTGGTGACAAAGCGCCCACGGCTGAAAACGTCATTCAACACGCGCAAACGCTGGCGCTGCTGGGGGTTGCCCAAAGCCTGGACGATACCGGCGAGCGAATCGGCGGCGCTGTTGGTGATCTGAGTAATGCCGTGTTTGGGCTGGGGCGGTGATGGCTTTAAACCCCACACAAACCGCCCGCCTGCGCCAGCACGGCCTAAGTGTGACCCCGGGCAGGCTGCAAGGTGCCCCCGTGTTGCTGCTGGCGCTGCTGTCTGTGCCTGCTGGTGTAGTCGCACCGACTGCACCACCACAAACCCCCCGGCCCTTGTCATTTTCCCCTGGTGTACGCCCGGGCGGTTCCCGCTGCAAGCGCCCGCCATGCCGACCTTTTCGGAGCTGATGCCGTGCCCACAATCAACACCATGACACCCCCATGACCCACCACACACACGAAACAACCCGGCAAGCCCTGGCGCATATCCCGGCGAACCTGCCCCGCGATGAATGGGCACGGGTAGGCATGGCGATCAAATCAGAATTCCCCGATGACGGCGGTTATGACCTGTTCGCCCAATGGTCTGAAACCGCCCCGGGCTTCAAGGCCAGCGATTGCCGGACGGCCTGGAAGTCCTTCAAGGCGGGCGGGTCTGTGACCATGGGTTCATTGATCCACCTGGCCAAACAACACGGCTACACCCCGCCCAAAGACGGGCAGGCAGCGGCGAAGCCTTCGCCCGAAGTGATGGCCCAGCGCCAGCGGGAACAGGCCGAAGCCATGGCCCGCGAAGCCGAAGCCCAAAGCCTGCGCCATGAGGCGGCGGCTGTTGCAGCCCTGACCGCATGGGAGGCGGGCAGCGATGAAGGCGAATCCGCATACCTGGTGCGAAAAGGCGTGAAGGGTTACGGCCTGCGCTACACGGCGGCTGATGGCGCTTTGATGGTGCCCCTGCGTGATCTGACCGGCAAGCTGTGGAACCTGCAAAACGTGAAGCCTGACGGCCAAAAGCGGTTCTTGAAGGATGGCCGCAAATCCGGCCTTTGGCACATGCTGGGTGCGGTGCCTGCCCCGGCTGCTGTGGCTGGCGCTGGTGGCCGTGATGGCGATCAGACGGGCGAACATGGCGGCGATCAGGCGGCGGCTGTGCGGGTCATTCTGGTGGCTGAGGGTTACGCCACGGCGGCAAGCCTGCACGAGGCCACGGGCTACCCCTGCGCTGTGGCCTTCGATGCGGGCAACCTAGACAAAGTGGCCCGCGCCCTGCGCCAGCATTACCCGGCGGCGCTGCTGGTGCTGTGTGGTGACGATGACCAAGCCACGTACACCAAGACGGGCAGCAACCCCGGCAAGATCAAGGCCACGGCGGCGGCGGTGGCTGTGCAAGGTGTGGCCATTTTTCCGGCCGATCTGCCCCCGGATCAAAGCGACTTCAACGACATGCACCAAGCCCACGGCCTTGACGCTGTGCGTGACTGTGTGTTGTCTGCGATTGCCGATCACGAACTGGCAGCATTGGCCGCACAGGATGACGCGCCCGATGACGCACAGGCCGCACCAGACGGGGCCACGCGCCCCGCAAACACGCCCGGCAAGGGCAAGGCCGCACCAAGAAAGAAAACACCTTCAAGCGGGGCCGGTGCTGGCGCTGCTGGTGGCGATGGCGGGCACGGCGGTGACGGTGCCCACACGGGCGGCAAGCCTGCGAACGAGTGGGACCGTTTCAGCGTGACCGATGACGGGGTGTTTTATGCGGGTGTGGACAAGGACGGCGAACCCACAAAGGCCGAATGGCTGTGCAGCCGTTTGGACGTGCTGGCCTTGACCCGCGATCAAGACGGCGGCGGCTGGGGTTACTTGCTGCGATTTTCTGACCCGCTGCACCACGTCAAAACATGGGCCATGCCCGCCCGTATGCTGTCCGGTGACGGGGCCGAATACCGCGCTTACCTGATGGGGCAAGGTCTGAGAATTGGCACTTCACCCCGCGCCCGTAACCTGTTGACCCAATACATTCAGACACGCCAGCCGGAGGACTTCACCACCTGCACCGACCGCATAGGATGGCACGGCCTGGCCTTTGTGTTGCCACGCGAAACCATGGGCGATGAAGCCGAACGGATCGTTTTTCAAAGCGATCAGGCCATGGAAAACACATTCACAGTCAAAGGCACGGCTGACCTGTGGCGTGACCGTGTAGGGGCGCTTTGTGCGGGTAATTCGCGCTTGGTGTTCGCTGTGGCCTGTGCCTTCGCTGGCCCCTTGCTGCGCCCTGCTGGTGTGGAATCGGGCGGTTTTCACTTTCGGGGTGGATCTTCAAGCGGAAAGACCACGGCCCTGAAGGTGGCTGCAAGCGTGAACGGGGGCCGTAACTACCTGCAACGCTGGCGCACCACTGACAACGCCCTAGAAGCGATTGCAGCCCAGCACTGCGATTCGCTGCTGGTGCTGGATGAACTGGCACAGGTGGACCCCAAAACGGCGGGCGAGTGCGCTTACATGCTGGCCAACGAATCGAGCAAGGCCCGGGCAACCCGTAACGGCGCACCACGGCCCCGGCTGTCTTGGCGGCTGCTGTTCCTGTCTGCTGGTGAATTGGGTTTGGCCGATCACATGGCCGAAGGCATGAAGCGGGCACGGACCGGGCAAGAAGTGCGAATGGCCGATATTCCCGCTGATGCTGGCGCTGGCTGTGGCATGTTGGAAAACCTGCACGGGATGGACGGCGGCGGGTCTGCGTTTTCACGCCACATCGTTGAACAGGCGGGCCGCTGCTACGGTGGGCCGGGCCGCGCTTGGTTGCAGTGGTTGACAGAAAACGCCCACACGCTGAAAGCTGACATTCGCCAGCGGGTGCAGGCGATTGAAGGACGCATGATCCCCGAAGCCGGGGGCGGGCAGGTTCACAGGGTGGGCCTGCGCTTTGCCCTGGTGGGTGCAGCGGGCGAGATGGCCACGGCGGCGGGTCTGACAGGCTGGGAGCCGGGCGAGAGCGAACGGGCCGCGATCACCTGTTTCAATGCCTGGATGGCTTCACGGGGCGGGTCTGGTGACGGTGAAGTGACCGCGATGCTGCGACAAGTGCGGGCTTTCCTTGAATCGCACGGTGAAGGGCGGTTCACCTGGTGGCATAGGGCAGGCGATGACCATGCGGCTAAGACCTTGAACCGGGCCGGGTTCCGGCGCATGGTAAGCGAGGACGGTAAGCCGATCAAGAACGATGCCGAACACCAAAGGGAATACGGGGAACGCATGGCGTCAACCATGGCCGAATCAGTCAGTACCGAATACTTCATTCACGCTGAGGTTTTCAAGGCTGAGGTTTGCCGGGGCTTCGATGCTGGCGCTGTGGCCCGGGTGTTGGTTGACCATGGTTGCTTGATTCCTGAGGCTAAGGGGCGGCATGACTGCAAACCCCGATTGCCTGGGATAGGTCTTTCCCGCTGCTACCGGATCAGCCCGGCTATCTTTGCCCTTGACCTGTGAACCATGACCACCAACATGACCACGCCCACCCCCTTCAACGAGCAAGACAGCCCCGCCCCGGCTTTGCCGCACCTCATAGACTGCCACGTGTTGGACTTGCCGCGCTTTAACCCTGGCTGGGTCAACGAGATGCGGGCGGACCTGAACGCCCAGCCCGTGAATCAACATTGGTTGCCCGGCATTGATGGCCAGTTGGGCGAGGCCCGGGCCTGTGGCTTTGCTTTGGGCCGCGCCCCTTTCGTGACTTCGGTTGATCCCGATGACCGAATAAACCCGGGCACGTTTGCCGCGCTGTTGAAGGCGCTGCAAGACAACCCGGGCGCACCCTTTGCATGGGCTGGCGAACAAATGGTGAATGAGAGGCTGGAAGCCTGGCCAGTGCGCCCCCATGTGTGGCCCGGGGGTTATGACCCACTGCTACACATATGCAAGGGCACACACGTTCACGGCGTGAAGCTGTATCGCCGTGAACAGGTCGCGCCCCACTTGCCTGCAATGCGAACAGTGGGGCAGGCTTGCGAGTTTTATTTAGACCTGGCCATTGTGAAGCCCTACACCAACCCCCCGCCCACATCGTGGCCTGTGCATGTGCCCATGGTGGGCAGGCTGTGGCGACAACATGACACCAACGGAAGCCGATACTTTGAACAGGAAAGCTTTACCCGTGCGGCCCTGGCGCTGGGGTTTGAGTCCATGAACGCCCTGCAAGCTGAAACGCGGCGGCGCTGTGTATGAGGGCTTCAATGCTGTGGGCATGACAGCCCGCCCGCTGTGCCGCCCGATAAGGGGGCGGGCGGGGTTTCCTTTTGCGCTGCGAAACGGTGTGCATGGACCTTGCACCAAGTACCGCAGATACCGAAGCCCACCATTGGACAGGCCCACACGATCCAACCCGGGCGGTGATCGAGCGCCCACGGTGCCCGGTGTTTTGGCTGGCAACTTGCCGGACGTTGACGGCCTTAAATGTGATTCCCGTTTGATGTGGTGCTCTTTTGGTAACGATGCAAGAAAACTGGTTAAAAAATAAGCAAAAACAGTGGATAAGTCGTTTTACACTGTGAATAACCACCATTTTGTCCCCGCTGTCCCCGCTGCCCCCAAAGTTGCGGGGACAGCTACAAGCCCCTGTTTATGCGGTGTCCCCGCTGTCCCCGCTTGTCCCCGCACAAAATAACGATAGCGGAAGCAAAACGCGCAAAAACCGCCCAAAATGTGCCCCCAAATTGCAGGCAGGGCGGCTTCGCTGCTGACCTGTTGGCCCGGTGCCCTTGCTGGCGCTGATGGCCCGGCACGGTAGCCGGTGCCCACGGTGCCCGGCCCTTCACATGGTGCCGAGTTGCAAGCCGGGCCGGTGGCCTCACTGGTGGCCATCCCCTGCCCGGTGAGGTGATCCAGTGCCCAGCCCTTTGCCTGGTGCTGGGTTGCAAGCCGGGCCGGTGCCCTGACTGGCGGCCATGGGGGAGGGGGTGTCCAAGTGTCTGAGCGATCACCCCGGAAACCGACCGTTTCCCCGAATTTTTGTGCGTGAGGGTTTTGGAGGGGGGGTACTCCCTGCAAGGTGCCCGGCGATTACCCGATGTGCCCCCACCGACCACACGATGTGCCCCCACGGGCCGGACATGTGCCCCCACGGTCTTACTATGCGCCCGCCCAAAAGGGTGACTCACAGTCACCCTTTACGGGGCATGTGCCCCACGGCCTTGCAGTGCGCCCGCCTGGGCTTGTCTTTGGGGTGTTTGTGAATGTGCCCCCACTTATAGGAAAGATGCCCCCAAATGTGCCCCCACGTACCCCCGGAAGGTGGCATACTTCAACGGACCACAATGGACGAAGAAAGCGGTTTTTAAGAGGGGAAATAAAAAAATCCGCACCGTTTTGAACGTGTGCGGATTCAGGTGTGGTGCCCCCGACAGGAATCGAACCTGTATCACTCCCTTAGGAGGGGAGAGTTCTATCCATTGAACTACGGTGGCGTTGTGTTCATTTTACAGGTCGGGTTATTGGTACTCAGCCTATTCAATTGACGAACTTCGTAAAAATTATTAAAATAATAAACATTATTGATTTTACTGATTGGATCATGATGAAGCGCTATGCCGTTCAGGGGCTATTTGGCTTGTTGGCCTTGGTGACAGGTTCTGTTTCAGCCCAAAAATGCATGCAGGGCGAAGCAAGTTTGTATGTCGGTAGCACGGGCAAGAAAGTCGCTTTGATTTGTGCCAGTCCGGCCAAGCCACCATTTACAAAAATTGAATACCGTTTTGGCTCAGCTGAAAAAAATGAATTGACGTTTTCAGCGGATATAACGAATGGCAAAAAATTCTATGTCACAAATGAGGCGTATGAGCCCCGTGCCTCATTGAGCCATCTTTGGTTCAGCAATGGAGACACCAGTTACATCATTTCCGAATGCACGGGCGGCATGTGCCCACACGCAGGAGGCATCGTTGTGGCCAAAGGGAGCAAGATCATCGCCCGTATCAAAGTGAAAGATGGTGGATTTTCAGCCGATGATGCGGTGGATTTCGCGGCTCCAAAATCCAAGTCGCCACTGGTACAGGTGAAATATCCAGATGGTATTGACGTGACCTCTCTGTACAGCAAGTGATTCAAGGTGCGCTCATATTTCATCATTTTTATGATGGCCATGGCAACCTTGGTGCCTACAGCGTCGGCATCACCAGATGCAATCGCTTGCTTGCTGGCGGCTTATCCTGATTTTTTGAAGGATGCCCCAAATGGAAATTCAATCCGATCACACCAAAATGAATTGTTTGAGTTCGATGCCGCCCTTCCAGCTGGAACGCACCAATGGCAGTTGTCTCATGCAGATCTGAAGACGCAGTTTTCACAGCCCTATCCGCGTGAGCCTTTGACGCAAGCACCGACCCTGAATTCTGACCCAGGGCGCTTGAGGTCCGCCATCTTCTTTGAGCGAATGTATGGTCAGAGTCTGACTCAGGTTCAGAAGCACCTGACAACGATTGACTGGGCGCCCTGTCAATGCAAGATCCAATTCACGCATCGCAACGGTGCCGCGAAAGCACTGGAGCGCATCGGCCGTGAGTTGGCACGCCGCCCTGAATTGCTGGCATATGTCAATCAACCATTGGGTGCGCTGAATTGGCGAAATATTCAGGGCACGAACAGACGAAGTATGCATGCCTATGGTGCAGCGATTGACTTCCGCATGCCTCAGTCACTGCACCATTATTGGCAATGGCGTGGATGCAAACCTGGTGGGCCATGTGCCTATCCTGCGGCCGTATTTTCGGATGTCAGGTTGCAAGAAGTTGTGAAAAAATTTGAAGAACATGGCTTCATATGGGGCGGGAAGTGGTACCACTTCGATACCGTCCATTTTGAGTTTCGCCCTGAACTGACAGGCGCAGCTTGTCGCCAATGAATTGATCCAGTAACTGCAGTGGGCAAAAGCCCCATTTTTTGAAAGGCTGATGTGATGAAGAAGATGATGGTGAGCATGATGCTCGGAGTGGCTTTTTTCTCGGCTGTACAAGCCCAAGATCGACTCAGCAGTCCAGCGCAGGGGACGCCGGAACGCAAGGCCATTCTGGATGGTGTCAGGGGCGTTGTAGAGCAAAAGCTCAAGGGTGAAGTTGTATTTTCGGTGAACGATATTCGCGCATACAAAAATTGGGCTTTTGTGATGGCGGACCCTCAACGCAAAGATGGCAAGAAGTTCGACATTGTGAAATTGTTTGGCAAGGAAACAAGTCAGCAAATGGATGGCCTCAAGGTCACAGCGATTCTGCAAAGAAAAGGTGCCGAGTGGGTGCTGGTCGAACACATGATCGGTGCCACCGATGTTTGGTGGTCTTCGTATTGCGATGACAAAAGCCGAAAGATCCCGAAGGAAGTTTTGGGTGCTTGTCCTGGCTGATCTATGGATGAGGCTTGATCGACTGAGAATCCAGTAGATTCAAGACAGTATTCAGTTTTTCGAGGCCGTCCTGAGTTTTCGGGCACCACGAAATTCACACGGTCTCAATAAAGTCGGCGTTCACTTGCTGAGCAAACGCATCGCATCTTCCAGTCCCTTGAGCGTGAGTGGAAACATGCGGTTGCTCATGAGTTGCTGAATGATCGAGATGCTCTGCCGGTATTGCCACACACCTTGCGGTTCGGGGTTGATCCATGCGAACTTGGGGAAGGTGTGCGTCAGGCGTTGCAGCCATTCGGCCCCGGCCTCTTCGTTGTTGTATTCGACGCTGCCGCCTTTTTGCAAAATTTCATAAGGGCTCATGGTGGCGTCCCCGATGAAGATCAGCTTGTAATCCTTGTTGTACTTGCGCAGGATGTCCCAGGTCGGGAATTTCTCGGCGTAGCGGCGTTTGTTGTTCTTCCACATGAAGTCATAGACGCAGTTGTGGAAGTAATAAAAGTCCAAGTGTTTGAATTCGGCCTTCACGGCCGAAAACATCTCTTCGACCCGGGCGATGTGGTCGTCCATGGTGCCGCCCACGTCCATGAGCAGCAACACTTTCACATTGTTGTGGCGCTCAGGCCGCATCAAGATGTCGAGATAGCCCGCATTGGCCGCTGTTTGTCGGATGGTGCCGTCCAAGTCCAGCTCGTCGTGTGAGCCCTCACGCGCAAAGCGGCGCAAGCGGCGCAGCGCCACCTTGATGTTGCGGGTGCCCAGTTCTTGCTGGTCGTCATAGTCTTTGTAGGCGCGTTGCTCCCACACCTTGACGGCGCTTTTGTTGCCACCTTTGCCACCGATGCGGATGCCCTGTGGGTTGTGGCCACCGTTGCCAAAGGGCGAGGTGCCACCTGTGCCGATCCACTTGTTGCCGCCTTCGTGGCGTTCTTTTTGTTCTTCGAGACGCTTTTTGAGCGTGTCCATCAGCTCGTCCCAGCCCATCTTCTCGATGGCGGCTTTTTGCTCGGGCGTGAGTTCTTTTTGCAGGATTTTTTCGAGCCAGTCGAGCGGCACTTCTTTGGTGAAGTCGGTCAACATTTCGACGCCCTTGAAGTAAGCGCCAAAAGCCTTGTCGAACTTGTCGAAGTGCTTTTCGTCCTTGACCATGACTGTGCGGGCCAGGTGGTAGAAATCGTCGATGCTGCAAGCGTCAGACGCAGGACCGACCACATTCGCGTGCAAGGCTTCGAGCAGCGTCAGGTACTCACGCACCGATACAGGCAGCTTGGCCGCGCGCAGGGTGTAGAAAAAATCGATCAGCATGGCCGTGTGTCCTTGAGGCGTGAGCGGCTCAATTGAAAATCCAGATGCGAACGCACGTTGGGCCATTCGCTGGCGATGATGCTGTACACGCAGCTGTCACGCAGCGTGCCTGCGGCCAGTGGATGTGGGTTGATCTGGTGGCTGCGCAGCACGCCGTCCAGCTTGGCCCCCAGGCGTTCAATGGCACGGCGGCTTTGGTGGTTGAAGAAGTGCGTGCGGAACTCCACCGCAATGCAGTTCAACTGTTCAAAGGCGTGGGCCAGCAGCATGCGTTTGGCTTCGGTGTTAAGCGAGGTGCGTTGAACGCTTTGGCGGTACCAAGTCGAGCCGATTTCGACACGGCGATTGACGGCGTCGATGTTCATGTAGGTGGTCATGCCCACGGCCTGGCCCGATGTAGCATCGATCACGGCAAACGGACACATGCTGCCCTTGGCTTGTAGATCGAGGCGACGCGCAATTTCAGCCGCCATGCCTTCGGGTGTGGGGATGGCGGTGTACCAGTGATTCCACAGCTCACCATCGCGCACAGCTTCGACCAAGTCGTCATGGTGTCCGACAGTCAATGGCACCAGCATCACATGCTGACCGGTCAATGAGGGAGGGGCGATCCACTGGCTCATGAGGAGGTATCGGTGTCTTGGTCTTTTTGTTTGGCACGCCAGAATCTGGCCAGATGCAAGCCGCCTCCGCCTCCTAGGCCCACCAGCAAAATGCCACCGATGCTGGCCGAGTCATAGCCTGAGCTGAAAATGTTCCAGCCCAGCAGTTTGCCGGCCCAGTAACCCAGCAGCGCGCCACCGACAAAACCGACCGCGTCAGAAATGCCTTCCAGCAAAGGGTTGGGTGAAGACATGGTCTGGCCTTAACGGTTGCGCTGGTTCATGAAAACCAGCTTCTCAAACAGGGTCACGTCTTGCTCGTTCTTGAGCAAGGCGCCTACCAGTGGCGGCACAGACACTTTTTGGTCTGCACTTTGCAAGGCTTCGAGCGGAATGTCTTCGGCCACCAACAGCTTGAGCCAGTCCAGCAGCTCGCTGGTGGAGGGTTTCTTCTTCAGGCCCGGCAATCCGCGCACGTCGTAAAAAGTTTTGAGGGCCAAAGCCAGCAAGTCTTTTTTGAGCGTGGGGAAGTGCACATCCACGATTTGGCGCATGGTGTCCGCTTCGGGGAACTTGATGTAGTGGAAGAAGCAGCGGCGCAAGAAGGCGTCGGGCAGCTCTTTTTCGTTGTTGGAGGTGATGAACACCAGGGGCCGGGTCTTGGCCTTGATCAGCTGGCGTGTCTCGTAGCAATAAAACTCCATGCGATCGATCTCGCGCAGCAAGTCGTTCGGGAATTCGATGTCCGCCTTGTCGATCTCATCGATCAGGATCGCCACAGGGGTTTCGGAGGTGAAGGCCTGCCAGAGCACACCTTTGACGATGTAGTTTTCAATGTCTTTGACTTTTTCGTCGCCCAGCTGGCTGTCGCGCAGGCGGCTCACGGCGTCGTATTCGTACAGACCTTGTTGGGCTTTGGTGGTCGATTTGATGTGCCACTGCAACAAAGGCAGCCCCAAGGCAGCGGACACTTCCTCGGCCAGCATGGTTTTACCGGTGCCGGGTTCGCCTTTGACCAGCAGGGGGCGTTTGAGGGTGATGGCGGCATTCACAGCCAGCATCAGGTCCTGTGTGGCGACGTAGTTTTCGGTACCTTGGAATTTCATGGTGGACAGTTCTCAAAAACAGTAGGGAAGCTTGTCAGGATTATGAGGGCCAGCCCGATATAATCCGCATTTGATTTTTATCAATCATTTGGATTGTGTAAGCAAAATGAACAAGCTGTTGACCTCAATGTTTGCCTTGGCTGTCGCCTCTGTGACCGCTATCTCTGCCCATGCCCAAGAGATCAAGGGTGATGCCAAAGCCGCAGAGCAGAAGATTGCCATGTGCATCGGTTGCCACGGTATCAAGGGCTACCAAGCCAGTTTCCCAGAGGTCTATCGTGTCCCGATGATCTCCGGCCAGAATGCCAAATACATTGTGGCGGCCTTGAGTGCCTACAAAAAAGGCGATCGCAAGCATCCCACCATGCGCGGCATTGCCGACAGCCTGAGCGACCAGGACATGGCCGATCTGGGTGCTTATTACGAACTGCACGGTAAAACCGATGCCGTGCCCGCGGCCCCCAAGGCACCTGATGCCAAAGTGGCCGCCCTGCTGCAAAAAGGCGCTTGCGTGTCTTGCCACGGCGACAACTTCTCCAAGCCTGTGGACCCCAGCTACCCCAAGATCGCTGGCCAGCACAAAGATTTCTTGTTTGTGGCTTTGAAGTCTTACAAGGTTGAAAACCAAGCCACGTGGGGCCGCAGCAATGGCGTCATGGGCGGTATCGCCAAGCAGTTCTCCAATTCAGAACTCAAGGCTTTGGCCGGCTACGTGACCAGCGTTGAGGGTGAACTCAAAACGGTTCCCCAGTCGAAGTTCCGCTGATCAGGGCTAAAGCCCCAAACAAAAAAGCCAGTCAAATGACTGGCTTTTTTCATGGGCGCGAGCCCAGTTTGCAAGGCCGTGCTCAGCCAGAGCCTGACGGCCCTGGTGTCGAGATCAGGCTTGGCCGTTGATGACCTGTTGCAATTCACCCGATTCGTACATCTCCATCATGATGTCCGAGCCGCCGATGAACTCACCTTTGACGTAGAGCTGGGGGATGGTGGGCCAGTTGCTGTATTCCTTGATGCCCTGGCGAATTTCGGCATCGTCCAGCACGTTCACGGTTTTGACCGTTTTGGGGTCAACCCCGACGGCCTTCAGGATTTGGATGGCGCGGCCCGAAAAACCGCACATGGGGAAGCTGGCGCTGCCCTTCATGAACAGGGTGATGTCGTTGCCTTTGACGAGTTCGTCGATGCGTTGCTGGGTGTCGCTCATGGTCTTTACTCCAAATGGGGCCGTTTTCAATGGGATGGATTATCCCTCTGATTGAAAGTCAGCTTTCGACAGAGGGCTGTTGGGATGCGGAATGGGAGTTCAAAAGGGTTTTCGCCCGCCTGTGCAGCGATCGACGCCAGCCAGGTCTTGACGTGACTGGACCTGCTCAAACCCGGCTTGGTCCAGCAAGGTTTGCACGGCTTTGGCCTGGTCCCAGCCGTGTTCGAGCAAAAGCCAGCCTCCCGGAACGAGGCGGCTGGGGGCTTGGGCAATGATTTGGCGGATGTCGTCCAGGCCATCGGGTCCACTGGTCAGCGCTTGCAAGGGCTCGTGGGTCAGTGCGCTCAGGTGGGTGTCGCCATCGACCACATAGGGCGGGTTCGAAACAATCATCTCGAAGCGGTCGGGTACGGCGGCCATCCAGTCGCTGTGGATGAAGTGCACCGGGAGCTGAAGTCGATGGGCATTGGCTTGCGCAACGGCCAGCGCGTCGGCGCTGGCGTCTACGGCGGTGATCTGGTTTTGGGGTCGGTGGTGCTGCAACGCCAAAGCGACAGCCCCACTGCCAGTGCCCAGGTCGAGAACCCGCTGGGTGGTTTCTGTGGGCAGTTGCTCAAGCGCCCATTCCACCAGTGTTTCGGTGTCCGGGCGTGGGTCGAGCACACGGGCATCGACTTGCAGATTCAGGCCGAAGAAGGCCTTGAAACCCGTGATGTATGCCACAGGTTCGCCCGCGATACGCCGTTGCATGGCCAGCTCCAGCCGCTCAGTCACGGTGGGGTCCAATGTGTCGGTGTCGTGTGCCAGAAGCCAGGCGCGGTCGTGAGGGTCCCGTCCCAGCACGTGCAGGTGCAGCAGCTGGGCATCGATGCGAGCCAGTCCCAGCGCTTGGGCGCGCTGCAGGCTTTGGGCAATGGTCAGAGGCGCATTCATGCTGTGCCACCGATTTCCAGTGCCGCCAGCTGTTCGGCCGCTTCATAGGCTTGCAAGGCGTTGACCACGTCCTGCAAATCGCCTTCCATGATGGTCAGCAGCTTGTAAAGCGTCAGGTTGATGCGGTGGTCGGTCAAGCGCCCTTGCGGGAAGTTGTAGGTGCGGATGCGGTCCGAACGGTCGCCGCTGCCGATCAGGCTCTTGCGCTCAGCCGCGTCTTTGGCGGCGCGTTCGGCGCGGTCTTTTTCCTGGATGCGGGCCGTGAGCACTTTCAAAGCCTGAGCCTTGTTGCCGTGTTGGCTGCGCCCATCTTGGCACTCGGCCACAATGCCGGTGGGCAAGTGGGTGATGCGCACAGCCGAATCGGTCTTATTGATGTGCTGCCCGCCTGCGCCACTGGCGCGGTAGGTGTCGATGCGCAGGTCAGACGGGTTGATCTTGATGGCTTCGGCTTCGTCCGGCTCGGCCAATACCGCGACGGTGCAGGCGCTGGTGTGGATGCGGCCTTGTGTTTCGGTGGCGGGCACGCGCTGCACGCGGTGGCCTCCCGACTCGAATTTCAGTGTGCCGTACACGTTGTGGCCCTCGATTCGGGCCACGACTTCTTTGTAGCCTCCGAGTTCGCTGACAGATTCCGACACGATCTCGCATTTCCAGCCTTGGCTTTCGGCGTAACGTGTGTACATGCGCAGTAAGTCGGCAGCAAACAGGGCAGACTCGTCGCCACCGGTCCCTGCACGGATTTCGATAAATGCCGGGCGTGCATCGTCCGGGTCTTTGGGCAGCAGCATGCGTTGCAGTTCGGCTTCCAGTGTTTGTAGCTCGCTGTTGGCGTTGGCTATTTCTTCTTCGGCCATGTCCCGAAGGTCTGCGTCATCCAGCATGGTCTGTGCGTCGGCCAGATCGGCTTGTCGCTGTTGAAAACGGGCAAAGCGCGAGGCCACAGCGCTGACTTCTGCATGTTCCCGCGAGAGCTTCAGGAACTGACTCATGTCGCCCATGATGTCTTCACGCGAGAGTAAAAAGTCCAGCTCCGTCAGTCGCAGGGCGTAGCGTTCAAGTTGTTGGATCAAAAAGGGTTTCATGCGACCAAAATGTTGTAGGTCCGCGCTTGAGCGCCGACTTCTGCATGTTTCGGGGCGCAAGCGCCGACCGACGAGGAGAGAAGGGGAGACGGTCGTCGCGCCAGCCACAACCCGCTCTAAGTCAACGCTAACGTTCGTGTCGTAGAAACAGGCGTTGCACCGCTTGCATGGTTTGCTCGCGATGGGCGGGGTCAGCGCTGCGCAACTCAGCCAGTGCCCCGTGCAGCATCTTCTGCGTCAAGCCCTTGGCCAGGGCTTCCAGCACGGCATCGGCGTCATCGCCTTTGGCCAACAGTTTGCGTGCACGGGCCAGTTCGGCTTCACGCCAGTTGTCCGCTTGTTGGTGCAGCTGCTGGATCAGTGGTACCGCATCTCTTTGGCCCAGCCAGTGGCTGAAGCTTTGCACCCCCGCGTCGATGATGACCTCGGCATCGGCCACCGCCGCTTTGCGCTGGGCTTGGCCTGCTTGGACCACGCTGGCCAAGTCGTCCACGGTGTAGAGGTAGACGTCTCCAAGCGCTTTGACTTCGGGTTCAATGTCGCGTGGCACGGCCAGATCGACCATGAACATGGGGCGGTGTTTGCGTTTTTTGAGTGCACGCTCTACCGCACCCAAACCGATCAGGGGCAGGGTGCTCGCGGTGCAGCTGATCACGGCATCGAACTCGTGCAGACGGTCAGGCAGGTCGGCCAGACGCATGACTTCAGCCCCAAAGCGGTTGGCAAGTTTTTCTCCGCGCTCCAGACTGCGGTTGGCAATCGCCATCCCTCGGGGCTGTTTGGCCGCAAAGTGAGTCACCACCAACTCGATCATCTCGCCTGCGCCGACGAAAAGCACTTTGATGTCTTTGAGGTCTTCAAACAGTTGGCTGGCCAATCGGACCGAAGCGGCGGCCATGCTGATGGAGTGGGCGCCAATTTCGGTGGCCGTGCGCACTTCTTTGGCGACAGCAAAGCTGCGCTGGAAAAGCTGGTTGAGTGTGCTGCCTAATGCGCCTGCCTGCTCGGCTGCCCGTACGGCGTCTTTGAGCTGACCCAGGATTTGGGCTTCGCCCAGCACCATCGAGTCGAGTCCGCTGGCCACCCGAAAGGCGTGTCGGGCGGCTTCGTTACCTTCCAACACATAAGTGTGTGATTGAAGCTCTTGTGCGGATACGCCGCCGGCTTGGGCCAGCCAACGCAAGGTATCGGCAGTGGCCGCTTGGTCGGCGGCGCAATAGATCTCGGTACGGTTGCAGGTGGACAAGATCGCCGCCTCGGGCGTCTGTGCATTGCGCTGCGCCAAGTCACTGCGCAAACCCTGCAAGGTGGGGGCCAGTTGGTCCAAGGCGAAGGCAAACCGGCCGCGCAGATCCAGCGGCGCAGTGGTGTGATTCAAGCCCAGAGTCCAAACTGCCATGCGCTGATTATAGAAAGCCTCATCTGTCGGTCCTGCAAGGCGCTGAGGCGAGCGCTTTCAGGGCACAATTCACAGGCTATTTCCAGCTCATCCCCAGCCCCCCTCATTTGTTCATGACCGTCTGGCAACTGATCCTGCACCTGTTCAACTTTGTGTTGCCTGCATTGGCCATGGCTGCGTTCATGCCTTGGGCCGGGCGCTGGGTCTTGCGTTCGAGCAGGGCGATGCCTGTGCGCAGACGCATGGCAGTGCATGCGATTTGTGGTGTGGCGGTGCTGGTGGGGGGGCTGCTTGTTCAGGGACAAGACGGAAAAATGGCCACTTACGCCGCTCTGGTACTGGTGGCCGCCAGCGCCGAATGGGCCATGCATCGGGGCTGGAAGCAAACCTGAACTTACCCATCGTTCTTCGGTCGCCAACAGGATACAAAAAATGATTTCAAACATTCAATGCCGTCGCCGTGTCATTTCACTGCTTTGGGCTCTTGGCAGCAGCTTGGCGGTCGCGGGCAGTGCTTGGGCCTTTCCCACCAAACCAATCCGTGTGGTCATGGGCTTTCCGGCTGGCGGCCCGCTGGACCAGCACGCCCGGCTGCTGACCGACCGCCTGCAAGCCCAACTGGGCCAGCCTATTCTCGTGGACTACAAAGCGGGAGCAGGGGGCACCGTGGGGGCCCAAGAAGTCATGCGCGCTGCCCCCGATGGTCACACCCTCATGCTGGCCAACACAGGCGTGATGGTCATCAACCCGGCGCTTTACACCAAGCTGCCTTACAGCACCTTGCGTGACTTTGTGCCCGTGGCCCGCACCGCCATGCAGCCACTGGCCTTGCTGGTCAACCCCAAAGTTCCCGCCAACACCCTGCAGGAGTTTGTGGCCTATGCCAAAGCCCGGCCCGGCCAGATCAACTATGGCTCTGCGGGCAACGGCGGCAGCAGCCACTTGGTGCCCGAGATGTTCAAGTCGGCCACAGGGCTGTTCATGGTGCACATCCCTTACCGTGGCAGCGCACCCGCCTTCACTGACCTCATGGCAGGGCAGGTGCAATTCATGGCCGAGAGCATTCCGCAAGCTGCCCAGTACCACAAGCAAGGCAAAGTGCGGGCACTGGCCGTGACCAGCCGCGAGCGCAACCCGGCTTTGCCCGATATCCCCACCGTGATGGAAACAGGGATCAAGAACTTCGAAGTGGTGGGCTTTTATGGCTTTTTGGCCCCGGCCGGTACGCCCAAGGACGTGGTGAACAAGCTCAGCGATGCCTTCAAGGCCGTGATGAACCAGCCCGACATCAAGTCACGCATGGTGGCGCAAGGGGCTGATCCGGCTTTCTTGGGGGCCGATGACTTCACTAAATTCCTGTCGGCCGAAATGCCGCGCTGGGCGGCGGTGGTTCAAAAGTCGGGGGCCAAGCTCGATTAAGAGGTACTCAGACCGGGCTGAACACATCCACCCGGTCGGTGATGATGCCGTCGGTGCCCAGATCCAGCAGGTGCTGAGCGGCCCAGTCGTCGTTGATGGTGTAGCTCAGGCACCGCATGCCTGCGCCGTGGACTTGGGTCACGGTGGTGGCGTCCCACAAGGCGTAATTGGCCACCACGGCCACACATTGAAGCGCTTGGGCTTGTTCAAACCAACCCTGCCACAGCGTGTCGATCAGCAGGCCGCGTGGCAACTCGGGGGCGGCTGTTTGTGCGGCAGCCAGTGCTTCGGGTTTGAAGGAGGTCAGCAGGGGCGGCACTTCTGCGCCTTGCCACAGTTGCGCGGCCAGGCGGGCCACCGCATCGCCCGTGAGGGCTTCTGTGCCGGGGGTGGGCTTGATCTCGATGTTGAGGAGGTAACGGTTGGCCAGGCAAAAACGGGCCAGCGCTTCTAGGGTGGGCAAAGGCTCGCCTGCGTAAGTGCGTGAATGCCAGCCGCCCGCATCCAGTTGCGACAGTGCGTGCCAAGTGAGTTCACCGCCAACGCCTTGGCCGCTGGTCGTGCGCTCCAGGGTGGCGTCGTGCATCAAAAACACCACCCCATCAGCGCTGAGCTTGGCATCGCACTCAAACATGCGGTAGCCGTGCGCCGCGCCCAGCCGGAAGGCGGCCAGGGTGTTTTCGGGGGCGAGTTTGCCAGCGCCTCGGTGGGCGATCCAGCGGGGGTAGGGCCAAGCTTGCATGGGCTTCGGTTCAGGCGATGCGTTTTTGGGTCTGGGCGTCAAACCCGTGCACCCGGTCGGCGCGGGGCGTGGCGTGGAAGGTGCTGCCTGGCAGCGGCGGCGTGACCGATTCGTCCACGCGCAAGGTGAGCGTTTCATCACCCAATCGGGCATGCACCAAACGTTCAGCGCCGAGCAGTTCCACCGTGTCCACCGTCAGTGTCCAGCCCCCCGTGGGGGTGATGTCCAAATGCTCAGGGCGGATGCCCAAGATTTGTCCCTCAGGCGTGCCCGGTGCGTGCTTGAGCAGGTTCATGGGCGGCGAGCCGATGAAGCTGGCCACAAAGGTGCTGGCCGGGCGGTTGTAAACCTCTTCGGGCGTGCCGAACTGTTCCATGTGGCCGCCGTTCATCACGATCATGCGCTGGGCCAGGGTCATGGCTTCGACCTGGTCGTGCGTCACGAACAAGCTGGTGATGCCCAGCTCGCGGTGCAGCTTTTGAATTTCCAGCCGAGTCTGGGCGCGCAGCTTGGCGTCGAGGTTCGACAACGGCTCGTCAAACAAAAACACCTGCGGCTGGCGCACGATGGCGCGGCCCATGGCCACGCGCTGGCGCTGGCCACCGGAGAGCTCGCGCGGTTTGCGCTGCAGCAGGTGACTCAATTCGAGGATGCCCGCAGCCTTGTCCACTCGGGCTTTGATTTCTTCGATCGGGCGCTTGGCGATCTTCAGGCCGTAAGCCATGTTGTCGAACACACTCATGTGCGGGTACAGCGCGTAGTTCTGGAACACCATGGCGATGTCGCGCTCGGCCGGTTCCAGGTCGTTGACAACCCGATCACCAATCGAGATGGTGCCGCCCGAGATGTCTTCCAGGCCCGCCACCATGCGCAGCAAGGTGGACTTGCCGCAACCCGACGGACCGACGATGACGACAAATTCGCCGTCGGTAATGCTGGCGCTCAGGTCGTGGATGACGGTATTGGCTTTGGCGCCAGCGCCATAGGTTTTGAGGATGTGGGAAAGGGTAATTGCAGCCATAAATTCATTGATCAGACGAGGACAGAGCAACGCTTCGCATGGGTCTGTCCCCGGAGTTATTATTTTTCCGTATCAACCAGGCCCTTGACGAACCATTTTTGCATCAGAACAACGACCAGCGCCGGAGGCAGCATGGCCAGGATGGCGG
>JAGNVG010000024.1 GCA_017986605.1 Limnohabitans sp.
AGCCCAGCACGGCGGGAATAGCCACGGCCAGACCCAGCGCGGTCATGATGAGGGTCTCGCCGATCGGGCCTGCAATGGCGTCGATGCTGGCATTGCCGTTGGCACCAATGGCCACCAGCGCGTGGTAAATGCCCCAGACTGTGCCAAACAAGCCTACAAATGGCGCAGTAGAACCAATGGACGCCAGGACGGCCAGGCCGTTTTGCAGGCGGCTGGTGTGGTCGTCAATGCAGTTGCGCAAGCTGCGCGTGACCCAGTCGCTGATGTCCAGGCGGTCGTGCAACTGTTTTTGTGCGGCCTGGTGGTGTTCGGTGGCCTCTTGCCCCACTTGGGCCAGGGTGTGGAACAGGTTGTCCGGGCGGTGGCTGAGCACGTCCAGGCCTTCGGCCAGACTCGTGGTGTGCCAGAACTGTTCGCTGCCCAAGGCGCTTTGTTTGTGTTTCCAGACGTCCAGCGCCTTGAGCACGATGACGATCCAGCTGATGACCGACATGCCGATCAGGGCGATGAGGATCAGGCGGGTGACCGCGTCGCCTTGGGTCCAAATGTGGGCGAGGCCAAATGATTCGGGCATGACAAAAACTCCTGTGAATGGGATGGAAAAAATGGGTGAGGCTCGGACGGGGTGCAGATCAGTCCAGCACAAAACGGATGGGCACGTTGAACCACATGGCCTCGGGCAGACCGTTGCGTTGGCCGGGCACAAAGCGCCAAGCTTTGACGGTCGTTAAGGCCGTGTCGTCCAGGCGGGCGTAGCCGCTCGAGGTGCGGATTTCGGCTTTTTCGGCGCGGCCTTCGGGCGTGATCAACACACGAATGACAACCGTGCCTTCTTCGCCCAAGCGTTTGCTCTGGCGTGGGTAAGGTGGGGCAGGGTTGTTCAGGTAGTCGGCGCTTGTGGACGGCAGCACCACGGCTATTGCTGTGGCGTTGGAGGCAGGGCGTTGGTTGCCTGCCGGCGGTGCGGTAGGCGTGGCGGGTGCAGCAGGTGTCAGTGCAGGTGCAGCGTTTGACACGATGGGCGCGACATTGCTGGGGGCCGTGGGTGACAGCACAGGCGCGGGTTGCACCTGAGTGCTGATGGGCTTGGCCACAGTCTGCGGCTTGGGTTCAGGTTTTGTTTGGTGTTGGATTGGGGGTCTCGCCGGCCCCGGTTTGGGTGCGGGTGGTGCGGGGGCATCCATGACCACGCTGGCCATGATCACGTTGTCGGGCGCGCTCGCTGGGACCACGCTGGTCAACACACCGCTGTTGACCAACCAGGCCACACCAGCGTGGCCCAGCATCACCGCACCGGTCACGCGCCAGGTGCGGCTTTTGTGGATGCGGTAGGGCTGACGCATCGGGTCTTCAAAATGGGCTGCTTGCATAAAGTGGGGCTCAAAGGAAATCAAGCGACATAAACCGGCTCTGGAGACCACAAGCGGTCGATGCCAATGTCTTGGATGTGGGCGCAACCCGTCAGGGCCATGGTGGCCTCGAACTCATCGCGCATCAGGCGCAGCACATGCGCCGCGCCGAGTGCGCCCGCATGGGCCAGGCCATACAGGGCGGGGCGGCCGATCAAGGCCGCATCGGCCCCCAGCGCCAGCGCCTTGAACAAGTCGGTGCCGCGCCGAATGCCGCCATCGACCAGCACCAGCGCTTGCGGGTGTTGATGGCGAACGGCTTGAACGATGCGCGGCAGCAACTCGGCCGTGGCAGGCAGGGTGTCGAGCACACGGCCACCGTGGTTGCTGACGATCACCCCTGCTGCCCCCAGATTCAGCGCTTGCACAGCGTCTTGCGGGTGGGTGATGCCCTTAAGCAGCACGGGCAAACGGGTTTGCCCCATGAGCCACTGCACATCGGCCCAAGTGGGCGCGGCATCGGCCAAGCCAGCACACAGGCCTTGGGCGTGGTTTTTTGCAGGGCCGTTGTCGGGGGCCTTCCAATGCGCCGCCTTCACGCCCTCGGGCAAAGGCATGCCGTGGCGGCGTTCGCGGTCTCGCACACCGTGTACCGGGGCGTCCACCGTGAGCACCAGGGCTTCAAAGCCGGCCGTTTCGATGTGTGCCCACAATTCGCGCAGGGCACCCCGGTCAGCCAGCCAGTAGAGCTGAAACCACAAGGGGCCACGTTCGGCGTCTGAAGCCACCAGCGCCGCCACGTCGTGCAAAGGCGTGCTGGTTTGGTGCGACAGCACCATGCCGCAGCCTTGCGCAGCAGCGGCCAAAGCCATGCCCGATTCCCCATCGGCATGGGCCCAGCGCTGGTAGGCCATGGGGGCCACCAGCAGCGGCATGGGCCATTCGCGCCCCAGCAGGTTGCATCGGGTGTGGCCGCCGCGCAGGTCTTGCAACACGCGGGGCGACAAGCGCAGGTTTTGCCAAGCGGCCACGTTGTGGCGCAGTGTGATTTCGTCTGCTGCGCCACCGCTGAAATAGGCCCACGCAGCATTACCCAGCGCCGCTTGTGCGGCGTGTTCGTGGTCTTGCAGGGTGACGATGGGCGTGGTCATGGTGTGTGCGGGTTCAAAGAGCAGATCAGGTGTTGGCCCACTGGCGAAGCAGCTGGTGATACACCCCGGTCAAAGCCGTGGTTTCGGTCGTTTCGCCGTGATGTTCGCGCAGCTGGAGTAGGTTCATGTCCAGGTCAAACAGGATGCGTCGCTGCTCGTCCGAGCGCACCATGCTTTCGACCCAGAAAAAGCAAGCCAGCCGCTGGCCGCGTGTGACGGGTGTGACTTCGTGCAAGGTGTTGCCGGGGTACAGCACGGCGTGGCCTGCGGGCAGCTTCACGCGGTGGACGACCTCTTGGTCCTGCACGCTCAGCTCGCCGCCTTCGTAGTCGCCTGGGTCGTTCAAAAAGACGGTGCACGACAAGTCTGTGCGCACGCGTTGGCCATCGGCACGCAGGCGAATGGCGTTGTCGATGTGCCAGCCGTAATGGGGGAATTCGGGGGTGTAGCGGTTGATGCGCGGTGTGAAAATTTTCAGCGGCAAAGCGGCTGAAAAGAAGGTGCTCGACTGGTCCAGCCCACCGAGCACCGCGTGGCGAATTTTCGCCGCCACCGGGTGGTCGTGCGGTAGTTGCAGGTTGTCTTTGACCGTGCGGGCTTGGGGGCCCGCACTGCCTCGCCCGTCGGCCCAGTCGGATTCGGGCAAGGCCAGCAACTGGTCGCGGGCCTGGCGCACAGTGTCCGTGTTGAGCAATTCGGGCAGAAAACGGATCATGAAAAACCTTGGTCTTGGCGACTTAGAACTTGTAAGACGCGGTGACTTGCGTCAAGCGGCCCGCACCAGGGATGTAATGACCGGGGTACAAAGCATCGGCATACAACTTGTTGGTGACGTTGCTCACATTGGCTTTGAAGCTCAGCGCGTCGCTGTAGGCGTACTCGGCCATCAGGTCGCCGACCACGAAGGAACGCACTTCAAACTCGGACCGTGTCGGTGTCTGGCGGCCACGGAAAGTGACGCCACCGCCCACACGCCATTGGCTGCTGACTTGGTATGTCGTCCAAGCGCTGCCGCTGTGCACGGGGGTCAAGGCCGGGCGGTCGCCCACGCGTTCACCTGCCGCGCCTTGGCTGCATGAGCCTGTGGCAGGGCAGGGGGCAGCCTTGCTGACTTTGGCATCGGGCATCCAGGTGAAGGACCCGAACACTTCCCATTTCGGTGTCAAGCGACCAGCCACATCGATTTCCAGTCCGGAGACATAGCGGCTGCCGGTCAGCGTGACCACTGGCAACAAGGGGTCGGTGTTGCGCTCGTTTTTCTTAGTGGCGCGGAACAGGGCCAGCCGGGTGGTGAAGCGTTTGTCGTCCGAGTCGAGTTTGGCCCCCAACTCCCAGTTCACCGATTGCTCAGGTGGCGTGTCCACATTGGAGGCGCCCAGCGAGTAGGTGTCGCCCGAAGTGTTGAACGACGTGCCATAAGACAAGTGGAAGGACTGCAAATCGTTCGGCTGGAACAGCACGCCTGCGCGTTTGCTCCACTCGCCCACCCTCATTTGGTAACTGGTTTTGGTGCCGTTGTCGGTGGCGTTCGTGGGGTTGCCGAATTGATCGTAGTCACCTTTGAGCTTGTCGTAGCGCAAGCCGCCCAGCACTTTCCAGTGCGGTGCCACTTGCACCAGGTTTTGCAGGTAGGCCCCCCAGCCGGTGCTGCTGTACTGGTTGTTCACACGCAGCACGCGGGTGCTTTCGTCCACCCAGGCCCCATCGTTCGGGGTGCCAATGGTGGTTGTGGGCTTGGTGATGGTCACGCCACCTTGCACACCTGCTGTACGGGCGGCGTACACAGTTTTGTCTTCGGTGGCCAGGTCGACCCCGGCCAGCAATTCGTGTTTCAGGCCCAGCGCCTGGAATTTTTTGCTGAAATCACTTTGCACATGCAGCGTGTCCATGTCCTGAATCTTCAGGTTGTTACCCCGGTTGATGACCGTGTTGGGGCCGAAGGTGGCCAAACTGACGGCTTGGCCCCCCGGTTGGCTGGCGGCATTGGCAAACCGCACAGTGCCAGCGCGCTGATCGCGTTCGTATCGCCCCTTGCGGATTTGCGTTTTGAGTTCACTGTCGGCCGAAAAACGGTGCGTGTGGCTCGCGCTCAGATGCGTGGCACTGCCAGCGTTGTAGTCGCTGGCGGCACCGTAGTAGGCCGTGGGGTCCAGCGGCAAAACGGTTGACTCGAGTGCAGAGGACGAGCTGTTCGGGCGAATCCAGGGCAAGCCATAGTTCATGCCGTTGTTGTTGTTCAGGTGGTACAGCCCGACTTGGAACTCGTCCTTCTCACCAATGCCCCAGCGGTAAGCCCCGGCGACGCCTTCTTTGTCCAAAGAGCTGCCCGAGCCGTTGTTGTCGGCTTGGGTTTTCATCACGTTCAGGCGCAGTGCCGCACTCTCACCCGTCTGCTTGTTGAAATCGCCCACCACACGCACATGGTTGTGAGACCCCAAGGTCAAGTCCACTTGGTGTTCGTCCATCAGGCGGGGTGTTTTGCTGACTTGGTTTACTGCACCGCCCGTGGATCCACGGCCAAACAGCATCGAGGCAGAGCCGCGCAGCACTTCGAGGCGGTCAAGGTTGTACGTGTCGCGCTCATAAAAAGCCGGGTCGCGCACGCCATCGACAAACACATCGCCTGTGGCTTGCAAAGAAAAGCCGCGCAAACGGATGTCTTCTTCGCCACCTTCGGCCGCCAAAAAGCTGATGCCAGCCGTGTTTTTCAGGGCCTCTTTGAAGGTGTCCAAGTTGCGCTCATCCATGAGCTTTTCGGTCACCACCGTCACCGATTGCGGGATGTTGCGTAGCGCCTGTTGGCCTTTGCCCATGCGTGTCTCGGTGGCGCGCACGCTGTTTTTGCCTTCAGCCATGTCGACTTCAGCTTTGTCTTTCACCGTCACCGCTTTGAGCGTTTTTTCTTCTGGCTTGTTGTCTTGCGCCATGACGTAAGGCGTGGCAGAGAGAGAGCCGGCCAGCATCATGGCCGCCAGAGGCAACAATTTGGGTGGGGGCTGCGTGTTTTGGGCGGATTTGTATCTTTGAGTCATGGTGATGCGAGTCATTGAGAAAGAGGAAATGGCAAAACGGGGTTTTGCCGCTGAGTTCAATGGCTGGCTATCACCACCCGAGCGGCGCTCGGTGTGAATGGCTGGCTGTCTAATTCGGGTGGCCTGATTTCAGAGGACTGAAATCAGGCAGGCTGTTGGGTGTTGCCCGGCTTCACTTGAATCCCACGCGATCCAGCATCTGCTGCACCTTAATTTGGTTCATGCCGACGGCGCTGATCGGGATCAGCTCGCTTTTGAAGCTGCCGCCGGTCATCGCTTTCAGAGCCGGGTTGTCAAAGCTCACGCCTTTGGCTGCAGGCCACTCGTTGTTGCCATTGGCAAAGTGGTTTTGCGCAGCTGGGCTGGCCAGGTATTCCAGGAACTTCACCGCGTTGTCGGTGTTTTTGGCATGGCGGGCCACGGCACCACCGGCCACGTTCACATGCGTGCCCCAAGAGTTTTGGTTAGGGAAGACCACACCGATTTTTTCGGTCACCGCTTTGTCGGCCGGGTTGCTAGACCGCATCATGCGGGCTAGGTAATAGGTGTTGGTCACGGCCACGCCGCATTCGCCCGAGGCCACGCCTTTGATCTGGTCGGTGTCACCGCCTTTGGGGCTGCGGGCCATGTTGTCCACCAAGCCTTTGAGCCAGACCTCGGTTTTTTGCGGGCCCAGGTGCTCGGTCATGGCGCCAAACAGGCTCAGGTTGTAGGGGTGCGAGCCCGAGCGGATGCACAGGCTGCCCTTGAATTTGGCGTCGGCCAGCTTCTCGTAGCTGTCCAAGTCGGTTTTGCTGAACTTGAGCTTGTCGTAAACGATCACACGCGCCCGTGTGGACAGGCCAAACCAAGCGGTGCCGCCGTTGTCGGTCGCTTTGGCACGCAAGTTGGCGGGGATGGCTTCCTCGAGCTTGGCTGACTTGATCGGTAAGAACAGCCCATCGACTTCGGCACGCCAAAGGCGGGCGGCGTCCACCAGCAAAATCACGTCGGCCGGGGAGGCCGCGCCCTCGGCTTTGAGTCGGGCGAGAATACCGGCATCGTCGGCGTCGACGCGGTTGATCTTGATGCCGGTCGCTTTGGTGAAGTCGCTGTACATGACCTCATCAGTGGGGTAGTGGCGTGCCGAGTAGATGTTCAGCACCTTGTCTTGTGCCACAGCCGATGCTGTGACCATCAGGCAGGCAAGATATAGAAAAGATTTGGAAAATGTCATGGTTTTGTTGGATTCAAATGGTTCTTGAATTGAGTCTAACTCAAATGCGAATCATTATCAATAAGATTTGAGGGGGAACAATGAAAATACAGAAAGTGAACATGCCTGCACGTACATGGTGGAGGCTCGGCCTGATGTGGGGGCTGATGGCTTTGGTGGGGTGCGGGAACTTGGTTCAATCACCGGCACCCGAGGTCGTCGCTGTGCCTCGCGCGCCGGAGCCCAGAGTTCTTAAATTGGGATTGGCGTTGGGTGGAGGTGCCGCGCGTGGCTTTGCCCACCTCGGCGTGATTCAGGTGCTGGAAGAGGCCGGGTATCGTCCCAGTCATGTGGTCGGCACTTCGGCAGGGAGCTTGGTGGCTGCTTTGTACGCCAGTGGCAAAAGCACGGCCGAGCTCAACCGTTTGGCAGAAACCATGCAAGAAGCCGACATCACCGACTGGATGCTGCCGATTTTGAATCGGGGTGCGTTGCGTGGTGAGGCGCTCGCCAAGTATGTGAATACCCAGGTTGGAGGACGTCAACTCGAGCAGATGAAAATTCCCTTGGGCATTGTGGCGACCGACCTGCGTAGCGGGGAACCCATCACCTTCAGACGCGGAAACACCGGAGCGGCAGTGCGGGCCTCAAGTGCGGTGCCTGCCGTGTTTCAGCCTGTGCGTATCGGTGAGCACGAGTATGTGGATGGGGGCTTGGTCGCTCCTGTGCCAGTCCGCCAGGCGAGGGAGATGGGGGCTAATTTCGTGATCGCGGTGGACATATCGAGTGACCCTGAAGGCAATCCCTCGGCAGACACCTTTCAGATCTTGATGCAAACCTTTGCCATCATGGGCAAGAGCATCAACACCCTGGCCTTGAAAGATGCCGACTTTGTCGTTCGTCCCGCATTGTCGGGGGTCAAAAGCGCCGATTTCGGCGCTCGCACGCGCTCCATCGAGGCGGGCCGAGTGGCCATGCGAGCCTTGCTGCCATCGCTGAAGTCGCGATTGGCCGATTTTGAAATGGGTCGGTGAGGACCGTAGGCCTGCCTGCATGCCCGTCTTGGACATAAAAAAAGGGCTGATCTTGCGATCAGCCCTTGAAGGGATCCCTGTTTCCCTGATGAAATTCAAAGAGATCCGAGGAGACAACTTGCAAAAGAGGGGCGCACAGCGCACGGCCCCACTGTAAACAAAATTACTTCTTTTTACCAGCCTTGGGCGTTGCAGTTTGTGTCATGGAAGCCAGGTTGGACTCGGCCAAATCGGTGGCTTGTTTGACGGCTTTTTGCACAGACTCAAAGGCGGTGTTGGCTGCAGTCACGGCACCTTTCATCATGGCCACGGCCTGCTCGGAGCCTGCGGGGGCGTTTTGAGCGGCGCTGTCCACCAAAGAGGCGAATTGTTTTTGTGCCACAGCGGCTTGGGCTTCAAAAGCTTTGGTGAATTCGCCGCTTGTGCCTGTGGCGATGTCATAGAGGTGACGGCTGTAAGCCGCTGTTTTTTCAGCCAAAGGCTGGAACAGATTGGCTTGCATGGCCAGCAGCTCTTGTGCGTCTTTCACGCTCAGGGCGGCTTGGGTGTTGTTGGCGGACTCGCCCAAAGCGGTTTTAGCCACGCTCAGGTTCAGTTCGACCATTTTTTCCACGCCTTCGAAGGCTTTGGCGGTCAAACCAAACAGGGTTTCCATATTGGCTTTGTGCGAGGCGGCGATTTGTTCGGGTGTCATCATGAGAGGCTCCAGATAAAAGTTCGGTTTCAAGAAGACTGCGCCGTAACTGGCCGGGGCCGTACAACTTTGTTGCAGTGCAGCATGGTTTGAATTTTAGGGTTTTCACGGGGTATTGCAAGGGGATTGGTCCACTGCACGCTCAATTTAGAGAGGCTTTTCTAGAATCGAGGGCCACACGCAAAGCCTTATGCACGCTTATTACGCCGATCACTTTGTTTTGCCCTTGCCCGAAGGCCATCGCTTTCCTATGCAAAAGTACAGCCGACTTCGGGACCGGCTGAGTGCAGAACTGTCGGCAGTCCAAATGCGCGAAGCGCCTGTAGCCAGTGATGGCGAGCTGGCGCTGGTGCACACGCCTGCCTATATAAATGGCGTTGCCACAGGCGCGCTCAATGGGGCATTGCAAAGAGAGATCGGTTTTCCCTGGAGTCCCGCCATGGCTGAGCGGGCTCGGCGCTCGGTGGGGGCATCGGTCGCGGCTGCGCGCGACGCGCTGGTCCAAGGCGTGGCTGGCAACCTGGCCGGTGGCACGCACCATGCCTATGCGGACAAAGGTGGCGGTTTTTGTGTCTTCAACGACATTGCCGTCACGGCCCGGCTGATGCAGACAGAAGCTTGGCGGCACCAACGCCGAAAAATGAACGTGGCCGTGATCGACCTGGATGTGCACCAGGGCAACGGGACGGCGCACATTTTTGCCAATGATCCGAGCGTGTTCACCTTGTCGTTGCATGGCGAAAAGAATTTTCCGTTTCGCAAGGAGGCCAGCGATCTGGATGTGGGGCTGCCCGACGGCTGCACCGATGCGCCTTATTTAGAGGCCTTGCATCAGGCCCTGCAAACCCTGCAAGACCGCTTTGATCCTCACCTCGTGGTCTATTTGGCGGGGGCCGACCCGCACGAAGGTGACAGACTTGGTCGACTCAAACTCACGTCCGATGGCATGCAAGCGCGTGACCGTGTGGTGATGGATTGGGCCTGGCAACGCCGGCTGCCGGTGGTGTTGTGCATGGGCGGTGGCTATGGGCACGACATCGAGACCACGGTTCAGGTGCAAATGCAGACCTGGCAAGTGGCGTTGGACTATTGGCAACGCTGGCACAATCTCAGGCGATGAACTCTCCTGCCAAACCCCAGGCCGATGCGCGTAACAGTTACAAGGCATTTCGCACGATCAGCACCCGCTGGATGGACAACGATGTCTACGGCCATGTGAACAACGTGGTCTATTACAGCTGGTTCGACACGGCGGTGAACGCCACGCTCATCGAAAAGGGCGTCCTCGACATCCATTCGGGTTCGACCATCGGTCTGGTGGTCGAGACCCAATGCTTCTATTTCGCCCCGTTGGCGTTCCCCCAAAGCATCGACGCAGGTATTCGCGTGGCCAAGCTGGGCACCTCCAGCGTGCGCTACGAGGTCGGTCTTTTTGCGCAAGGCGAAGACTTGACCGCCGCCCGAGGACATTTTGTGCACGTGTACGTGGACCGCGACACTCGCCGCCCCGTGCCGCTGCCTCCTGCACTCAAAACATTTTTGGAGACTTTGACATGAGCATTTCACCCATCGGAGCCCAAGTCAGCACCCGCGTGAACGATCCTTCCAGCGTTGACGCCGCCATCCTCAGCCGTTTTTCGGCCCGTGCTTATTTGCAAAAACCGGTAGACCGCGCTGTTTTGCAAGAGGTGCTGGACATCTCCGCTCGCGCACCCAGTGGCACCAACACGCAGCCCTGGAAAGTCTATGTCCTGCAAGGTGCCAAGCGCGACGAACTGGTGGCCAAGACCTGCGCTGCACACGATGCCATCAGCGCCAACCCGGCGCTGGCCTCTGAATATGCCGAGTCCTACGACTATTACCCTGAAAAATGGGTCAGCCCCTACATCGACCGCCGCCGTGAGTGCGGCTTTGGCCTGTATGGCGTACTGGGCATTGGAAAGGGCGATAAAGCCATGATGCATGCCCAGCACCAAAAGAATTTCCGATTCTTTGATGCCCCTGTGGGCCTGATCTTCACCATCGACAAAATCATGGGTCGAGGCAGTTTGCTGGATTACGGCATGTTCCTGCAAAGCATCATGGTCGCTGCCCGCTCCCGTGGCCTGCACACTTGCCCGCAAGCGGCTTGGAACGGCTTTTCCAAAATCATCTTGCCCCATGTGGGGGCGGGTGAGAACGAAATGGTGGTCTGCGGCATGGCGCTGGGTTATGCCGACGAGTCGGCATTGGTCAACACCTTTCAGACTTCCCGCGTGGCAGCACAGGACTTCACCCATTGGGTGGAGTGATCTGACGCTTCTGACAAGAAAGGAACAGGTTTGGGTTTCGACGGCTTGGCGCTTCAACTGCTCAACGGACTGAGCCACGCCACCACCTTGTTCCTGATGGCCTCCGGGTTGACGCTGATTTTTGGCGTGACGCGGATCGTCAATTTCGCACACGGCAGTTTTTTCATGCTGGGTGCGTTGTGGGCTGCGCATGCTGTCACCCATTGGTGGCCTGCAATGGGCGAAACTCCTTGGGGCTATGGCATCGCCATGTTGCTGGGCGCATGTTGGGCGGCCTTGCTTGGGGCAGTGACAGAAGTCTTGCTTTTGAGGCGCATGCGCCATGCCCCGCAGCTTTACCAATTGGTGGCCACCTTTGGTCTGACCTTGGCGCTGCACGATGCCATGCGCTGGTATTTCGGACCTGAAGAGGTCTTTGCTCCACGGTTTCCAGGTTTGAAGGGCGCAATCGCCTTGGGCGAGTCGTATTTCCCGACCTGGCAATTGTTCACGCTCGTGTTGGGCCCGCTGGTCTGGCTGGGCCTGCATTTGTTGCTCACGCGCACCCTTTGGGGCCAGCGCGTCAAAGCCGCCACGCAAGACCGGGAGATGCTCGACGCGCTGGGCGTGAACCCTGCGCCTTTGATGTTGGGGGTGGTGATGTTGGGCTGTGGCTTGGCTGGGCTGGCTGGGGCGCTGCAGTTGCCGCGTGAGCCAGCCAACTTGCAAATGGATGTGAACGTGGTGGTGGAGACCTTTGTGGTGGTGGTCACCGGCGGTTTGGGCAGCATTGGTGGGGCCTTTGCAGCGGCCGTGTTGATTGGTGTGATCCATGCCTTGGGCGTGAGTTTCTTTCCTCAAGCCACCCTGGTGCTGGTGTTTCTGACCATGGCGGTGGTGCTGGTCTGGCGGCCCTCGGGGCTGGCGGGGTCTGCGGCCCATGACGAGCAGCGCGAAAGCGTGCCGGTGTTTGCGCTGTGGCCAGTGTCAGGGGCAGGGCGTGCACTGCTTGTGGCGGCTTTTGTGGGTTTGTCGCTGCTGGCCTGGGGCCAGGGCGATTACGGTCGCAGCTTGGCTGAAGACGTGATGGTGATGATGCTTTTTGGTCTGAGCCTGCAGTGGATGATGGCCTTGGGGGGCTTGGTCAGCTTTGGCCACGCGGCATTTTTTGCCTTGGGTGCTTATGGCGCAGCGCTGGCGCATCTGAATGTTGGCGCAGGTTTGTGGAGTGCCCTGGCCGCGGGCATGGCGCTGGCGCTGGCTGTCGCGTTGGTGTTTGGGGCCTTGGTGGTGCGCAGCAGTGGCGTGTACCTGGCCATGTTGTCTCTGGCATTGGCGCAGATGGTCTGGGCTGGCGCCACACAATGGGTCAGCCTCACAGGAGGTGACAACGGCCTGATTGGTTTACACCTCATTGATCCTGAGCAACGCCCCATGTGGGACGCTGTGCTGTGTGCGTTCTTGTTGCTGGCGCTGGCGGGGATGGCCCGGGTGTCTGGGTCCAGTCAGGGCGCGGCATTGCAGGCCTTGCGTGATGCCCCACTGCGGGCACAGGCCAGCGGCTTGCCGGTGCAGGCTTTGCGCTACCAGGTGTTTGTGGGCAGCGCCACATTGGCGGGCTTGGCGGGGGGCTTGTGGGCTGCTTTCAAGGGGGCGGTCTTTCCTTCGGTGGCCTCTGTGGCCATGTCGGTGGATGCCTTGCTGGTCATTTTGCTGGGTGGCGTGCACCAGCTGTGGGGCTCGGCTGTGGGCAGTGCGCTGCTGGTGTGGGGCGGTGCCGAACTGGGGCAGGGCCTGGATTATTGGCGTGGCGTTTTGGGCCTGATCATCATGGTCGTGATGGTGCTGGCGCCGAGCGGCGTGCTGGGGGGCGTGCAAATGCTGATGACCCGGTTTGGGCGCATCAGGGGGCGAACAGCATGAACCCGATGAACTCGGCCGTATTGCAGGTGCGCGGTCTGGCCAAGCACTTTGACGGGGTGCGGGCGCTGGATGGCGTGGATTTTGACGTGCCTGCAGGCCAGTGTGTGGCCCTGATTGGCCCCAATGGTGCTGGCAAATCGACCTGCTTTGCCTGTCTGGCCGGGCAGCACGTGCCCACCGCAGGTGGGGTGCGTTGGCAAGGCCAGAGCTTGCTTGGCAAGCCGCCAGCTGAGCGCCTGCGTTTGGGCGTAGCCCGCACTTTTCAGGTCGCACAAACCTTCGAGGCGCTGACGGTGCTGCAAAACATCCAATTGGTCCTGCGCGACGCCGCGCCGCTGGCTTGGTGGGACCGACTGGACCACCGCCAACCGCAGCGGGCTCTTCGATTGACCGAGCAAGCTGACTTGAAGGCTCAAGCGCACACCACCGTGGCTGACTTGCCCTACGGCGCGAAAAAACGCCTGGAATTGGCCATGGCGCTGGCAGGTTTGCCAGAAACGGCGGCCGAACAGCATCCGTCCTTGCTGTTGCTGGATGAACCAGCCGCTGGGTTGGCTTTGTCCGAGCGTGCCGACATGATGGCGCTGGTCCGCCAAGTGGCCTCGCAAGGTGTGACAGTGCTCTACACAGAGCACAACATGGATGCGGTCTTTGGGGTAGCCGACCGTGTGTTGGTGCTGATGCAAGGCCGCTTGGTCGCCGACGGCTTGCCCGAGGCCGTGGCGCAAGACCCGCATGTGTTGCAGCATTATTTGGGTAAGGACTTCAAGACCGCGACCATCAAAGGGGTGGCGCCATGAGCCATGCCCGTTTGGATGTGCAGCAACTCAGCGCTTGGTATGGCCAGGCGCAGGCTTTGTGCGATGTGTCACTGACTGTGCACGCAGGCGAGTTGGTGGTTTTGCAAGGCCTTAACGGTGCAGGTAAGTCGAGCTTGCTGCAATCGCTGATGGGCATCGGCCCTCGCGTGACGGGGCGGATCACGTGGGCGACTCAGCAGATAGAACACTGGCCAGCCCACCGACGAGCGCAATCCGGATTGGGCTTTGTGGCGGAAGACAGACGGCTGTTCTCGGGCCTGTCTGTGCGCGAGAACCTGTGGATTGCCGCTCGCGGTGAATCCAAAGCCGCCATGCTGCAACAACTTGAGCGCGTGCTGTCACTGTTTCCCGTGCTGGCGCAGATGCTGGAGCGCCCGGCCAATCACATGAGTGGGGGCGAGCAGCAAATGCTGGCCATTGCCCGCACACTGATGACCAGCCCCCGTTTGTTGCTGCTGGACGAGCCCTGCGAGGGCATTGCCCCTGTTTTGGTGCAATCGTTGCGTGAGGCGTTGCTGCAGCTGCGTCGTGAAGGACTGAGCTTGCTGGTGGCAGAGCAAAACAACATTTTGGCGGCACAGGCTGACCGTGTGTTGGTCATGGTGAGCGGTCGTCTGGCGGAGGGCTCATGACCTCCTGGATGGGCATCACTTACACTGACTCAAAAATCCGGCAGACCGATTGCCCTGAGACAAAAAAGCCATGATCATCACCAGTTTGCTCGATACCGACCTGTATAAATTCACCATGATGCAGGTGGTGCTGCACCAATTCCCGGGCGCACAGGTCGAATACAAGTTCAAGTGCCGTAACCCGGGCGTGCCTTTGGCTGCCTTTGTCGATGAAATTCGTCAAGAGATCCGTTCGCTGTGTTCCTTGAGTTTCAAGGAAACCGAGCTGCAGTACTTGCGTTCGTTGCGCTTCATCAAGAGTGATTTTGTGGATTTTTTGGGCCTTTTCAAGCTCAATGAAAAATGCGTCCAAGTCACGGCGCTGCCGACCGGTGAAATTGACATCAGCATCCAAGGGCCTTGGTTGCACACCATCCTTTTTGAGATTCCGGTGCTGGCCATCGTCAACGAGGTCTTTTTCCGCAACACCCAAAAGGTGCCTGACCTGATGGAAGGGCGCCGCAGGCTGGACAGCAAGATCGCTCAGCTCAAAGCGCCGGGTCTGGAAACGCTCAAAATCGCCGATTACGGCACCCGACGCCGTTTCTCGCGGGCTTGGCATGAAGAGGTGCTGCGTGTCCTGTCCGCACGTTTGGGCACCGGCCCCACAGGCCAATTCGCTGGCACCAGCAATGTCTACTACGCCTATTTGTTGGGCTTGACCCCACTGGGCACCATGGCACACGAGTATTTACAAGCGGCCCAAGCGCTGGGGCCGCGTTTGCGCGACAGCCAAGTCTTTGCGTTCGAATCTTGGGCCAAAGAGTACCGGGGCGACTTGGGCATTGCCCTGAGCGATGTTTATGGCTTCAATGCCTTTTTGCGCGACTTTGATCTGTACTTTTGCAAACTGTTTGACGGAGCCCGCCACGACAGCGGCGACCCATTCAGCTGGGGCGAACGGATGATTGCGCATTACCAGCTCAACCGAGTGGACCCCAAAACCAAAACACTGATCTTCAGCGATGGCCTGACCATTCCCCGAACCATTGCTTTGTTTGAACAATTTCAGGGGCGCTGCCAATTGGCCTTTGGCGTAGGCACCAACTTGACCAATGACCTGGGTTATGAGCCGCTGCAAATCGTCATCAAAATGACACGTTGCAACGGTCAGCCTGTGGCCAAACTGTCCGATACGCCCGGCAAAGGCATGTGCGATGACGAGAAATATTTGGCCTATTTGCGGCAGGTTTTCGAGATAAACCCCATCACCTGAACGGGACGCGGGGACCGTTAACATACGGCACCACTTAATTGGAGATTTGCATCATGACGCGATGGGGTAAAAGAGGAACCGCGTGGCTGACTTTGCCGCTGCTGCTGCTGTCCGGTGGGGCTTTTGCAGCGGAGGTGGACGGTGCCCAGTTGTCGGTGATTTGGGGTGTGCCATTCGCAGGCATTTTGTTGTCGATTGCCTTGATGCCTTTGCTTGCACCCCACTTTTGGCACCACCACTACGGCAAGGTGGCAGCAGCCTGGGGCGTGTCATTTTTGTTGCCTTTTGCTCTGGTGTTCGGGCCCGCGGCAGCAGGTGCGAATACCGTACATGCCCTGTTTGCCGAATACATCCCCTTCATCATTTTGCTGACGGCTTTGTTCACCGTATCAGGCGGTATTTTCATTCGTGGCAACTTGCACGGCAGCCCCGGCCTGAACACATCCATCCTCGCCATTGGCGCGGTGCTGGCCAGCTTTATGGGCACGACAGGAGCCTCCATGTTGCTGATCCGGCCGCTTATCCGTGCTAACGACAACCGCAAACACGTGGCGCATGTGGTCGTGTTTTTCATCTTCATCGTCTCCAACGCAGGAGGCTCCTTGACGCCGCTGGGAGATCCCCCCTTGTTTTTGGGCTTTTTGAAGGGCGTGGATTTCTTCTGGACGGTCAAAACCATCTTCCCTGAGACACTGTTCTTGGTAGGCAGCTTGCTGGCCATCTTCTTTGCATTGGACTCTTGGTACTACCACCGCCGTGAAGAGTTGTTGCTCCAAGACCCGACCCCTGACTCCAAAGCCATTGGTTTTGACGGTGCCATCAATTTCTGGCTGCTGGCTGCAGTGGTCGGTCTGGTGTTGATGAGCGGCTTCTGGAAATCGCCGGTCTCTTTCAACATCTATGGCACCGAAGTCGGTCTGCCCGGTGTCTTGCGTGACCTGGGCTTGTTGGCGGTGACGGTCTTGTCACTCAAGATCACACCGGCGAAAGTGCATGCGGACAACCAGTTTGGCTGGGGACCCATGGCCGAAGTGGCCAAGCTGTTCGCTGGCATTTTCTTGACCATCATCCCGGTCATCGCCATGCTCAAGGCGGGCGTCAATGGCCCGTTTGGTGCGGTGGTTTCGGCCGTGACGCGGCCTGACGGCAGTCCCGATGTCATGATGTATTTCTGGATTACCGGCTTGCTCAGCTCCTTCTTGGACAACGCTCCCACCTATTTGGTGTTTTTCAATACCGCAGGCGGTGACCCTCAGGTCTTGATGAACACCTTGGCCCCGACGCTCGCCGCCATCTCGGCCGGTGCCGTGTTCATGGGGGCCAACAGCTACATCGGCAATGCGCCCAATTTGATGGTGAAAGCCATTGCCGAAGACCGTGGCGTGAAGATGCCCAGCTTCTTTGGGTACATGTTGTGGTCGGGTGCCATCCTGATACCGTTGTTTGTGGTCATGAGTTTCATCTGGTTCAAGTGATGTCCAAACCCTCCATCTTGGTGGCCCGAGCGGTCTTCCCTGAGGTCCTGCAGTCTTTGGAGCAGGTGTTTGAAGTCGAGAGCAATCAGGCCGACGAAGTTTGGTCGGCGGCTGAACTCACCCGCCGTATGCAGGGAAAAGCCGGGGCTTTAACCACCGGCAGCGAACGCATCGACGCGGCACTCCTGCAAGCCAACCCTCAGCTGAAGATCGTGGCCAACATGGCCGTGGGCTTTAACAACTTTGACGTGCCGGCCATGACCACTGCAGGCGTGCAAGCCACCAACACGCCGGATGTGCTGACAGAGACCACGGCTGACTTCGGCTTTGCCTTGCTCATGGCGACGGCCCGGCGTGTGACCGAGAGCGAGCATTACCTGAGAGCGGGGTTGTGGACCCAATGGAGCTACGACATGTTTGCCGGGGCCGAGGTGCATGGCTCGACCATTGGCATCATCGGCATGGGGCGCATCGGCCAGGGCATTGCCCGTCGTGCGGCGCATGGTTTTGGCATGAACGTGATTTACCACAACCGCTCGCGTTTGAGCCCTGAGCTGGAGGCCACGTGCAAGGCCCGCTATGTGTCCAAGGCCGAGTTGCTACAAACAGCCGACCATGTGGTGCTGGTGGTACCTTACAGCGCAGAGTCGCACCACACCATCGGCGCGGCCGAATTGGCCCAGATGAAACCCACGGCGACCTTGGTCAACATCGCACGCGGGGGGATCGTCGATGACGCGGCGCTGGCCAAGGCGTTGGCTGCTCGACAGATCGCGGCGGCAGGTTTGGATGTGTTCGAGGGCGAGCCCGCTGTTCATGCCGATCTGCTCAAGGTGCCCAATGTGGTGCTCACGCCTCACATCGCCAGTGCCACGGTCAAGACGCGCATGGCCATGGCCCGCTTGGCTGCGGACAACCTGATTGCCTACCTCACGCGTGGACAGGCACTCACGCCACTCAATACACCGCGAGAGTCAACAGCATGAGCGACAGCAGCGCTATGCTCTTGGTGGCATTGGCGGTGTTGAATCTGCTGGTGCTGCTGGCCTTGTGGTTGCGCCACAAACCGGCCGATGACGCTCAGAAGCAAGACCAACAAGCCTGGCTGCAAAAGAACTTTGAAGCCCTGCAGGTCCAGACCGAACGACTGGAGCGCGAACTGCGCACCGAAATCAGCCAATCTGGCGTGCAGGGCAGGCAAGAGGCCATGCAGACGCTCACCTTGTTCCAGCAATCGCTGTTGCAGCAAAGCGCTGAGGCCACCCGCACCCAAAACCAGCAAATTGACGCACTGGCCCAGCAACTGGCCTTGTTGCAAAAAAGTCTGACCGACAGCCTGGCCCAGCAGGTCAATGCGCTGTCTGAGGCGAATGCCCGACGTCTGACCGAGATGCGCGGCACCATGGAAACCCAGCTGGCTCAGCTCCAGCAAAGTAACGCGGCCAAACTGGACGAAATGCGCCAGACCGTGGACGAAAAACTTCAGGCCACCTTGCAGGCCCGCTTGGGCGAGAGCTTCAAGCAAGTGGCTGATCGTTTGGAGCAAGTGCACAAAGGTTTGGGCGAAATGCACAACCTGGCGCAAGGCGTGGGTGACCTCAAACACCTGCTGACCAACGTCAAGACCCGGGGCATGTTCGGCGAAGCGCAACTGGCCTCTCTGCTCGAACAAGTCCTTACGCCCGAGCAATACGCGGTGCAGGTGGCCACGCGTCCGGGCGACAAAAATCGGGTGGACTTCGCGATCCGCCTGCCGGGGCGGTCTGACAACGGTCAACCCGTGTGGCTGCCGATTGACGCGAAGTTTCCCAACGAAGACTACGAGCGCCTGCTCGAAGCGCAGGGCCGTGCCGACCCGGTGCAGGCCGAGCTGTGCGCCAAGGCCCTAGAGACGCGCATCAAACTCGAAGCCAAATCGATCGCAGAGAAGTACCTAGAACCCCCGCACACCACCGACTTTGCGGTCATGTTCTTGCCGACCGAAGGGCTCTATGCAGAGGTGCTGCGCCGCCCTGGTTTGATGGAAACCTTGCAGCGCGACCACCGCGTCACCTTGGCGGGCCCGACCAACCTGATGGCCATGCTCAATGCTTTGCAAATGGGTTTTCGAACGCTGGCACTGGAAAAGCGTTCCAGCGAAGTCTGGCAGGTGCTGGGTGCAGTCAAGACCGAGTTTGGCAAGTTTGGTGACGTGCTGGACAAGGTGCGCAACCAGACGCAAACCGTGCTCAACACGCTGGACCAAGCACAAACACGCAGCAATGTCATGAACCGGGCGCTGCGTCAGGTGGACGCCTTGCCCGAACCCGAGGCACAAGCGCTACTGCCCGGCAGTGAGGCTTGAGCGCGCGATGGGGCAGGGCAGCTCAGCGATGAAGCACCATCTGCCCCGGCTTATCGCAGGGCAAATCTTCTTGCACGCCTGTATGGCGGGTATGCGAATGGCCACGCCCTTGCTCGCGCTTCAACAGGGTTTCAGTGCCATGGCGGTCGGGGCCTTATTGGCTTTGTTTGCTTTGACGCAGGTTTTTTTAGCCCTACCCGCAGGGCGCTATGCCGATCGCCAAAGCTTGAAAAAACCCCTGCTCATCAGTGTGCTGATGTCCGCGACAGGAGCGGGTGTGTCGGTGATCTGGCCGGTTTTCCCGGTTTTGTGCCTCAGCGCTTTGGCGACCGGGGGCGCAACGGGCATGGCGGTCATTGCCTTGCAGCGTCATGTGGGACGCATGGCCAAAGACCCGGCAGAACTCAAGGCAGCGTTCAGCTGGTTGTCCATCGGGCCTGCGATTTCCAACTTTCTGGGGCCCGTGCTCGCGGGGTTGCTGATCGATTACGCCGGACCCGAGCCCGCCCATTTGACCGGTTTTCGATGGGCATTTTTGCTGATGGCTTTGTTGCCCTTGGTCACATGGTTGTGGGTACGCCAAGCGCCTGAGCTGCACATCCCCGCTGTTGCTGACCCTGCTGCACCTCGCAGGGTATTGGATTTGCTGGCCGAGCCGATGTTACGACGGTTACTGGGTGTCAACTGGTTGCTTTCATCGTGCTGGGATGTGCACACCTTTGTGGTGCCCGTTTTAGGACATGAGCGGGGGTTCAGTGCGTCGGTGGTGGGCACTATTTTGGGCTCATTTGCCATGGCGGCAGCCTTCATTCGGGTGTGTCTGCCCTGGGTTTCACGCCATTGGCTTGAGTATCAGATCATCACTGGCGCCATGGTCTGCACCGCCTTGTTGTTTGGCATGTACCCCTTCATGCCCACGGCCTGGAGCATGGGGCTTTGCTCGGTACTCTTGGGCTTGGCTCTGGGTACAGTGCAGCCCATGATCATGAGCACCTTGCATCAGATCACCCCCGCGCACCGCCAAGGCGAAGCGCTGGGCTTGCGGTTGATGAGCATCAACGCGTCGAGCGTGCTCATGCCCATGCTCTTTGGCGCAGCGGGTGCTGTTGCCGGCATGGCCCCGGTGTTTTGGGTGGTCGGTACGGCCGTGGGGTGGGGCTCTCGTGCGGCATGGCGGCTTCGTCCTGGCCAGATCCACCCGATTTAGAGGCTGGGCATATTCAATTGGTAGAAATCACAAATGCTCTGCCAAGCCGCCTCGGGCGTGTCCACATATTGAATCAGTTTCAGGTCTTCTTGGGAAATGGTGCCTTCCTCAATCAGCACATCCATGTTGATCAAGCGCTTCCAGTAATCGCTGCCAAACAGCAAGATGGGCACTTGGCGTGCCTTGCGGGTTTGCACCAGCGTCATCACCTCAAACAGTTCGTCCAGCGTGCCAAACCCACCCGGAAAAGCCACCAAAGCCTTGGCGCGCATCATGAAGTGCATTTTGCGCAGCGCAAAGTAATGGAACTTGAAGCTCAACTCAGGGGTGACATAAGGATTGGGGTGTTGCTCATGGGGCAGCGCAATGTTGAGTGCCACCGAGGGGGCGCCAGCTTCTTGGGCGCCACGGTTGGCCGCCTCCATGATGCCAGGGCCTCCGCCTGTGCAAATGTAGAGTTTTTCATTTTCCGGCAAGCAAGAGCACGAACGCGCCACCAAGCTTGAGAAATGCCGTGCATTTTCGTAATGCTGGGCATTGCGCACCAGCGTCTGGGCTTGAGCTATGCCTTTGGGGTCGGTCCGCGCTGTGGCCTCTTTGAGTTGGGCCTGCGCTGTGGCCATGTCGCAAAAACGAGCGCTACCGAACACCACCACCGTGTGCTCGACGCCCGCTTCTGTTTGTGCCAAATCCGGTTTGAGCATCTCGAGTTGAAAGCGAATCCCTCGCGTTTCGGGTCGCAGCAGGAACTCCGGGTCGGCGAAGGCGAGGCGATGTGCCTGCGGCTCTTGCCAATGGGCATCGTGGAATTCGGTGTGGGTTTCTGCCCACGCGTGGGGCAGAGCAGGAGTCTGGAGGTCGGGCTTTGTAGACATGGGGCCATTTTGCCTCTGAGTGCCAGCCAAGCAAGCAGGTCAGCTTTGGATGCACCCATGAAAAAAGCCCCTTTCGGGGCTTTCTTGTCAGCTCGATCGGGAGATCAGACGCGCTTGCGGTATTCACCGGTGCGTGTGTCGATTTCGATCTTGTCGCCTTGGCTCACGAACAAAGGCACAGGCACTTCCATGCCGGTAGCGATCTTGGCGGGCTTGAGCACTTTGCCGGAGGTGTCGCCTTTGACAGCGGGCTCTGTCCAGGTGATCTCGCGCACCACGCTGGTGGGCAATTCAACAGAGATGGCTTTCTCGTTGTAGAACACCACTTCGAGTTCCATGCCGTCTTCGAGGTAGTTCAGGGCGTCACCCATGTTGGTGGCCTCGACTTCGTACTGGTTGAAATCGGTGTCCATGCAAACATACATGGGGTCAGCGAAATAAGAGTAAGTGCAGTCTTTCTTGTCCAGAATGACCTGGTCCATCTTGTCGTCAGCGCGGAACACGACTTCGGTGCCGAAGTTGGCGATCAAGCTCTTGAGCTTCATGCGCACGGTGGAGGAACCGCGGCCACCGCGTTGGTATTCGGTGCGCAGGACGACCATGGGGTCTTTGCCGTGCATGATGACGTTGCCGACGCGGATTTCTTGAGCGGTTTTCATAGGAATTGAGTCTGAAATGAAAGAGGGTGGCTTGAAGCCAAGCCCATTATTCTAACCTGTGGGACCTGCTTTTTAGCCAAAGGCGCATGGGGGCGTTCAGTCTCGCGCCGTCAAGCCGTGGGCCAAGCCGCCCAAGACAATGCCCCCCAAGGCCCAAAGGATGTCGGTGTTGCCCGTGCCCAAGGCCGCTATGGCTGGGCCGGGGCACACGCCCGACAATCCCCAGCCGATGCCAAAAATGGCCGAGCCAATCACGGTTTGGCGGTTCCAGCTGGCCGGTTGCGTCAGGAATTGACCACCCAACAAGGGGCGACCCAGCCAGCGCGGAAAACCTTTGTACGCCAGCATGGCCAAGCCCGCTGCACCGCCCATGACCAGCATCAAGCCCCAGTCCTGAAAGCGCAAAAAGCTCAATACCACATCGGGCTGCACCATGGTGGCCAGCGACAAGCCAAAGCCAAACAAGGCCCCGGCGACCAGGGTGACCAGTGCTTTGGGCAGAGAAAGTGTGTGAGGGTTCAGCGGGTTCATGCGAGGCCTTTCGTGGTGATGGCCATCAGATTGGCGGTCATGAAGGCGGTGGCCATGAAGGTCAGCACCGCGCCCAGCGAAGGCAGTTGCAAGGAGCCCAGGCCACAAATACCGTGACCGGATGTGCAGCCATTGCCCAAACGTGCACCGTAGCCCACTAAAAAGCCGCCCACCAGCAGCTGCCAGGCGGGCACGCTGGTGTGCTGCGCCTCGCCACCCGCCAGCGTGAACCGCCAAACCAGCGCCCCCAGCACCACGCCCAGCGCGTAAACCAGCCGCCAGTTGCGGGTGCTGACAAAGCGCGCTTGCTGAAAAAACGCCCGTTTGGACAC
>JAGNVG010000129.1 GCA_017986605.1 Limnohabitans sp.
GCCTTCATCGGCGGCGGCAACATGGCCAGCGCCATCATCGGCGGACTGATCCGCCAAGGCATGAAGCCTGACCAAATCACTGTGGTCGAGCCCTTTGCTGAAACAGCCGCTAAATTGCACCAAGATTTCGGCATCACCGCCTTGCCCACGGCCAGTGCAGAACTGCTTCAAGCCACCTTGGTGGTCTGGGCGGTCAAACCCCAGATTTTCAGTCAGGCGGCTGAGCCTGTCATGTCGCACACCCGAGGTGCACTGCACCTGTCCGTGGCCGCAGGCATCCGCACCGACAGCATTTGTCGCTGGGTCGGCACCGAGCGCGTGGTGCGCTGCATGCCCAACACACCCGCCTTGGTGGGCCAAGGCATCACCGGCTTGTTCCCATGCCCCTTGGTCTCCGCTGCCGACAAAGCACTGGTCGAACAAGTCATTGGCACCACAGGGCAATATGTGTGGGTCGACCAAGAGTCCAAACTGGATGCTGTGACCGCCTTGTCGGGCTCTGGCCCTGCCTATGTGTTTTATTTCCTTGAAGCCATGACCCAAGCAGGCGTGGGCATGGGGCTGAGCTCCGAGCAGGCCTACCAACTGGCTGTGGCCACTTTTTCGGGCGCATCGTCATTGGCTGCGGCCTCGACCGAGTCACCCGAAGTGCTGCGCCAGCGGGTCACCTCCAAAGGCGGCACCACCTATGCGGCCATCACATCCTTGGATGACGCGGGTGTGAAAGCCTCGTTTGTGAAAGCCATGCAAGCGGCCGAAGTGCGGGCCCGCGAGCTGGGTGACGAATTCGGCAAGGCCTGAAAACGCTGAGCTCAGACCAAGCGGTCACTCCACACCACCGCCGCAAACACGCTCAATCCCAGCCAGTGGTTCAATCGAAATGCCTTGAAGCAGCCTTCGCGGCTGCGCTGGCGTATCAGAAAATAATGCCAGACCACCTGGCCAGCAGAAACGGTCCAAGCCAGCCAAAACCACAGACCTTGCAGGGGGGCATGGAGCAGCCACGCCCAGATCAAGAGGTAGACTGCATAAAAACCCATGATGGCGGGGACATCCTTGTCACCCAAAGTGATGGCCGAGGTCTTCATGCCGATTTTGAGGTCGTCATCGCGGTCGACCATGGCGTATTCGGTGTCGTAGGCCAACACCCAAAACAGATTGCCCACGAGCAAGCCCCAAGCCAACCAAGGCACTGCGCCTTGGACTGCGGCAAACGCCATCGGAATGCCAAAGCTGAACGCCACACCCAACACCGCCTGCGGCATGGACACAAAGCGTTTGGCATAGGGGTAAATCACCGTCACAGCCAGCGCCGCGAACGACCAGCGGATGGTCGCCTCGTTGGTCGTCAGCACCAGTCCAAACGCACACAGCGCCAGCACAGCACCGACGCTCAGCGCCTCTTTCGTGCCAATGCGCCCGCTGGTCACCGGGCGGTTGGCCGTGCGTTTGACATGCTTGTCAAAGTCACGGTCTGCCACATCGTTGATGCAACAACCCGCGCTGCGCATGAGGACAGTTCCCAAAGTGAACACCGCCATCAAATGCCAGCCGGGAAATCCGCCTGCGGCTACCCACAAAGCCGCCAAAGACGGCCACAGCAAAAGCAACCAACCTGCAGGCCGGTTCCAGCGAATCAGATCCAGGTAGAGCTTGAGTTTGCCTGTCATGCGAAGATCATCTTGGGCGTTCAGGACAGCCGCGTGACGCCCGGCAGCGGACAGGCGTAGATCGCGTTGCGCATGGCGGCAATGGCTTCGTAGCGGGTGTAACTGCGACGCCAGGCCAGCACCACACGACGGGTGGGCGGCTTGCCACCTGCCGGGTCGACGATGGGCAGGTAACGCACGGGTGAATCGTGGTGCCCGCCAGAGCGCTTGTGCACCGGCTTGAGTTCAGGCACCGACAGGCGTGGCACCAAAGTCACCCCCATGCCAGCGGCCACCATGTGCTTGATGGTTTCGAGCGACGAGCCCTCGAAAGTCTTGCGGATGCCATCGGTCTGGCTCGCATAACGGGCAAATTCCGGGCACACCTCCAACACGTTGTCACGAAAACAATGCCCGGCCCCCAACAGCAACATGGTTTCGTTTTTGAGCTGTTCCGGGGTCAAAAACGCCTCTTTGGCCAAGGGGTGGTTCAGCGGCAAAGCGGCCATGAAAGTCTCGTCGTACAAGGGGGCAACGGCCAATCCCGACTCGGGAAACGGCTCCGCCAAAATGGCGCAGTCCAGTTCGCCTGTGCGCAACATTTCCAGCAGTCGCACGGTGAAGTTTTCTTGCAGCATCAAAGGCATTTGCGGCATGTCCGTGATGATCTGACGCACCAAATCGGGCAACAGGTAAGGCCCGATCGTATAAATCACCCCCAATCGCATGGTGCCAGCCAAGGGGTCTTTGCCGCGCTTGGCAATTTCCTTGATTTCGGCGGCCTGCTCCAGCACGCTTTGCGCCTGTCGCACGATCTCCTCACCCAAAGAGGTGACCGACACCTCACTCGCACTGCGCTCAAACAGCTTGACCTCCAGCTCTTCTTCGAGCTTCTTGATGGCCAGCGACAAGGTCGGTTGCGACACAAAGCAAGCCTCCGCGGCTTTGCCAAAATGCTTTTCACGGGCTACGGCCACGATGTATTTCAGTTCGGTCAGGGTCATGGTGCTATTTGAACATCAAGCTTTGAGGTATTCGGATTTCCCGCCCAGCCAGCGGCCAATGTGCCGTTCGGCCAGATGGGGGTGCTGATCCAGCATTTGCGGTGCCAGCGCACGCGCCCACTCCAGCAGCGGCGTGTCGGTCTCCAGATCGGCAAAACGCAACAAAGGCGCGCCCGACTGGCGAGCGCCCAAAAACTCGCCAGGCCCGCGAATTTCCAAATCGCGCCGGGCAATCTCGAAACCGTCGTTCGTCTCAGCCATGGCGCGCAAACGCTCGCGGGCGGTTTCGCTCAGGCGCCCCCCCTCGGGGGTGCCATAAAGCAACACACAGGCCGAAGCCGCCGCGCCGCGCCCCACTCGGCCGCGCAATTGATGCAACTGGCTCAGGCCAAAACGCTCAGCATGCTCGATCACCATCAACGAAGCGTTGGGCACATCCACCCCCACCTCGATCACCGTGGTACTGACCAACACGCCCATTTGACCGGCCGTGAACAAGTCCATCACCGCTTTCTTTTCGGCCACTGGCATGCGCGAGTGCAGCAACCCCACCATCACGCCCGGCAACGCCTCACTCAGGTCGGCGTGGGTTTGCGTGGCGTTGGTCAGGTCCAGCGCTTCACTTTCTTCAATCAGCGGACACACCCAATACACCTGCCGCCCCTGCTGCAACTGGGCCCCAATGCGCTCGACCACCTCATGGCGACGGTGATCCGAGACGATCCGCGTGACGATGGGCGTGCGCCCCGGCGGCAACTCATCGATCACCGACACATCCAAATCGGCGTAATAACTCATGGCCAATGTGCGGGGGATCGGCGTGGCCGTCATCATCAGCATGTGCGGCTCCATGCCATCGGTCTGCATCTTGCTGCGCAAGGCCAGTCGCTGGGCCACGCCAAAGCGGTGCTGCTCGTCGATCACGGCCAAGGCCAGATTCTTGAACTTCACATGCTCCTGAATGACGGCGTGTGTGCCCACCACCAGCGCGGCCTCACCCGACTCGATCAGCGCCAACATGGCGGCACGCTCTTTCTTCTTTTGGCTGCCGATCAACCAGGCCACCTTCACGCCCAAAGGCTCCAGCCAACCCACCAGCTTGGCAAAGTGCTGAGTGGCCAAAATCTCGGTCGGGGCCATCAGGGCACACTGCCAGCCCGCATCCACCGCCACCATGGCCGCCAGCGCAGCCACCACGGTTTTGCCTGCGCCCACATCGCCCTGCAGCAAACGGTGCATGGGCACAGGGCGAGCCAGATCCTGTGCGATCTCGAGGCCCACACGCTGCTGGGCATTCGTCAGGCCAAAAGGCAGCGCCTTGAGCAGTTGGTCATACAAACCAGCGCGATGCAGGCCCAAGGTCGGGGCACGCAGCAAATCGCGTTCGCGTTTGGCCGTGAGCTGCGACAACTGCTGCGCCAGCAACTCCTCGCACTTCAACCGTATCCACGCCGGGTGACTGCGGTCTTCCAGAGCAGCCAGTGACACATCGGGCGTGGGGTGATGCAAAAACTGCAGCGCTTCGCGCAGCGTCCAAGCCCCCCGGGGGTCTGGCCACGCCACACCCGCAGGCAATGTTTCACTCAGGTCCGCGTGGTTCAAACCCGTGATCACGGCCCGACGCAAATACGCCTGCGCCAGCCCCGCAACGGTGGAATACACCGGGGTCAACGCCTCGGCCAGGTTGCCGCCCGCCGCCTTGAAAGTGGGGTGCATCATGGTCAGCCCCATGAAGCCGCCCTTGATCTCGCCCCGCGCCCGAATGCGGTTGCCCACCGCCAGCGCTTTCTGGTGCGAGGGGTAAAAACTGAAAAACCGCATCACGCAGGTGTCAGAACCATCGTCCACCGTCACCAGCAGCTGGCGGCGCGGTCGCATCGCGATCTCGCAAGCGGTGACTGTGGCCTCAATCTGCGCCACATCCCCCTCCCGGGCATCCGCCAACTTGACGATGCGGGTTTCGTCCTCGTAGCGCAACGGCAAATGCAAGGCCAAGTCGATGTCGCGCACCAAGCCGAGCTTGATCAGCGCCTTTTGGGGGGCGCTCAGCGTTTGGGCAGATTTGACAGCGGTCGGAGCGGACATGCACCGATTGTGCCGCGAGAGCCGTCGATATCGGCGTATCGGATCTCACTCATCCTTCGGGCACAATGGCGCCTTTCTTATTTGCACGGGCCTGTCCAGCCCTGAATCATGCCTACACCGTCATCCCTCAGCGCTGCGCGCGCTTTCACGCTCAGCGATTTCGACTTTGAGCTGCCCCCTGAACTGATTGCCCAACATCCTGCTGCCCAGCGCAGTGGCTCGCGTCTGCTTGACGGCTCAGCAGCCACCGTGGTGGACCGCATCTTTCATGAGCTTCCAGGTCTGCTCAACCCCGGAGATTTGCTGGTCTTCAATGACACCAAAGTGGTCAAGGCCCGTATCTTTGGCGAGAAGGCCTCTGGCGGCAAACTGGAGCTGCTGATCGAGCGCGTTTTGCCCGGTCATCAGGTCGTGGCGCACATGAAGGTCAGCAAAAAGCCTTTGGTGGGTGGCAAGATGTTCATGGCGGGCGGTGCCCGCAACGGTGGCTTTGATGCCGTTTTGCTGGGTCGCTGGCCCGATGAAAAAGGCCAACTTTTCCATTTGCAACTGAGCGACGAGCCACACGCCTTGATGGAAAAGCACGGCGTGGTACCCCTACCCCCTTACATCGAACGTCCAGCAGGCGCCATCGAACACCAAGACACCGAAGAAGACGCCCGACGTTACCAAACCGTTTTTGCGCGTGCACCGGGGGCTGTGGCCGCACCGACAGCCGCGTTGCACTTTGACGAAGCGCTGTTGGCCCAACTGGAGGCCCGGGGCGTGCAACGCGCCAGCGTCACGCTGCATGTGGGCGCGGGCACTTTTCAGCCGGTCAAGACCGAAAACATTGCGGACCACACCATGCACCGCGAGTGGTATGAAGTGCCCGAAGCTACGCAACAAGCCATCGCCGACTGCAAAGCCAGAGGCGGAAAAGTGGTGGCCGTGGGCACGACCACTGTTCGCACGTTGGAGTCGTGGGCCAAATTTAGCCAAGCCAGCGGCGACACGCAAATCTTCATCACGCCGGGTTTTGAGTTTCAGTTGGTGGATCGGCTCATCACCAACTTTCACTTGCCCAAAAGCACCCTGATGATGCTGGTGAGTGCGTTTGCAGGCTACGAACACATCATGGGCCTGTATCGGCACGCGATTGCGAACCAATACCGCTTCTTCAGCTATGGCGATGCGATGCTGCTGACACGCACCCAGCCACGCTGAACCCCAACCACACTGCCTAAAATTCGACATGCTCCAATTCGACCTGCTCAAAACCGACCCCTCCAGCCA
>JAGNVG010000130.1:0-2205 GCA_017986605.1 Limnohabitans sp.
CCGACTTTTTGCCCTTTGGGCAGGTTTTGCAGGATGGTGCTCATGTTCTGAATCCGATCAACCAAAGTGGCAGATGTAGTGGTAAGGCTCGGTCACGCGGATCTCGAACTTGGAGTTGCCGGGGATGCTGAACTCTTCGCCTGCGCTGGACTTGACCCATTCGGAGCTGCCGTCGAGCTTGTATTCGCAGGAGCCACCCACACATTCCATGATTTCGGGGGCGCCGGTGTTGAAGGTCAGGGTGGCGGGCAAAATCACGCCGACCGACAGTTTGGTGCCGTCAGGCAGGGTCAAGCCGTGGCTGACACATTTGCCGTCAAAGTAAACATTGGCTTGGGTGTTGACGGACACGCCGTCGATTTTTTCGGTGGTCATGGGTGTGTTTCCTGGGGCGGGCAGGCCCGCATCTGTAGAAAAGGGCGTCTTCGGACGCCCTTTGTGCCTGATCAAGCCTGCATTTTAGGTCAGACCGTGGAGGGCCTGAGCGGCTGCGCTGGCGGGCACACTTTCAACGCCAGTGGCGGTGGCGGTGTCCGCCTCCCCATCCCCAGCCCAGGTTGACGCTGGTGTAGACCGGCGGGTAGCTGCGGTAGACCGGTGTGGGCACATAAATTACGCGTGGTTCGGCGACCACGGGTGCAGGTGGCGTGGCGCTCAAGTTCAGTCCGGTTGGGAGCTCAGAGCGGGCTGCACCTATGGGCGTAACCTGCAGAGGGATGGTGGGGCCTGGGTCTTGTGGCAACTGCACGTTGTATTGCTTACCCGCATATTCATAAACCACGTTGTAGCCAATCAGGCGGTTTTCGTAGACGGATTGAGTGGTGCAAGTCGTTGAATGTGCTGGCGGGGTGCCTTGGCTTTCCACAGAGTGACCCAAGACAGCACCGCCGATGACCCCGGCCATAGTGGCCAGACCCTGGCTGTTGTGTCCCCCCAACTGGCTGCCGATCAGGCCGCCCGTAATCGCGCCCACAAGCGCACCGCCACCGGAGGTCTGTGAGGGTGTCTGAGGGATGTTTTGGATACAGGTCTGGCGAGGAACAGCCACCTGCTGGTAGACGGCGGTGCGGGAGAGCACTTGACCTGCTTCTTGGGCCTGTGAGCCAGTTGATGCGATACACAAAAGGCTGCTTATCAGGCAGGGTACGGTCATTTTGTTCATGAGTTCATGTCCTTGTGTTCGGCGTGCGCATGAGTTTATGCCGGGCGTAGCGTCTAAGGTGTGGTGTTTGGGTAAAGTTTTGTGACTAGCCTGCCGATTCAGGCCACTGCTCAGGTGTGAAGCCCACGGTGACTTTGCCCGATGGCCAGGCAATCACCGGGCGTTTGATGGTGCTGGCGTGTTCCAGCATCACTTTTTTGGCGCTGGCGCTGTCGGTCACGCTGGCTTGCAGGGCCGGGTCGAGCTTGCGCCAGGTGGTGCCTTTGCGGTTGAGCAGGGTTTCCCAGCCCACGGCAGCCAGCCAGGTGTCGACTTCGGCCGCCGGAACGCCTTGTTTCTTGAGGTCATGAAATGTGGGGTCGAGTCCGTGGTCGGCCAGCCAGGTTCGGGCTTTCTTGACGGTGTCGCAATTGGGAATGCCGTAAACAACAGGGTGCATGGTGTTTGCTGAAAAAGAAGTTGACCAGTCTGGGCGACAATCGCCGCCTATGAAGACTCTACAGGAATGGCTCGACTGGTGCGAGCAGCTACACCCCGTGGCCATTGACATGGGCTTGGATCGCGTCAAAACCGTGGCCGATCGCATGGATTTGCGGTTTGACTGCCCGGTCATCACCGTGGCGGGCACCAATGGCAAGGGGTCGACTTGTGCCATGTTGGAGGCGGTGCTGCTGCAAGCGGGTTACCGCACAGGCGTCTACACCTCCCCGCACTTGGTTCATTTTGAAGAGCGCTGCCGCCTGCACGGTGAATCGGCCTCGGCCGAATCGTTTGCCGAGGCGTTTGCCGCGGTGGAAGCGGTGCGGGGTGATGTCAGCCTGACCTATTTCGAGTTCAGTACCTTGGCCATCTTGCACCTGATGGCCCGCGCTCATCTGGATGTGGCGATTTTGGAGGTCGGTTTGGGCGGTCGCTTGGACGCCGTGAACATCATCGATGCCGATTGCGCAGTGATCACCAGCATCGACATCGATCACACGGCCATTTTGGGCAAAGACCGTGAAAGCATCGGTTTGGAGAAGGCCGGCATCATGCGCGCCGGG
>JAGNVG010000130.1:2305-6005 GCA_017986605.1 Limnohabitans sp.
ACCCGAGCCGACACCACTTCCAGTGTGCATGCCGACCCGATGCAGGCGCTGCAATCGGCCATCGATGCCGCTGACCCGGCTGATAGAATTGTCATCTTTGGCTCCTTCTATACCGTGGGCGGTGTTTTGAAAGACGGCATACCGCGTCTGCAAGCCAAACACCTCAGCCCGTGAGCACCACGCCATGGCCTTTTTCAAGTTCCGATTTCCTGGTCAAACCGCTTCTGCCGAGGCGGTGACCCCTGCTCCCAACGAAAATATCGAAGTCGTTCGCCGTCGTGCGCGGCATCGATTGATGGGCGCGGTCGTGCTGGTGTTGGTGGCCGTGGTGGGTTTCCCGCTGCTGTTTGACACCCAGCCACGACCCGTTGCGGTCGACACCCCTATCGTGATTCCGGATCGGCAAAGCACATCACCGTTGACCAGCAGCACGCCTGTGCCTGTTGCACAGGCGCCTGCTAAACCTTTGCTGTCTGCATCTGATGCGGTGTCGCCACAAGCCAGTTTGGATGCGCGAGAAGAAGTGGTTTTGCCTGCCGTGCCCGTGGTGGCGCCCGTGGCTGAGGCGACCAAAGTGTCGCCACCTTCGGAAAAGACCCAAGAAAAAGAAACGGTGGCCAAGAAGGAACCCGTTTCCAAGGAACCTGCCAAACCTGCAGCCGCCGCCAAGACCGAAAAACCTGCGCCTACTGCCAAGCCCAAAGACGATGGCGGCAAAGCGCAAGCGTTGCTGGAAGGCAAATCGGCCAAACCTGCCGCCGGGCGTGCTGTCATCCAGGTGGGCGCTTTCTCCGATGCCGCCAAAGTGCGCGAAGTCCGCAGCAAGCTGGAGCAAGCGGGCTTGAAAACCTACACCCAGGTGGTAGAAAAAGACGGTAAGAGCACCACGCGAATTCGAGTTGGCCCCTACGAAACCCGTGAAGAAGCGGACAAGGCGGCTGCGCGCATCCGCAAGCTTGACCTGCCTGCCTCGGTTTTGAAACTCTGACATGGTGATGGCCCTCACCGATTGGATTTTGTTGGGGGTATTGTTCGCCTCGATGGTGGTGGGGCTTTGGCGCGGACTGGTTTATGAAGTGCTGTCTCTGGCGGGCTGGGTGGCGGCTTTTGTGGTGGCGCAGTGGCTGGCCCCCTCGGTTGCTGGCTGGCTGCCATTCATCCAGGGGGCGCCTGCATCGGTTCAATATGCGGTGGCTTTTGCCGTGGTCTTTGTCGGCACCGTGTTTGCCGCAGGCATGTTGTCTTGGTTGATCAAGAAATTGGTGGAGACCGTGGGCTTGCGACCTGTTGACCGCACTTTAGGCGGTGTATTTGGTTTGGCGCGAGGCGTGGTCTTGCTGTTGGCCTTGACGGTGGTGCTGCAGTTGACGGGGGTGTCACGAGATGATTGGTGGGCGTCTGCACAAGGCCCTGTCTGGCTCGACGTCGTTCTGACGGGCCTGAAACCCTTGTTGCCGCAAACCTTTGTAGAGTATTTGCCCTGAATTTTTCGGGGTGGTTCGATGTTTTGAACGGATAACAATATGTGTGGAATAGTCGGCGTTGTCAGCAGCGCACCGGTCAACCAACTGATTTATGACGCCTTGCTGTTGCTGCAACACAGGGGGCAAGATGCGGCGGGCATCGTGACCCAGCTGGATCGCAAGTTTTTCATGCACAAGGCCAAGGGCATGGTGCGCGATGTGTTTCGCACCCGCAACATGCGCAGCCTGCCCGGCAATTGCGGCCTCGGCCAAGTGCGCTACCCCACGGCAGGCAATGCCTTCAGCGAGGAAGAGGCCCAGCCTTTTTATGTGAACGCGCCTTTTGGTTTGGTGCTGGTTCACAACGGCAACCTGACCAATGCCCATGCCTTGAAAGCGGAGTTGTTTTCCAACGATCACCGCCACATCAACACCGAGAGCGACTCTGAAGTGTTGCTCAACGTGTTGGCTCATGAATTGGAAAAAACCACCCGCGGTTTGCCTCTCAAGCCGATGGATGTGTTTGAGGCTGTGCGGGGTGTGAACCGACGTGTCAAAGGCTCCTACGCGGTGATCGCCTTGATTGCCGGTCATGGTTTGGTGGCTTTCCGCGACCCGCACGGCATTCGTCCTCTGTGCATGGGCCGCAGCGAAGATGGCACCATCATGCTGGCCAGTGAGTCCGTGGCGTTGGATGGCACGGGTCACCAGTTTGAGCGTGATGTGGCCCCGGGTGAAGCTATTTTCGTCGACCTGGAAGGCCAGATGCACACCCAGCAGTGTGCTGAAAAGTCGCAACTCAGCCCCTGTATCTTTGAATACGTTTACCTGGCCCGCCCAGACTCCACGATGGACGGCATCTCGGTGTACCAAGCCCGCTTGAATCTGGGCGAGACGTTGGCCAAACGTGTCATCTCAACGGTGCCACCCAGCGACATCGATGTGGTGATTCCGATTCCGGAGTCCAGCCGCCCCAGCGCCACACAGTTGGCCCATTTGCTGGGTATTCCCTATCGTGAAGGGTTTGTCAAAAACCGCTATGTAGGCCGCACTTTCATCATGCCTGGCCAGGCGGTGCGCAAGAAATCGGTGCGCCAAAAATTGAACACCATTGAGAGTGAGTTCAAGGGACGAAACGTGCTGTTGGTCGACGATTCGATTGTGCGCGGCACCACCAGTCGTGAAATTGTGCAGATGGCACGTGACGCCGGGGCCCGCAAGGTCTACATGGCCAGCGCCGCACCGCCCGTGCGCTATCCCAATGTGTACGGCATTGATATGCCGACCAAAGAAGAGTTGGTGGCTCATGGTCGCAGCATCGAAGAAATTCGACAGATCATTGGTTGCGATGCGTTGATTTATCAGGATGTTGATGCGATGAAAACTGCCGTGGCTCAGGCACGGATCAATGCGGCAGGTGCCTTGTCAGACTTTGATGCCTCTTGTTTTGACGGTGTTTATGTGACAGGTGACATCTCGGCCGACGACATCAGCCGCTTGAACGAAACCCGCCCTCAGGTGGAAGAGGGTGCCGATGACAATTCGCGTTTGGCTTTGCCCAACGCCAGCGTATGAGTTTTTGACATGACTGAATCTTCCCGATTTGACGACCTGCACATTGAAACCTTGGCGGTGCGTGCAGCGGTAGAGCGCAGCCAATATGGCGAAAATTCTGAAGCGCTGTATTTGACCAGCGGCTATGTGCAGCCCTCGGCTGAAGCCGCTGCTCGCCGCTTCGCCGGTGACGAAGACGGCTACACCTACGGCCGCTACGGCAACCCTACCGTCAGCAGCATGGAAATGCGCCTGGCAGCCCTTGAGGGCACGGAGGCCGCGATGGGCACAGCGTCTGGCATGTCCGCCATCTTGATGATGTGCATGGGTTTACTCAAGGCGGGCGACCATGTGGTGTGCTCGCGCTCCATGTTCGGCTCGACCATCAAGCTCATTGGTTCGGATCTCGCCAAGTTCGGCGTGGAGTCGAGCTTTGTGTCACAGACGGACTTGAAGGAATGGCAAGCCGCTGTTCGACCCAACACGCGTTTGCTGTTTGCTGAAACACCGACCAACCCCCTGACCGAGGTGTGTGACATCCAGGCCTTGGCCGACATCGCCCACAACGCAGGTGCATTGTTTGCTGTCGACAATTGCTTTGCGACGCCCGCCTTGCAGCGTCCCGTGGCAATGGGGGCGGACATCATCATGCATTCCGGCACCAAGTACCTCGATGGCCAGGG
>JAGNVG010000131.1:0-2112 GCA_017986605.1 Limnohabitans sp.
CTTTTGAGGGTGTGGGCGATGCGCTTTACCGCGATCCCAAACAAGCGGCTGTATCGTCTCCTGCGGCCATCCCGCAGGCTTTGGGTGACTTTGCACGTCAAGTGGTGGTAAAATCGCTCAAAAATCCGCATCTTCTGGATAGCTTGCTGGGGGAATACTTGACCGAACCCAAATCGAACGTCTGGTTTGAGATTTCTGGCGATGAACCGGATTTGTCGCGCGGCGTTCAGTTGGATCGGCGCACCAAAATGATGTACGACGATCGACATGTGTTCATCAACGGCGAGAGTTTTCGTGTTGGAGGTAAAGATGCCGGCTTTTTGCGTCAATTGGCCGATCAGCGCGCTCTTTCTGCGGCATCTTGCGCTAAGTTGAGTGATGCGGCGCGCGAGGCTTTATTGGATTGGATGGTCGCGGATTGGTTAAAACCCTCAGGGAATTTACCCGTATAAAGGGGCGGCTCGAAGGTTTCGTGTCAGCTTCATCTTGTCTGCCTCGGTGGTCACTAGGGAAAACGCTATAATTTCGAGCTGAGTGCAGAAGAGCTCGAGTACTTTTGTCTCGGTCCAAGCAACCGTCAAGGCTGTTTCGACAATTTCCGGAAATTGTTTTTCAACCCCTTTATAGGAAAAATCATCATGAACAAGTCCCTCGTTTTGGCTGCCATCATCGCTGCTGCTGCTTTGTCCGCTTGCGGCAAAAAAGAAGAAGCCGCTGCTCCTGCTGCTCCAGCACCTGCTGCTGCCGCTCCAGCTCCTGCTGCTGACGCATCTGCTGCTCCAGCCGCTCCTGCTGCTGACGCATCTGCTGCCAAGTAATTGGATGGCGCTTTCCCGGCATGTCCGGGATGCATAAAAAAACCCCGCACTGCGGGGTTTTTTTATGGGTCACCGTTTGCTGCGGTGAAGGCGGGGGTTGACTGCCCCCTCCGCTGATGTCAGCGCAGCTCGTTGGCCAGCAGTTTCAAAATACGTTCGGCGTTGCCCGAGGTTTCAGCCTGGCCATTGGCATCCAGCACTCGAACGAGGCTGTTGCCATTGCCCTGGTCGGTCAATGCAATGCGGTAGCGTGACAAGGGGACCGCTTCAGTTTTGCTGCTGAAGAGTTTGCTAAAAAAGCCTGGCTCTTTGTCAGCGGTGGTGCCTGGCGTGACGTACCTCACAAAATACAGACCTTTGGTGCGATCGCGGTCTTCAACAGTGAAACCTGTGCGATCCAAAGCCACCCCTGTACGACGCCATGCGCGGTCCAAGCTGTCATTGAGCGCGATGGTGGGTTGGCCATTCACGGTCGAGACAGCAGCCACTGCAACTGGCGCAGCGCTTGCGTTGGCCGTTTTGGCGGCTTCGGGGGTCGCGCCCAGTTTGACCATCAGGCGGCGCAGGAATTCGATTTCGAGTTCGGCATCACTGGCTCGCGGTTGCCAGACCGTCGATTCTTTTTGTGCGCTGGTGTAGTTTTCTACCATGCCGCGGTGGGTGATGTAGATCTCTACGCCGCCTTGTGCATTGCGCTCTACACGTGTGCGGAACTTGTCACGTTCGCCCGATGAATAGATCGAATCGAGCACTTTGCCCAAAGTCTTGCGGATGAAGTCTTGCGGAATTTTGGCCCGGTTTTCTGCCCAGTCGGTTTCCATGATGCCCACATCGGGTGAGTCGGTGACCAGCACAAAGCCGTTGCTGGTCCAGAACTCCTTCAAGGGTTCCCAAACCTTGTCGGCTGGACGTGTAACCACCAACCAGCGCTGTGCACCTTGGCGCTCCATGCGCACATCGCCCAAATTGTTGGCGGCAGTGCCCGCGTCGGCAACGCGAGCGCTGGCGCTGTTAAAACCAGAGGCCGTGGCCGAGTTGCTTTCAATGGCGTAGCGCGAATCGCGGCGCAGCTGGCTCAGGTCCGGTGGGATTTCCAGCGTTGGGGCTTTGGCCGCGCTTTTGTAGTCAATCTTGTCTTCTTCCAGAATCGAGCAGCCACTGACCAAGATGGTCAAGGCCGCCATCACGGCTGATCGTTGAAGCGTGATGCGAGACAGGGAGCGATGGGGCAATTTCACAGGCAATCCTTAGGTGGAAATCAAATCAGACCACTGGCCTTGAGTGCGGCCTCAAC
>JAGNVG010000131.1:2212-5998 GCA_017986605.1 Limnohabitans sp.
ATCAGTTTTCGCAGAGTGGGGTAATCCACTTTGCCGTCTTCGAGCATGGGGGTGATCAGGGCAGGAATGCTGCCTTGGATGGGGCGAAATTCGGTGGTCATGTCAGGTGTTTCTGAACAGAAAAAACCCATTCTAACGAGTCAACACCGGGTTTCGGTTTCACAAGTCTGGTGAATCTGAGCCGATGTGACAGAAAACCCTCTGCTGAGCTTAATTCGACTGTAATGGCCAGCGGGTGACATGAGGACTTGGCAAAGGGCGCACGGCCACAATGCGTTGCACAAACCGGTCGGGTGAAGCCTCAAATCCGTCTTCATAGGCCACAACCCGCAAGCCTTCGGTCGCCTTCAACAATTCGCCGGGCTGCAGTAAAAAGTCCGGGCGGGAGGGTTTGCCCACGGATTCGTTGCCTGCGGCAAAGGTTTCGTAAATCAAGACGCCGCCCGGAGCCACGGCCTGCACGATGCTGGGCAGCAGCGGTCGCCAGAGGTAATGGGTCACCACGACACAGCCAAAAGTTTGACCGGCGAAAGGCCAAGGGCCGTTTTCGATGTCCGCGCAGGTGACCTGCCCGTAGGCTTGTGCCAGTGCGATGGCTTCGGTGTTGCGGTCAACGCCCTGCGGGAGGTGACCTTGGGCTGCCAGCCAACGCATGTGGCGACCTGCGCCGCAAGCGACATCCAGGACCCGACTTTCAGGGGTGATCAAGTGGCTCCAACGCTGAAGCCAAGCAGAAGGGTTTTCGGTGCCGTGCATAGGGAGGGTGTTCAAAAAATCAGAAACAAGACCACAGTTGTTCGGACAACATGATGACCACATCGGGTTGTGCATAGAGCCAAAACGTCAGGCCAAGCACAGCGACCACTGATAAAAGGGTTTTGATCCGGGTGGTCATGCGGCGCGGAGGGGGTGGCGTTCGATTGGGCTTTCACGCACGGGCAGATTCACGAGCGCGGCAAACACGCCCAAGGCAATGGCCAAATACCACACGATGTCGTAGCTGCCGGTTTTGTCATACAAATACCCCCCCAGCCAGACGCCCATGAACGAGCCGATCTGGTGGCTGAAAAAGATAAAGCCGCTGAGCATCGACAGGTGCGAAATGCCAAAAATCTGGGCCACAGCCGCGTTGGTGGGCGGGACGGTGGAAAGCCAGAGCAAGCCCATCACGCCAGAGAAGACGTAGACACTGGTGGGCGTGAGCGGGGCCAGCAAGAAAAGCACAATGGCCACCGAGCGGGCGATGTAAATGAAGGCCAAGATGTTTTTCTTGGCCATTTTTTGACCCAAAGTGCCGGAGATGTAGGTGCCAAACACGTTGAACAGGCCGATCAAGGCGAGTGCGTAACTGGCCACTTGGGGCGGCAGGCCGTGGTCCTTCAGGTAGCTGGGCATGTGCACGCCAATGAACACCACCTGAAAACCGCACACAAAATAGCCGGCCATCAGCAGCTGGAAACTGGGGTATTTGAAGGCCTCTTTCAAGGCTTGGCCAATGGTTTGATCGCGTTTGACTTGACCGGGGGCGTTCAAGGCCGGTTCGCGCAGGCCCAAAGCCAAGGGGATGATCAGCATGGCTGCTGCGGCCAAGATGACGAGGGCGGTTTGCCAGCCCATTTGGCTGATCAGCAGCCCTTCGATCGGCACCATCAAAAATTGACCAAAACTGCCAGCCGCAGCCGCCACACCCATGGCCCAAGAGCGGCGTTCGGCGGGCACGTTGCGGCCAATCACACCGTAGATCACCGCATAGGTGGTACCGGCCTGCGCGGTGCCGATGATCACCCCGGTGAATAGGGCAAACACCCACGGATCGGTGGCCCAGGCCATGCCCAGCAGGCCCACGCCGTAGACCACGGCGCCCAAGGCAATCACGCGGAACGCCCCGAATTTGTCGGCCACCATGCCCGCAAAAATGCCCATGAAGCCCCAAGACAGGTTCTGAATGGCCATGGCAAAGCCGAACTCTTGACGGCCCCAGCCTTGCGCTTGCGTGATGGGTTGCAGCCACAGGCCAAAGCCGTGACGGATGCCCATGGACAATGTGACGATGGCTGCGCCGCAAATCAGCACCTGGGTCAGAGAAAGGGGTTTGTGTTGCATCCCCTGACTTTAACCAATGTGATGCGTCATGGAGGTCGCTCAGATGCCTGCATACCATGCAGAGTACGAGTACTGTTTTTGCATCCAGTGTCCAGCCTGAATTCCCACTACAATCCGCCACCATGGCTACCCAATCAACTGTTAAAACCTCTAGCGAGTACTCCGAAGGCTCGATCCGCGTCTTGAAGGGCCTCGAGCCCGTCAAGCAACGCCCGGGCATGTACACCCGCACCGACAACCCCCTGCACATCATTCAAGAGGTGCTGGACAACGCTGCCGACGAGGCGCTGGCGGGTTACGGCAAAAAGATCAAAGTCATCTTGCACTTGGATGGATCGGTCAGCATCGAAGACGATGGCCGGGGCATTCCCTTTGGCCTGCACCCCGAAGAAAACGCCCCGGTGATCGAGCTGGTGTTCACCCGCTTGCACGCGGGTGGCAAGTTCGACAAGGGCAAGGGCGGGGCTTACAGCTTCTCGGGCGGTTTGCACGGCGTGGGTGTGAGCGTGACCAACGCGCTGTCCAAGCGTCTGGAAGCCACCAGCTACCGCGAAGGCCAAGTGGCGACACTGGTGTTCTCAGGTGGCGACGTGACCGAGCCGCTGGTCAAACGCGCCACAGGCGAGGGTGATCGCAAACAAGGCACCACCGTGCGCGCTTGGCCTGACGCCAAGTATTTCGAATCCAGCGCCCTGCCCATGAACGAGCTGACGCACCTGCTGCGCAGCAAAGCCGTGCTCATGCCGGGCGTGACGGTGACCTTGGTGAATGAAAAAACCAAGGAAACCCAGCAGTGGCAATACAAAGCCGGTCTGCGCGACTACCTGACGCAAACCCTGAACGGCGACCCGGTGATCCCGCTGTTTGAAGGCGAAGGCTTTGCCGACGGCAACAGCGAGAGCTTTGCAGAAGGCGAGGGCGCTTCGTGGGCCGTGGCCTTTACCGAAGACGGTGCGCCGGTGCGTGAGAGCTACGTGAATTTGATCCCCACCAGCGCTGGCGGCACGCACGACAGCGGCTTGCGGGACGGCCTGTTCACCGCCGTCAAGAGCTTCATTGAGCTGCATGGCTTGCTGCCCAAGGGCGTCAAGCTCATGCCCGAAGACGTGTTTGCACGCGCCAGCTATGTGCTGAGCGCCAAAGTGCTGGATCCGCAATTCCAGGGCCAGATCAAGGAACGACTGAATTCGCGCGACGCGGTGCGTTTGGTGTCCAGCTTTGTGCGACCGGCCTTGGAGTTGTGGCTGAACGAGCATGTGGATTACGGCAAGAAGCTGGCTGAGCTGGCCATCAAGGCCGCGCAAACCCGCCAAAAAGCGGGCCAAAAAGTTGAAAAGCGCAAGAGTTCGGGTGTAGCCGTGTTGCCCGGCAAGCTGACCGACTGCGAGAGCAAAGACATCCTGCACAACGAGGTGTTTTTGGTCGAGGGTGATTCGGCCGGGGGCAGCGCCAAAATGGGCCGCAACAAAGAAAGCCAGGCCATCTTGCCCCTGCGCGGCAAGGTGCTCAACACTTGGGAAGTGGACCGCGACCGCTTGTTTGCCAACAACGAAATCCACGACATTTCGGTGGCCATCGGCGTGGACCCGCACGGGCCCAACGACAACCCCGACATGAGCAATCTGCGTTACGGCAAGGTCTGCATCTTGAGCGATGCGGACGTGGACGGCTCGCACATCCAGG
>JAGNVG010000132.1 GCA_017986605.1 Limnohabitans sp.
GAGACCACCATCGAGCTGAACCTGCGCATCCGCAACACGGCGCTCACCGAGTTCGTCTTCACCCCCAAGCGGCACATGCTGCTGACCTACAACACCTTGCCGCACCTGGACAGTGACGCGCACAAAGACTGGGTCACTTTCGCCTGAACCAAAGGCTGGGTACATTTTTGACTTCCGGCCAATGTCAGGGCACCTTCATGGTGCACAGGTACATTCCCTAGGAAATACCCCTTCGGTTTGCAGGCAGAATCAAACCATGAACAGTTCAACCGCCTGGTTGGCCCTCCAGTCCTTGGAGGGCGGCATCCAGCTCACCACCCTGCAAGCCGCCGATGCTGACCGGCTGGCTCGCGATTTGGTGGCTTTGTTGGATGAATGGGCGCTTGCATCAGCCGTTCAGACCTTGACCCTTCCCTTGCAAGGTACACAAGCGGCACTGATCTGCACGCTGCGGCCCGACTTCAGAGCGCGGTGCATGCCGGGTCACGACACCTTGGCCTTGCACGACAAACTGGGACACACCCCTCAAACAAATGAAGCCTGGGCCTTGGAGCGCGAAATCTGGGTGGCCTTGCTCGGCTCCCCCCACCGGTTTCAATTTGCCAGCCTCGACTCGCTGACCTCGCACATCCGGGTGCGGCGCAACATGGCCTTGGACGCCCGAAAAACCGCTTTGGCCTTCAAAACCGATGCGGCCGAGCGTCCACAAGCCTTTTGGCAAGACGGGGGCGACGACGCGGGATTCATTTTGCAGCCCGGTCGCTGCTTGGTCGAGGCACTGACCGCAGCCACCCAACCCGATGCCACGGGCAAGCTGTACGACTTTTCTTGTTACCGGGCGACCGAGTACGTGATTTTGTTGGGCATCGCGCAAGAGCTCCAATCCGAAAACCCCGAACTGCTGGCCCAGTTGCAAAGCCTCAACCAAGTCCACGCGGTGCGATCGGGTCAATTCCATGAGGTCTACCTGGTCGAATACGGCAGCATGGAAGCGCCCTTGCCTGGGCGCTTTTATGTGCCGGGCGACCGCCTGTGGTTTCGCAACCCGGATGAGCGCTCCTCAGACGTCACCGGCTACGAAGGCTCATGGGTTCTCTACATGGGTGGCGGCTTGTTCAGCAACTTCTGGAAGCGCGACACGCCCTACACGCTCGAGTCCAAAGCCATCGAAATCTTCCACTGGAAAGACGGCGCTTATACCGACGCCCAAGGTGCGTTGCAAATAGATGAGACAGTGGTCGAGGCTCTGGTTGCGCAAACCGAAGCCAACCCAGCAGCCCGAACCCAGGTTTTGGAGCGCATGCTGCGCATGCGCGACCCCAAAGGCGTTTATGCCGAAGGCGGCTGCATCGACACCACCCGCGAATACCCCAAAAGCGTGAGCCGCGGGCACTGCGAGTTGGTGCTGCCCAGCTTCTGAAGACCTGACGTTTTCAGCCCACCGAATCGCTCAGGGTGTCGGGCGGCAAACGGTCAATTTCACCCAACAACTGCGCCAGCGCCCGACCTGAGGCGCCCAGCAAAGCTTGGCCTTTTTCGGCGGTGGCGGCCAAGGCGTTGCCCGCTGCACCGTGGCGGTTGTAGTCCTGCATTTGCCAGCCCAGCTTGGCGCTTTTGCCATTGCCCAATATGTCGAACCGCTCGGCGCGGTCTTGCGAGGTAGATCGGAAGTTTTGCGCCAAGTCCATGCGCACCCTCTCGGGGCGCAGCGCCAGCATCATCGACGTCTCGGTATCGCCCGCGTGCACGCCAAAACGGTGTTCTTCGGGTGGGAACAGCGCATTCACGTCAGCGCCTTGCGCATCGCGCAGCGGCAAATTGAACCAGCTCACGCTGTAGACCAGCATGCCCAGCCGGGCCCGCAAATCCCGCGCCACGATGTCCATCACGCTCACTTGTCCGCCATGGGCGTTGAGCAGCACCAGCTTTTTCACGCCGCTGGCCGCCACCGACTCACCGATGTCGGTCCACAAACGGATCACAGTTTCTGCCTTGAGCGTCAAGGTGCCTGCAAAACGCGCATGCTCAGGGCTCAGGCCCACCGTTTGGGTGGGCAAAAACAAAGCCGGTAAGTCGGCAGGCAAGTGCGGCAAGCAAGCCGCCACCACGCCGTTGACCAAATCGGTGTCTACGGAGAGCGGCAGGTGTGGGCCATGCTGTTCGGTGGCCGCCACCGGCAAGACTGCGATGGTGCGCAACAGGTCCAGCCCGGCAAAATCGGTGGTGCTCAGATCGGCCCAGAAACGGACAGGTGTGTTCATGGTCGCATCTTAATGGACAGCCAGTCCAAAGAGCGTGCCATCCCCACGGGCTTGCTGTCATCGCCCCAGCCCCTGCAGCTGCGCAGGTGTAAAGTGCCAGCTGTTTTTCGACCGCTTGACCAAGACTGTTGCCCCGCATGCTGAAATTGTTCTTCCGTTTTGCCTTGACCGCCCTGCTGCTGCTGGGCATCGTCAGCCACGCCCAAACATCCAGCAGCACCGTCAAGACTGAGCAGGTTTTGGCTGAATTGGTGGCTCATGCCCCGCAAGGCGTGCAGCCCGGTCAGACCTTTTGGCTGGGCTTGCAAATCACGCACCAGCCGCACTGGCACACCTATTGGCAAAACCCGGGCGACTCGGGCTTGCCCACGCAACTGCACTGGACCTTGCCGGCAGGGCTCAGCGCAGGGGATATCGCCTGGCCACTGCCCAAGAAAATTCCGATCGGCACCTTGGCCAATTACGGTTACGAAGGCAAGTTGTTACTGAGCGTCCCTGTCATGGTGGGGCCGGACTTCAAACCGCCGGTAGTGGGTCCACTCAAGATCGCTCTGCGCGCCGAGTGGTTGGTCTGCCGCCAAGAATGCATTCCGCAAGAGGGGCAGTTCAGCCTGAGTCTGCCCGCACAAAGTGCCACCGCCCTTTATGGCGCCGCTTTTGACGCAGCCCACCAACTCAGCCCCAAACCGCTGGCCCCATTGCAACAAGCAGGCATATGGGTCACCGGTGGTCAAACCCGTGTGAGCGAGGACGGTCAACGCTTGCAGCTGCGCGTGCATGGCCTGCCCGTGAACTGGCGTGGCCAAACGCTGAGCGCCTTTCCGGTCACAGCGGGCATCGTCCAAAACGCCGCGACACAAGGCACCGGCTGGACGCAAAACTGGCAAGGTGCCGTCTGGAGTGCAAGCATTCCCGTGACTGAAGAGCGTACCGACAGCCCTGCCACTCTGCGCTGGGTGGTCGCGGTCGGTCCCGAGTCGTCGCCCAAAGGCCCCGCCTTTGAAGTTGAAACACCTGTTGAAGGCAAATGGCCTGCACTGACCCAAACACCCCCTGCGGGTGTGTCGCCGGAGCTGACCAAAGCGCTGGCCCAAAACGCGGCCAAGGCACCCAGCCCCCCCCTGGCCGCAGCCAGCGCCACACCACTGAGCGTCTTGCTGGCCGTACTGGGGGCATTTTTGGGTGGCCTTTTACTCAACCTCATGCCCTGTGTGTTTCCCGTGCTGGCCATCAAGGTGCTGGGGTTTGCCCAACCCGCTCAACAACATGAACACCGCGCTGCAGGCCTGGCGTACACCGTGGGTGTGGTGCTGTCTTTCTTGCTGTTGGGAGGCCTGATGCTGGGCCTGCGCTCGGCTGGCGAGCAACTGGGCTGGGGCTTTCAGCTGCAGTCCCCGCCTGTGGTGGCGAGTCTGGCCCTGCTGTTCACCCTCTTGGGCCTCAATTTGGCGGGCGTTTTTGAATTCGGCATGCTGGTGCCCAGTGGGCTCGCCTCATGGCAAAGCCAGCACCCGACCGTGAATGCTGGTTTGTCGGGTGTGCTGGCCGTCGCGGTGGCCTCTCCCTGTACAGCGCCCTTCATGGGGGCGTCACTGGGGCTGGCCATTGCGCTGCCGGTTTGGCAAGCGCTCATGGTGTTTGCCGCCATGGGCTTGGGCATGGCGTTACCTTATCTGGCGGCCAGCCTTTGGCCGGCCGTTGCCCGCGCCTTGCCTCGGCCAGGCCCGTGGATGGTGGTGTTCCGTCAGGCCATGGCTTTTCCGATGTTCGCCACCGTGGTCTGGCTGGTCTGGGTGCTGGGGCAGCAAACCGGCATCGATGGGGCCAGTGCCCTGCTGGCTTGGCTGCTGAGCGTGGCGGCGCTCGTCTGGGCACTGAGTCTGTCGGGGCGAGCCCGTTGGGCATGGGGCACCTTGAGCTTGGTGCTGCTGGTCTGGCTGGGCAGCAGCGCACTGCCGACCGCCTTGCGAGAAGCGCCGACAGAGGTGACCAGCTCAAGCGCCGCGGCCCCAGGCGCTCCCGGACAACGCTGGCAAGCCTGGAGCGAAGCTGCCCTGCAAAGCCACCTGGCGGCGGGTCGCCCTGTGTTTGTGGACTTCACTGCCGCCTGGTGTGTGACTTGCCAATACAACAAGAAAACCACCCTGGCCGATGGACCTCTGTTGGCCGACTTCGATGCCCGCCAAGTGGTGCTGATGCGTGCCGACTGGACACGTCGCGATCCGGCCATCACGCAGGCACTCACCGCGCTAGGCCGCAGCGGCGTGCCCGTTTATGCGCTGTATGCGCCCGGCCAGCCTCCGGTGCTCTTGTCCGAGCTGCCCAGTGTGGCAGAGGTGCTGAGCGCATTGCAAAAGCTCCCGCCCGTCCGCTAACGCACCTTCTGCGGCTGTCGAAGCCGCAGGTATCAACCAGCTTGGCGCAGGCCAACGCCAAATGCCCGGCCCGGCCTGCGACAATTGGGGGATGAGCACTTCTTCCTTTGCCCCCCTCCAAAACGACACCTTCCTGCGCGCCTGCCTGCGCCAGGCCACCGACTACACCCCCCTGTGGCTGATGCGCCAGGCCGGGCGTTACCTGCCCGAGTACCGCGACACCCGCGCCAAAGCAGGCAGCTTCATGGGACTGGCCACCAACGTGGACTACGCCACCGAGGTCACCCTGCAACCGCTGGAACGCTACCCGCTGGACGCCGCCATTTTGTTCAGCGACATCCTCACGGTGCCTGACGCCATGGGTCTGGGCCTGAGCTTTGCCTTGGGCGAAGGCCCCAAGTTTGCCAAAAACGTGCGCGACGAAGCGGCCGTGGCCCAGCTGGCCGTGCCCGACATGGACAAGCTTCGCTACGTGTTCGACGCCGTCACCAGCATCCGCAAGGCGCTGAACGGCCGTGTGCCCCTGATCGGCTTTTCGGGCAGCCCCTGGACGCTGGCTTGCTATATGGTCGAAGGCGCGGGCTCGGACGATTACCGCCAGGTCAAAAGCCTGATGTACAGCCGCCCCGACCTGATGCACCGCATTCTGGAAATCAACGCCGACTCGGTTGCGCAGTACCTGAACGCGCAAATCGAAGCCGGTGCCCAGGCCGTGATGATTTTTGACAGCTGGGGCGGCGTGCTGGCCGACGGCGCGTTCCAGCAGTTCAGCCTAGCCTACACCGCACGCGTGCTGGCCCAGCTCAAAACCGAGCACGAAGGCGCACGCATCCCACGCATCGTCTTCACCAAAGGCGGGGGTCTGTGGCTGCCCGAGATGAACGGTCTGGACTGCGAAGTGCTGGGCCTAGACTGGACGATGAACCTGGGCCGTGCCCGCGCCCTGGTGGGCGGAGAGGTGGGCGGCCCCGGCAAGGCGCTGCAAGGCAACATCGACCCCAATGTGCTGTTTGCCCCGCCCGAGCACATCGCCACTGAAGTGCGCCGCGTCCTCGACAGCTTTGGCACACCGCACACCGACCGGAGCACCACCGGGCCGACGCACATCTTCAATCTGGGCCACGGCATCAGCCAGTTCACCCCGCCTGAGCATGTCTCGGCCTTGGTGGAGGCGGTGCACAGCCACTCCCGAACACTGCGTCAAAAATAAGCATGCAGGCGGCCTTCATGGCCGCTTTAGCATAAAAAATCCAGCCTACCAGCACTTTTTTGACAAAAAAATAGGCTTCAAACGCTTGACTTATGCACAAAAATGGATCTCGGCTCCAACAGGTCCATCTTGTGGGGCAGGTGCCAAACC
>JAGNVG010000133.1 GCA_017986605.1 Limnohabitans sp.
AGACACACATGCCTATCAATCACCGCATCGTTTTGGACAACCGCCCGCAAGGCGAAGCCACCGCCCACAACTTCAAAATGGTTGAACTGCCATTGCCCGATCTGAAAGACGGCGAAGTGCTGGTTTGCCACCATTACCTGAGCCTCGACCCGTACATGCGTGGCCGCATGAACGAGAGCAAAAGCTATGCCGTGCCGCAGCCACTGGGCGAAGTCATGATTGGTGGCACGGTGGGCGAGGTGGTGGACAGCCGCCACCCCAAATTCAAAGCCGGTGACCAAGTCGTCGGTATGGGCGGCTGGCAAGAGTACAGCGTGGTCGATGCCAATGTGATCGGTGCCCTGCGTAAGGTCGACACCACCCATGTGCCGCTGTCGCATTACCTGGGCGCTGTGGGCATGCCCGGCGTGACCGCTTGGTACGGTCTGGTCAAGATCATCAACCCCAAAGCGGGCGAAACCGTGACCGTGAGCGCGGCCAGTGGCGCTGTGGGCAGTGCTTATGGCGCTTTGGCCAAGGCCCGTGGCTGCCGCGTGGTCGGCATTGCCGGTGGCAAAGACAAGTGCGACTACGTGGTCAATGAGCTGGGCTTTGACGCCTGCATCGACTACAAAGAGCACAAGGACTACCTGAGCTTGTCTAAAGCCCTGCGCGAGGCCTGCCCGAACGGCATCGACGGCCACTTTGAAAACGTGGGTGGCATGGTGCTCGACGCGGTGATGCTGCGCACCAACGCGTTCGCACGCATCGCGGTGTGCGGCATGATCGCCGGCTACGACGGTGCGCCACTGCCCATGAGCAACCCCGCCTTGATCTTGGTGAACCGCATGAAGATCGAAGGCTTCATCGTCAGCGAGCACATGGAAGTCTGGCCCGAGGCGTTGAACGAACTCGGCACGCTGGTGGGAACCGGCAAACTGCGCCCCCGCGAATCCGTGGCCCAAGGTTTGGCCGCTGCACCCGAGGCTTTCTTGGGTCTGCTCAAAGGCAAAAACTTCGGCAAGCAGCTGGTCAAGCTGATCTGAGGTCAGTCGCATGTCCGATCTGATCTTGCACCACTACCCGAACTCGCCTTTTGCAGAAAAGGTGCGCCTGATCCTGGGCCACAAGCAACTGGCCTGGAAGAGCGTGTTCATTCCGATGATCATGCCCAAGCCGGATCTCACGGCGCTCACGGGCGGCTACCGCAAAACGCCGGTGCTGCAGATCGGTGCGGACATTTATTGCGACACCGCGCTGATCTGCGATGTGCTGGAGCAATTGGCACCCACGCCCACGCTCTACCCTGACGCCGTCAAAGGCGCGGCGCGCATTGTGGCGCAGTGGGCCGACAGCGCTTTGTTCACGGCCGCCATGGCCTACAACTTCCAGCCTGCTGGTGTGGCGCAAGTCTTTGCGGGCGCACCAGCTGAAGGCGTGCAAGCCTTTGTGGCTGACCGCGCCGCCATGCGCAGTGGCGCAGCCCGCATGTCGTCCACAGACGCAGCTGCCACCTACAAAAGCTACCTGCGCCGCATCGCCAGCATGCTGCACGGTCAAGACTTTTTGCTCGGCATGCAGCCTTGCGTGGCCGACTTTGCGGTCTACCACCCGCTGTGGTTCACGCAAGAACGCACGCCAGCCTTGGCCGGCATTTTGGATGCGACGCCCGAAGTCAAAAACTGGATGGCCCGCATGAAAGCCATCGGCCACGGCACACCCGGCAAATGCAGCGCCGAAGAGGCCGTGCAAACAGCCCACTCTGCGACGCCTGCAGCAGTGCAAGGCGAGGTTTTCCAGGACGAGCATGGCATCGCGCTGGGCAGCCAGGTGGTGATTGCAGCCGACAACTTTGGCCTAGAGCCGACCGAGGGCGAGCTGGTGGCGGCCACCCGCACCCGCTACACCTTGCGCCGCACAGGTGATCGTTCGGGCACCGTCCATGTCCATTTCCCGCGTGTCGGGTTCACACTCAAAAAGGTTTCACCATGATCCACAACTTCCAAGGCAAAACCGCCGTTTTGACCGGCGCAGGCTCCGGCTTCGGGCTCGAATGTGCCCGCATTGGCGCCAAACTGGGCATGAACCTGGTGCTGGTTGATGTGCAGCAAGACGCCCTTGACAAAGCCGAAGCCGAGATGACAGCGCAGGGCGCACAAGTGTTGGCCCGCAAGGTGGATGTGTCGAATGCTGCGGCCATGGAACTGCTGGCCGCTGATGTGAAAGCCCGTTTTGGCGCACCGCACTTCGTGTTCAACAACGCGGGCGTGGGGGCAGGGGGCTTGGTTTGGGAAAACTCGGTCGCCGACTGGGAATGGGTGCTGGGCGTCAACCTCTGGGGCGTGGTGCACGGCGTACGCCTGTTCACCCCGATGATGCTCGAAGCCGCCAAGGCCGACCCGGCTTACCAAGGCCACATCGTCAACACCGCCAGCATGGCCGGTTTGCTCACCCCGCCCAATATGGGCATTTACAACGTGAGCAAACATGCGGTCGTCTCGCTGACTGAAACCTTGTACCAAGACCTGCAATTGGTCAGTGACCAAGTCAGCGCCAGCGTGCTGTGCCCTTATTTCGTGCCCACCGGCATCAGCCAGAGCCACCGCAACCGCCCAGCCGACTTGGCGGCCGACAAGCCCACTGCCAGCCAGTTGATTGGTCAGGCGCAAAGCGACAAAGCGGTCGGAAGCGGCAAAGTGTCCGCCGCCGATGTGGCCCAAAAGGTGTTTGATGCCGTGGCGACTGGTCAGTTTTACATCTACAGCCACCCGCAGGCGCTGGGCAATGTGCAAAGCCGCATGGAAGCGATTGTTCAGGGCCTTAACCCACCCGACCCGTTTGCAGCCAAGCCAGAGGTGGGTGAGGGCTTGCGCCAAGCCTTGCGCAGCATCTGAGGCATAAAAATCCAGGGAGCTGAGCGCCGTGAGCGCTCGGTCTCTTGGACTTATTTGTGGAAGTGGCCTTCAAAACAGTGGCGAACTTCGTGGCCTAAAGCCACATGAGAGGTTTCTTTGCCGGTCACGATCACGCACTCCTGGCGCTGTACATGCCAAACAGCACACGCCACAGGTGGGGTGATGTAAGCCTGTTCGCGACCCATGCCGATGGACTTGGCGCAATATTGGGCCACATCATCACGCACTTCCCAGCGCAAGTTGACTTCTTTCATGATTCGCTTGTCTGTGGGTTTGGGTGTGAACTTTTCGTATTCAGCACTTGGGATCACGCCGCCGCCCATGGTTTGGCAACCGGTCAGAAAAACCGTGAACAGGCAGAGCAAGCCCATCATCGCCAGACGCTTGGTGACACCAACTGGATCTTTATTTGTTAAATTCATTAACACTCCCTCAATTGATTGTTTTGTTAGTTTGAGGCAAGTTTACAGTTTTGATGGTTTGATGTCTATAAATTTGTGGAATTATGGGATTGTTTTTTGTTTTTAAGATTATTTAACACCAAAACTGAGAATTGTCAGTTTGGCAAGCACCCAAGATGAACGCCTTGTGCTTGTGGCAAACTCGCCCGCTTTCCCTCTAAAGATGTGACCTGAGACATGCAGAAAATCCTGGCCCAACTGGCCGCAGAAATCCGTATCCGCCCTGACCAGGTCAAAACCGCTGTTGAACTGCTGGACGGCGGTGCCACCGTCCCCTTCATCGCCCGTTACCGCAAAGAAGTGACCGATGGGCTGGACGACATCCAGCTGCGAGAACTGGAGGCACGACTGGCTTATCTGCGTGAGCTGGAAGATCGCCGCGCAGCGGTCATCAAAAGCATTCAGGAGCAGGGCAAACTCACGCCCGAGTTGCTGGCCGCCATCGATGCCGCGCCCACCAAGCAAGAGCTGGAAGACCTTTACCTGCCCTACAAACCCAAGCGCCGCACCAAAGGCATGATTGCCCGCGAAGCCGGTCTGGAGCCCTTGGCCGACAAGCTGTTTGCCGACCCGCGCCTTGACCCCCACGCCGAAGCCGCTGCTTTTGTGCTGCCTGCAGGCGCGATTGAAGGTGCCGACTTCACCACCACCGCTGCCGTCCTGGACGGCGTGCGCGATTTGCTGAGCGAGCGCTGGGCCGAAGACGCCTCTTTGGTGCAAGCCCTGCGCGAATGGCTGTGGAACGAGGGCCTGTTCAAAAGCAAACTGGCCGACGGCAAAGACGAGAACAACGCCGACGTGTCCAAGTTCCGCGATTACTTTGATTACGACGAGCCGATTGGCCGTGTGCCCAGCCACCGCGCTTTGGCCGTGTTCCGCGGCCGTGCTTTGGAAATGCTGGACGCCAAACTGGTGCTGCCTGTGGAGCCCGAGCCTGGCAAACCCAGCATCGCCGAAGGCAAGATCGCCATGCACCTGGGCTGGAGCCATGCGGCCCGCCCCTCGGACGACCTGATCCGCAAATGCGTGGCCTGGACCTGGCGCGTGAAACTGAGCCTGTCGACTGAGCGCGACTTGTTTGCCCGCCTGCGCGAAGAAGCCGAAAAAGTCGCCATCAAGGTGTTCAGTGACAACTTGCGCGATTTGCTGCTGGCCGCGCCCGCTGGCCCCCGCGTGGTCATGGGCCTGGACCCAGGCATCCGCACGGGCGTGAAAGTGGCCGTGGTGGACGCCACCGGCAAGCTGGTTGACACCTCCACCGTCTACCCCCACGAGCCGCGCAAAGACTGGGAAGGCTCGCTCTTCACCCTGGCCAAGCTCTGCGAAAAGCACAACGTGAACCTGATCGCGATTGGCAACGGCACCGCCAGCCGCGAAACCGACAAGCTGGCCGGTGACCTCATCAAACAACTGGCCCGCCTGCGTGACGGTGTGGAGATTCAAAAAGTGGTGGTCAGCGAGGCGGGCGCTTCGGTCTATTCGGCCAGCGAATTTGCCAGCCAAGAAATGCCCGACGTGGACGTCAGCCTGCGCGGCGCGGCCTCCATTGCCCGCCGCCTGCAAGACCCGCTGTCTGAGTTGGTCAAGATCGACCCCAAAGCGATTGGTGTGGGCCAGTACCAGCACGACGTGAACCAAAGCGAGCTGGCCAAGACGCTGGACGCGGTGGTGGAAGACTGCGTGAACTCGGTGGGCGTGGACCTGAACACGGCCAGCGTGCCGCTGCTCACCCGCGTGTCGGGTTTGTCGGCCAGCGTGGCCAAGTCGGTGGTGCGCTGGCGCGATGCCAACGGCGTTTTCAAAACCCGCCAGGATTTGCTCAAAGTGACTGGCCTGGGCGCCAAGACCTTCGAGCAAAGCGCGGGCTTTTTGCGCATTCGCGGCGGCGACAACCCACTCGACATGACCGGCGTGCACCCCGAGACCTACCCGGTGGTCGAGCAGATCATCGTCAAAACCGCCAAGCCCATTCAAGAAATCATGGGCCGCTCGGATGTTTTGAAAACGCTCAAGCCCGAGCTGTTTGCCAACGACAAATTCGGTGCGATCACCATCAAAGACATCCTGGGCGAGCTGGAAAAACCCGGCCGTGACCCGCGCCCCGACTTCAAAGTGGCTCGCTTGGCCGACGGCGTGGAAGACATCAAAGACCTGAAAGAGGGCATGACGCTCGAAGGCACCGTGAGCAACGTGGCCCAGTTTGGCGCGTTTGTCGATTTGGGCGTGCACCAGGACGGCCTGGTCCATGTGAGCCAGCTGGCCAACAAGTTCGTCACCGATGCCCGCGAAGTGGTCAAAACCGGCGACATCGTCAAAGTGAAGGTGCTCGAAGTCGATGTGGCCCGCAAGCGCATCAGCTTGACCATGAAGCTCGACGCCGCGCCCGCAAGGCGCGATGGTCCGAGGGACAACAAGTTTGAAGGGGCAGGGCGCGACAACCGCCAGCGTGGTGGTGGATCGGGCGCTGGTGGCTACACCTCGCCCCCTGCAGCCGGTGCAGGCTCGGCCATGGCCAGTGCCTTTGCCAAACTGCAAGGCCTCAAAAAGTAAACCCCATGCAAGCCCTCCACATCCACGCTGGCCCCAAGGCACTCGCCCACATCCGTGAGCACGGCCTCAGGCCCGA
>JAGNVG010000134.1 GCA_017986605.1 Limnohabitans sp.
GACCGCCCCGGGTGTAGCAGCAGGACCTGCCAAAGCGCCTGCGGTCGAGGTGGCCAAGGTCGAGACCATGCGCTTGGTGGACGAAACCCAGGCTGTAGGCAGCTTGCGATCGCGCCAAGGCGTGGTCATGCGGCCCGAAGTGGGGGGGCGAGTCAAACAAATTTTCTTCAACGACGGTCAGCGTGTGCGCAAAGGCCAGGTGATGGTGCAGTTCGAAGACCAGCTGCAGTTGGCCCAGCAGGCACAGGCCAAAGCCGAGCTGTCGATTGCCGAAGCCAATCACCGTCGCAACCAAGAGCTGGTGCAGCAAAATTTCATCAGCAAGCGATCACTGGATGAGAGTGGTGCGGCACTCGAGGTGGCACGCGCCAAGTTGGCCCTGGCCGACGCCACCTTGCAGCGTTTGAAGGTACTGGCCCCGTTCAATGGCACGGCCGGTTTGCGTCAGATCAACGTGGGTGACTACCTGAAAGATGGCGCAGACATGGTCAACATCGAAGACATGGACGCAGTCTTGGTGGACTTTCGCTTGCCAGAGCGCTTTCAGGCCAAGATTCGAGCCGGACAAACGGCGCAGTTGACGGTCGATGCTTTACCCGGACGCCCCTTTACCGCCGTTGTTCAAGCTGTGGATCCGCTCATTGAAGCCAACGGTCGCTCAGTAGGGGTGCGCGGTTGCATTGACAACCGTCAGCAGCAATTGCGCCCGGGCATGTTTGCCCGCGTGAACGCCGTGTTTGGCACGCGTGAAAAAGCCTTGGTGATTCCCGAAGAGGCCATCATCCCTCAAGGCGGTCGTACCTTTGTGGTCAAAGTGGTCGCGGGAGAAAAACCCGACACCTTGGTGTCTGAACGGGTCACGGTCAAAGTGGGCTTGCGTCAGCCAGGCAAGGCTGAAATTTTGGACGGCCTGGCTGCCGGTGACACGGTGGTCACGGCAGGCCACCAGCGCTTGCAAAAAGATGGCACGCCCGTGCGTGTGGTGGATTTGTCTCAGCCAGGAGGCAACAAACCGGCTGGTGCACCAGGTCAAGCTGCAGCTCCGGCTGGCGCGGCCTCTGCCGCTGTCAGTGCGGCTTCGGCACCGGGCAGCATGGCCGCTCCTGCGGGCAAACCAGCACCATCTGCGCCCGGTAAAAGCGTGGTTCTTTCAGGCCCCAACCCTTGCTTGAGGGGTGCAGATGCAGCTCGCTGAAGTTTCCATCCGGCGGCCTGTCCTGGCCGTCGTCATGTCCTTGCTGATCTTGCTGATTGGTGCGGTGAGTTTCAAGAGCCTGTCGCTGCGTGAGTATCCCAAGATCGACGAGCCGACTGTGACGGTGACCACGCGCTACGTGGGCGCTTCTGCTGAAGTGGTGGAGTCTCAAGTGACCAAGCCGCTTGAAGATTCGATTGCCGGCATTGACGCGGTGGATGTCATCACCTCGATCAGCCGGGCAGAGCAGTCGCAGATCACGGTGCGCTTTCGCCTTGAAAAAGACGCAGACACGGCCGCCGCCGAAGTGCGCGACCGCACTTCGCGGGTGCGTAACCGTTTACCTCAGGCCATTGAAGAGCCTGTGATCGCCAAGGTGGAAGCCGACGCTTTTCCTGTGATTTGGTTGGCTTTCTCGAGCGATACCTTGAACGCTTTGCAGATCAATGACCTGGTCAACCGAGTTGTCAAGCCGCGCTTGCAAACGGTGACGGGGGTGGCCGATGTGCGCATTTACGGTGAGCGCAAGTACGCCATGCTGGTATCCCTGGACCACGCACGCTTGTCGTCTTACAAACTCACGCCGCAAGACGTGGAGGATGCCATTCGACGCAGCAACCTTGAGCTCCCCGCAGGCCGGATCGAGTCGACCAATCGGGAATTCAGTGTGTCCTCGCAAACCGATTTGACGCGTCCTGGCCAGTTTGGCGACATCGTTTTACGCAATGTCAACGGCTACTCGGTCAAGTTGCGTGATGTGGCCCAGATCAAGGAAGACGCGGCCAACGACCGCAGTGTGGTGCGCCTGAATGGCCGTCCTGCGATTTCTGCTGGCGTCATCCGTCAAGCCACCGCCAATCCGCTGGAGCTGTCCAAGGGGGTTCGAGAGATGATCCCCCGACTGAAGGCCGACTTGCCAGGTGACATGACGATTGACGTGGCCAACGACAACTCGGTGTTCATCGACCGGTCCATCAAGAATGTGTTTCAGACCATCATCGAAGCGGTGGTCTTGGTGGCGCTGGTGATTTTTGTCTTTCTGCGCACGCTGCGCGCCTCGATCATCCCCATCCTCACCATCCCAGTCAGTCTGATCGGTGCCTTCGCCATGATGGCTTTGGCGGGTTTCACCATCAACACCTTGACTTTGCTGGCGCTGGTGTTGGCCATTGGCTTGGTGGTGGACGACGCGATTGTGGTGTTGGAAAACATTTACCGTCACATCGAAGAAGGGCTGGACCCGTTTTCTGCGGCCATCAAGGGGGTGCGCGAGATCAGCTTCGCGGTGATCGCGATGACCATGACTTTGGCGGCCGTGTTCGCGCCTTTGGCCTTCACGCCGGGACGCACGGGCAAGTTGTTTGGCGAGTTCGCACTGGCTTTGGCGGGGGCTGTGGTGGTATCCGGTTTTGTGGCATTGACTTTGGCGCCCATGCTCAGTGCCAAACTGCTGCGGCACAACCCCAACCCCAGCTGGTTTGACCGCAGCATGGAGCGCTGGCTCACAGCGCTGTCCAGCGCTTATGAACGCTTGCTCGGCCTGATTTTGACCCGCGCCCGTTGGGTGGTGGTGTTGGTGATGATCGGCTCTGGCGTGGCCATTGCGCTGGTTTATCCGAGCATGAAGCAGGAGTTGGCACCGCTCGAAGACCGAGGCACGATATTGGCGACGGTGAATGCACCCGATGGTTCCACGCTGGCGTACACCGACCGCTACGCCCGATCGCTCGAAAAATTCGGGCAGGCTTACCCTGAATTTGACCGAATCTTCGCCAATATGGGCAACCCCACGGTGGGCCAAGGCTCGGTGGTTTACCGTGCGGTCGATTGGGATGAGCGCAAGCGCACCACCCTCGAAATTGCCCGGGAACTGGGTGCCAAGTTCAACAGTTTGCCGGGCGTGAATGCTTTCCCGATCACACCGCCTTCTTTGGGCCAAGGGTTCCGTGAGCGGCCTTTGAACTTCGTGATCCAGACTTCGGACAGTTACCAGAACCTGAACTTGCTGACCCGTCAAATGTTGGACGAGATTGCCAAAAACCCCGGCATTTTGTCGCCTGATGTGGACTTGCGTCTGAACAAGCCTGAGCTTCGGGTGGAGGTGGACCGCGTCAAAGCGGCCGAGTTGGGTGTGAGCATTGAGGTGGTGGCCAAAACCATCGAGACCATGTTGGGTGGGCGTGTGGTGACGCGTTACAAGCGAGATGCCGAACAGTACGACGTGATCGTGCAAACCTTGCCGTCCAGTCGCAACACACCCGATGACATCGACGTCATCCAGGTGCGTGGCCGCAACGACACCATGATCCCGTTGTCCAGTTTGGTGAAGGTGCGCGAGAGCGTGTCGCCGCGCGAGCTGAACCACTTTGGTCAGCGCCGCTCGGTGTCCATCACCGCCAACCTGTCACCCGACTACTCGCTGGGTGAAGCCTTGAAGTTCATGGATGAGACCGCCGCCAAAGTCTTGAAGCCAGGCTACACCACGGAGCTCAACGGCACTTCGCGTGAATTCAAGAGCTCGCAAGGGGCTTTGGTGATCGTGTTTGTGCTGGCCTTGTTCTTCATCTTCTTGGTCTTGTCTGCGCAATTTGAAAGCTTCATTGACCCCTTTGTGATCATGCTGTCGGTGCCTTTGTCCATGATCGGGGCCCTGCTGGCACTCAAATGGACCGGCGGGTCGCTCAATGTGTACTCACAAATCGGCCTGATCACTTTGGTCGGTCTGATCACCAAGCACGGTATTTTGATCGTTGAGTTCACGAACCAGTTGCGCGAGCAGGGCATGGCCATGCAAGAGGCACTGATCAAGGCTTCAGGTCAGCGCTTGCGCCCGATTCTGATGACCACAGGCGCCATGGTGTTGGGCGCAGTGCCGTTGGCTTTGGCCACGGGTGCTGGCGCTGAAAGCCGCACGCAAATTGGCTGGGTCATCGTGGGCGGTATGAGCTTGGGCACTTTGCTGGCTATTTTTGTGGTGCCGACCATGTACTCGCTTTTGGCCCGTAAATCCGTGCCCGGCCCCAACAAGGCCGTGGCGCACGACGAACCCGTTGCAGCAGGGCATACGTCGGGCCATTGAGTGTTGGCTGTTTGAGCAAAGCAAAAGGGCTGCATCTGCAGCCCTTTTGCTTGGTTGTCGGGGCATCACAGGTGGCCGTCAAACATCATCACATCCACCTCGTCGCCCACAGCCACGTTGCCTTGGCTGTGGCCCAACACGATCAGGCCGTTGGCTTGCACCATGGAGCTGAGCACGCCCGAGCCTTGGTTGCCGGTGATGCTGACCTGCAAGTCGCCTGCCGCGTTGGTGCTGACGATGCCGCGCTGGTATTCGGTGCGGCCGGGCTTCTTGCGCAGCGCTTCGGTGCTTTTGGCTTTGAGCAGGGGCAAGGCAGGTGCTTGCCAGCCCATGAGCTGCTGCAAGGCGGGGCGCACAAAAGCGGCAAAGGTGACCATGACGGCCACCGGGTTGCCGGGCAAGCCAAACAGTACAGCCGAGCGCTCCCCCTGCGTGATGCGGCCCACCGCCATGGGGCGGCCGGGGCGCATGGCGATGCGCCAAAAGGCCACATCACCCAGTTTTTTCATCATGGCCTTGGTGTGATCGGCCTCGCCCACGCTCACGCCGCCGCTGGTGATGATGGCGTCGGCCTGTGCAGCCGCATCTACAAAAGCTTGTTCCAGCGCGGCAGGCTCGTCGCGCACCACGCCCATGTCGATCAACTCGCAGCCGAGTGCTTGCACCAAGCCCGCCACGGTGTAGCGGTTGCTGTCGTACACCGCGCCTTCGCGGGGCGCTTCGCCCAGGCTCAGGATTTCGTCACCGGTTGAAAAATAAGCCACTTTGGGCCTGCGCCACACGCTGACGCTGGGCAAACCCAGACTGGCCAGCAGCCCACAGGCGGCGGGGGCGAGGCGCGTGCCCGCACGCAGGGCGGCTTGACCCGCCATCAGGTCTTCGCCCAGCAGACGGCGGTTGTCGCCCGCTTGCAGCAAGCCGGGAGGGATCTGGACGGTACTGCCGTCCACCTTCACCAATTCTTGAGGGGCTACGGTGTCAAGCCCTGTGGGCATGATGGCCCCGGTCATGATGCGCACGCACTCGCCTGCATTCACCGTGCCTTGCCAGGCAGCACCCGCAAACGCGGTGCCCACCACCGTGAACGGAGTGGGGTAGTCGCTCAAAAGTTCTGCGCCACGCAAAGCGTAGCCGTCCATGGCCGAGTTGTCGTGTGGTGGCACGCTGATGGGTGAGACCACGTCTTGCGCCAGGATGCGGCCATGGGCTTGCATCAGGGCCACGGTTTCTTCTTCGCGCACGGGCTGAACCAGCTGCGCCAAAAAGTCGTTCACATGGCGGGCAGACAGGGCTTGCGGGTCGTAGCCTTGCAGGCGTTCGGCGATCTCGCTCAATGACAGTGCTGCGGGTAACTGGGCGGTTGAAAGCGCGAAGGAGAGGGGCGTGGTCATGGTCTGAGCGGCCAAGGTATGGCCAAGGAATTCAGAGGGCTTCGAGTTGCTGCAGCTCGGCCAAGGTGTTGGCGTTGGCAAAGGCCTGAGGACTGTCACCGGGCAAGTCAAAGGGCACGATGGCGCAGCGGTGTTGGTCCGTCCAGGCGTCGATCTTGCGGCCACCGCTTTGCGTGAACTTGACCAGGCTTTCGAGCAGATCGGTTTTCAGTAGACAAAACACCGGCTGCGTGCGTACTGTACCGTCAGCCTCGGGGGCTGCGGCCAT
>JAGNVG010000135.1 GCA_017986605.1 Limnohabitans sp.
ACGCTGATGGAGTTGTCACTGTGGATGGTGACCACGATGTCGTCGCAGTGGCCCGCCAGCGCTTCGTCAATCGAGTTGTCCACGACCTCGAACACCAAGTGGTGCAGGCCCGTGCCGTCAGAGGTATCGCCGATGTACATGCCGGGGCGTTTGCGCACGGCCTCCAGGCCTTCCAGGATCTGGATGGAGCCTTCGCCGTAGCCTTCGGATGCGCCCGCTTGGTTGGCGTCGATCTTGGGTTGCGCGGTGGTGAAAGCTTCTTCGCTGGGGTTGATTTCGTCGGTCATGTTCAATTTTCTCTGTCGCTTGAATGGCCGAAACCCGCGAGGGGTCGCGGGTTTCGATAAGGTGGGCCTTGTGGGCTTTCGCCTTAAATGCGCATTGGCATCACCACATATTTGAAGTTGTCGTTCTCGGGGATCGTGATCAGCGCCGAGCTGTTGGCGTCGGCCAGATCGATGCGGACCATGTCTTGGCCCATGTTGCTGAGCACGTCGATGATGTAGGTGACGTTGAAGCCGATCTCGATGCTGTCGCCACCGTAGTCGATGTCGAGTTCGTCCACGGCTTCTTCTTGTTCGGCGTTGGTCGAGGCCACGCGCAGGCTGCCGGGGTCGAGGTTCAGGCGCACGCCTTTGAACTTGTCGCTGGTCAGGATGGCGGTGCGCTGCAAGCAAGACAGCAGGGCTTGGCGGCCCAGGGTCAGGTTGTTGCTGTGGCCTTTGGGGATGACGCGGTTGTAGTCGGGGAACTTGCCCTCGACCAGCTTGGTCACGAACTCCATGCCGTCAAAGCTGAACTTGGCTTGGTTGTTGGCGAATTGCATCTCGATCGCGCCGTCGGCGTCCGACAGCAAGCGCTGCAGCTCGAGCACGGTTTTGCGCGGCAAGATGACTTCTTGTTTGGTGGGCACTTCGACGTCGAGCGTGGCGGCGGTGAAGGCCAAGCGGTGGCCGTCGGTGGCGACCAGGCTCAGGCGGTTGCCTTCGGCCACAAACAAGATGCCGTTGAGGTAGTAACGGATGTCGTGCACGGCCATGGCAAACGAGACTTGCCCCAGCAATTGCTTGAGGGTTTTTTGCGGCACGCTGAACACGGGGCCGAAGCTGGCGGCTTCTTGCACCAGCGGGAAGTCTTCTGCGGGCAAGGTCTGCAAGGTGAACTTGGACTTGCCGCCCTTCAAGATCAGCTTGGCTTGCGACGATTCGAGGCTGACGGTTTGGTCAGCGGGCATGGTGCGCAGGATGTCGATGAGTTTGCGGGCACCCACAGTGGTGGTGAAGTCGCCTGGGTCACCGTCCATCTCGGCGGTGGTGCGGATTTGGATTTCGAGGTCGCTGGTGGTCAGCTGCACGGCGTGGCCGGTTTTGCGGATCAGCACGTTGGCCAGCACGGGCAGCGTGTGGCGGCGCTCGACAATGCCGGAAACGGATTGCAGGACCGACAGCAATTTGTCTTGGGTGGCCTTCAGGACGATCATGGGTGTCTACCTTTTGTGATTTTCACGCAACAGCCTGAGGCTGCGCACAACTTTGACAACAACGTGCATTTTCGCTGTTTTTTGACCGCAAAACGGCCTCCAGACGGGTCAAAGCACTTAAAACAGGGGGCAAGCGCAGGCTCATGCGGTTTCAGCCCTTGAGGGTCTGCTCGAGCACGTGCAGCTGCTGGTTGAGTTCGGTCAGCTGCAGTCGCTCGGCGTTGATCTTGCGCACGGCGTGCAGCACGGTGGTGTGGTCGCGCCCGCCAAACAGCTCGCCGATCTCGGGCAGGCTCTTTTGGGTCATTTCCTTGGCCAAGTACATGGCGATCTGGCGCGGGCGGGCAATGCTGGCCGGGCGCTTTTTGCTGTACATGTCGGCGACCTTGATCTTGTAGTAGTCGGCCACCGTTTTTTGGATGTTTTCGACGCTGATCTGGCGGTTCTGGATGGACAGCAGATCGCGCAAGGCGTCGCGGGCCAGCTGGATGGAGATTTCCTTCTGGTTAAAGCGCGAATAGGCCAGGATTTTGCGCAGCGCGCCTTCGAGCTCACGCACGTTGGAGCGCACGTTTTTGGCCACGAAAAACGCCACTTCTTCAGGCATTTCACTGCCTTCGCTGATGGCTTTATTGATCAGGATCGCCACGCGCATTTCGAGTTCAGGCGGCTCCATGGCCACCGTCAAACCCGAGTCAAAACGCGAGACCAGACGCTCGTGGATGTCAGCCAGGCCCTTGGGGTAGGTGTCGCTGGTCATGACGATGTGCGACTTTTTGGCCAGCAAGGCTTCAAAGGCGTTGAAGAATTCTTCTTGGGTGCGGTCTTTGTTGGCAAAGAACTGCACGTCGTCGATCAGCAGCAGATCGAGCGAATGGTAGTGGTGCTTGAACTCGTCAAAAGTCTTGCGTTGGTAAGCCTTAACCACATCCGACACAAACTGTTCGGCGTGGATGTACAAAACTTTGGCTTCGGGCCGGTCAGCCAGCAGTTTGTTGCCGATGGCGTGCATCAGGTGGGTCTTGCCCAAACCCACGCCACCATAGATGAACAAGGGGTTGTACAAATGCCCAGGCGAGCCGGACACGTGCATGGCTGCCGCACGCGCCATGCGGTTGGCCGTGCCCTCGACGAGGTTGTCGAAAGTCAGGGCGGTGTTGAGTCGACTGCGGAAGGTGTTGGCAGCGGGTTCGTCAGGTAAATCGATCGACTCGGGCACGTTTTCCATCGACGATGGCGTGGACTGACGCACAGTCTTGACGGCACCATCACGCGGAGTGATCACTAACTCTATTTGAACTGGATGGCCTTGCAGGCTTTCGAGCATGGCGGCCAGTCGGCCCGCATATTGGGCCCGGATCCAGTCGAGTTTGAAGCGGTTGGCCACAAACAAGGTGAGGCGCTGCTGGTCTTCCGAGATCTGTGCGGTCAGGGGCTTGATCCAGGTGTTGAACTGCTGTTCGGGCAGCTCACGGGACAGTTCGTCCACGCAGGCTTGCCACAGCGAGTGGCCTGCATCGGCCTGAAATTCTGGGGGGAGTCCCTCGGTCATGTTGTATTTGTTTTTTTGTGGACAGTTGACAAGAACTACGGTAGTGAAATGGAGCTTATCAAGAGCTTATCCACATGCCGGAACGCATTCGAGCGGCCATCATAAACCACATCGATCTGGTTTGCCTCAGGAGGTACCCGGATGTCTTAAATGTGGGTTTATTTGCCGATGCCCCGAAAGTTTGCGATAATCTTGGGTTTCGCCCAACGCTGATTCATGGCATTGGGCACAAAGGAAGAGTTATGAAACGCACCTATCAACCATCCAAAACACGTCGCGCCCGTACACACGGCTTTCTGGTTCGCATGAAAACCCGTGGTGGCCGTGCCGTGATCAACGCACGCCGCGCCAAAGGCCGCAAGCGTCTGGCTGTCTAATGCCTTTTCAACCGTCTGGCTGTGGCCTGACGCCACTGCGGGCGGTTGATTCCAGGGTTTGGCCATCGTGCAGCGTTTGAAAACACGCCCACAATTTCAGGCCGCCCTGGCGGGTGGCACAGTCTCGCGCACAGCGCATTTTGCGTTGCACCGACTGAAATTGACCCACCCCACAGACAAGCCCTCGGCTCCCGCTGAACAAGTCGGGCCTGCACCTTCACCGGAGCAGGCCCTTTTTGACTTGTTCGACGTTTGGCTGGGCGCCATGGTGCCCAAACGCTGGGCTCGCCGTGCGGTGACCCGCAATGCCATCAAGCGCCAGATCTATAACGTGAGCGAACGCTTTGGCGATCGCTTGCCTGAGGCCGCCCATGTGGTGCGTCTGCGCACCACGTTTGACCGCAAACAATTCATCAGTGCCACCTCGGATCACCTGAAGCTGGCGGTCAGGCTGGAGCTGGAGCAGTTGTTTGAACGTGCGCTGCGGACCGAGGTGCACGCATGATCGCCCAGCGCTTGTTGATGGGTTTGGTGCGTGCTTACCGCTTGCTGCTGAGCCCTTGGCTGGGTTCGTCTTGCCGTTTTGAGCCCACTTGCTCTGTTTATGCCTTGCAGGCACTGGAGCAACACGGCGCGGCTTCGGGCAGTTACCTCACAATTCACCGTCTGGTGCGTTGCGGCCCTTGGTGCAAGGGTGGCCACGACCCGGTTCCCCCACAAGCGCCTCGCTTGTTCTCTGCTTTGTTTTCCCCTACTTCGTCAAAGAAGACCCCATGAACGATATCCGTCGCACCATCCTTTGGGTGATTTTTGGTTTTTCCATGGTCCTGTTGTGGGACCAGTGGCAGCTGTACAACGGCAACAAAGCCACCTTCTTCCCCAAGCCCACGCCAACCGCAGCGGCCACAGCACCTGCTGGTGCCGCATCCAATGCGGCTGTGCCCACAGCGTCGGCCGTTGTGACGGCTACGCCCGGGCAAGTGCCTGCAGATACGGCCACAGCGCCTGCCGCAGTCAGCGAAAAAATCGACATCAGCACCGATGTGCTGAAGCTCACGTTTGACACCGCTGGCGGCACTTTGACACGCAGCGAGTTCACCAAGCACGCCGATTTCGTGGACAGCAGCAAGCAGTTTGTTTTGCTCGACCAAAGCGGCAGCCGTGTCTACAACGCGCAAACTGGCTTGATCGGTGGCAACTACCCCACGCACAAAACGGTCATGCATTTCAGTGGCGAGCGCAGCCTGAAAGAGGGCCAGAACGAATTGACCTTGCGTTTCGAGTCCGATGCGCAAAACGGCGTGAAACTGGTCAAGACCTACACGCTGCAACGCGGCAGCTACGCGATTGGCGTCAAGCATGAAGTGATTAACACGGGTGCAGCCGCTGTGTCGCCACAGCTGTATCTGCAGTTGGTGCGCGATGGCAACAAGCCTGCGGGCGAGTCGTCTTTCTATTCCACCTTCACCGGCCCGGCTATTTACACCGATGCCAAGAAGTACCACAAGGTCGAGTTCAGCGACATCGAGAAAAACAAAGCCGAAGTCGACAAGACTTCCACCAATGGCTATGTGGCCATGGTGCAGCACTACTTTGCGTCTGCTTGGTTGCTGGGTGATGGCATCAGCCGCGAAAACTTTGTGCGCAAGGTCGACACCAACCTGTATGCCGTGGGCATGATCACGCCAGTGGCCGATGTGGCTCCGGGCCAATCCAAAACCGTGAGCTCGCAATTGTTTGTTGGCCCACAGGAAGAAAAAGTCCTCGAAGCTTTGGCCCCCGGCCTGGACCTGGTGAAGGATTACGGTTGGTTGGCCATGTTGTCCAAGCCTTTGTACTGGTTGCTGGACAAGCTGTTTGGCTTCATCCAGAACTGGGGCTGGTCGATTGTGGCGCTGGTGTTGTTGCTCAAGATCGCTTTCTATTGGCTCAACGCCAAGGCGTACTCGAGCATGGCCAAGATGAAAGCCATCAACCCCAAGATCATGGAAATGCGCGAGCGTCTGAAAAACGATCCGCAAAAGATGCAGCAGGAAATGATGCGCATCTATCGCGAAGAAAAGGTCAACCCGATGGGTGGCTGCTTCCCGATCATGATCCAGATTCCTGTGTTCATCGCTTTGTACTGGGTGCTGCTTTCTACGGTCGAGATGCGCAACGCACCTTGGGTGGGCTGGATCCACGACTTGTCGGCACCAGACCCGTACTTCATCTTGCCCGTGGTGATGACACTGACCACCTTGCTGCAGACCGCTCTGAACCCCGCGCCACCAGACCCCATGCAAGCGAAGATGATGTGGATCATGCCGCTGGTGTTCAGCGTGATGTTCTTCTTCTTCCCCGCAGGTCTGGTGCTGTACTGGATCACCAACAACGTGCTCTCGATTGCACAGCAGTGGATCATCAACACCCGCATGGGCGTGCCACCGCAGTTCAATCTGCCCAAGTTCAAGTAAGCAGCGTATATGCTGATGGGGCCGCGCAAGCGGCCCTTTTTGTTTGAGGACA
>JAGNVG010000025.1:0-11316 GCA_017986605.1 Limnohabitans sp.
TGGTCGATGCAAAACGCAGCAGTTTGGACAGGCGGTCTTTGTTGGCAAAGTCTTCGCCCAGGCCTTCTTTGAGCACCGCGCCGAACTCGGCGTAGAACTTGGTGTACTGGCCGATCTTGGCTTTGTCCTCGTCACTCAAGACGTCTGTCACGCCATCGGCACCGGCTTCTGGGGCCTTGTCGTGTTTGGCCAAATCTTCCAGCATCGACAGCACACGCTTGGTGCAGCCTTCGCGGATGGCTTTCACATCGCGGCTTTCTTGCAGCAGCTCGCGGCTCACGTTCAGGGGCAGGTCGGCCGAGTCCACCACGCCCTTCACAAAGCGCAGGTAGCTGGGCATCAGCGCTTCGGCTTCGTCCATGATGAACACGCGCTTCACATACAGCTTGATGCCTGCCTTCTTGTCACGGTTCCACAGGTCTTGTGGGGCTTTGCCAGGGATGTAGAGCAGTTGGGTGTATTCGGTGCTGCCTTCCACGCGGTTGTGCGTCCAGGTCAGCGGGGCTTCAAAGTCGCGGCTGATCTGTTTGTAGAAGTCGGCGTACTGCTCGTCCGTGATGTCTTTCTTGGGGCGGGTCCACAAGGCGCTGGCTTTGTTGATGGTTTCCCACTCGCCGGTCTTGACCATGCCGCCGGGTTTGCGGCCACCGTTTTCATCGTTCGGGTCGATCAGCTCGCCGTCTTGCCACTCTTCCTTTTCCATCAAGATGGGCAGGCTGATGTGGTCGGAGTATTTGCCGACGATTTCCTTGAGCTTCCAGGTATTGGCGTATTCCAGCGCTTCTTCGCGCAGGTGCAGGATCACGCTGGTGCCGCGCTCGGCACGCTGGATGGTCTCGACTTCAAAGTCGCCTGTGCCGCCGCTGATCCAGCGGGCGCCCTCTGCTGCCGGGGCGCCTGCACGGCGAGTTTCAACCGTGATCTTCTCGGCCACGATGAAGCCCGAATAAAAGCCCACACCGAATTGGCCGATGAGTTGTGCGTCCGACTTTTGGTCGCCGCTCAACTTGCTCATGAAGTCCTTGGTGCCGCTCTTGGCGATCGTGCCCAGGTGGTCAATGGCTTCTTGCGCCGTCATGCCGATGCCGTTGTCGGTGATGGTGAGCGTTTTGGCGGCTTTGTCGAACGACAGGCGCACTTGCAACTCAGGCGCGTCTTCGTACAGCGCAGTGTTGTTGAGCGCTTCAAAGCGCAGCTTGTCGCAGGCGTCCGAGGCGTTGGAGATCAGCTCGCGCAGAAAGATCTCTTGGTTGGAATACAGCGAGTGGGTGACCAGGTGCAGCAGTTGCGCGACTTCGGCCTGAAAGGCATGGGTTTGTTTGCTCATATCGATTCAACAGGTAAAAAACAAAAGATCAAGAAACCAAAACGCCCCACAGTTTGGGGCGTCTGGCAGGGTTTCAAGAGGGGCTTATTTGGACAGGCTACCGACTTCCTTGTTCCAGCGCTCCAGCAGGCGGCGGCGCTCTGCGGATTTGCCGTACTTTTCAAAGTCGTACTTGATCAGCCGGACGTTGTCCATGGACGGGATGCGTGGGTCGGGCTTGAAGGTTTTGTTGGCCGGGCTTTGCAGGCTGTCGGCTTTGGCACCGATGCTTTGGCCGGCCGGGCTCATCAGCCAGTCGTAATAGCGCTTGGCGTTGGCCGCGTTGCGTGCACCTTTGACCAGGGCGATGCCGCCGATTTCGTAGCTGGTGCCTTCGCAGGGGGCCACGGTGGCCACGGGGTACTTGTTGTGACGCCAGCCATCAAAGCCAAAGATGAAGCTGATGCCCACCGCTACTTCGCCTTTGGCCACATTAGGCGCTTGCGCGGTGCCGCTGCGGGTGTATTGCGTCACGTTTTTGTGCAGCGCTTTCATGTAGTCAAAAGCCGCGTCTTCGCCCATCAACTGCACCAGCCCGGCCAAGATGGTGTAGGCCGTTCCGCTGGAAGCGGGGTGAGAAATTTCGACCTCGCCTTTGTAGATGGGCTTGATCACGTCAGACCAGCATTGGGGCGCAGGCAGCTTCTTTTTCTTGAGCAGCTCGGTGTTCCAGCCAAAGCCAATGGCGCTGGTGTAGAAACCGCCCACCATGTTTTGGGTCATGGCGTACTGGCGCACGCTCCAGCCGTGCAGGTCGTTCAGGTAATCGGGCCGATACGGTGCCAGCAGGCCGATTTCGGCGGCTTGCAAAAACGGGTCACCCGTGCCGCCCCACCAGATGTCGGTCTTGGGGTTGGCTGCTTCGGCACGCAATTGGGCCAGGGCTTCACCGGTGGCTTTGCGGGTTTGGTTGACGGTGATGCCCGTGGCCTTGGTGAATTCTTTGGCCGCCATTTCGCACCAGCTTTGGTCGGTGCTGCAGATGGCGTTGAGGCTGCCGGTTTGGGCCGACGCAGTACTGCCAGCCCAGCTGGCCGCGATGAAGCAAGCGGTGACAAATCTCAGTTTCATCGTGCGTCCTTTCAAAACGATTCGTTTGGCCCCAAATACCGCCAAGTGCCCGCGGGCATTTGGCCCAGTTGCACATTGCCCATGCGGATGCGTTTGAGGCCCACCACTTTCAGGCCGACTTGCTCGCACATGCGGCGGATTTGGCGCTTTTTGCCTTCGGTCAGCACAAAGCGCAGTTGCTCGGGGTTTTGCCAGTCCACCTTGGCGGGTTTGAGGGGTTTGCCGTCCAGACTCAGGCCGTGGCGCAGGCGCTCCAGTTGTGCTTTGGGGAAGACGGCTTGCACGTTGGCGCTGACCCGGTCGAAGTCGCCAATGGTGGTGAGCTGGTTGGCTTTGCCGCCATAGGTGGCTGAGGCGGCTGCGGCTGCGGCGGTGTTTTCGTGACCCGTGTAGGCCACGCGCACCAGGTACTCTTTTTCCATCTCCGAGTCTTCACCGATCAACTGACGCGCCACGCGGCCGTCTTGTGTCAGCACCAACAGACCCGTGGAGTCGATGTCCAGCCGTCCGGCGGGGGCCAGGTTGCGCAGGTGCGGTGGCGTGAAGCGCAGTTTGGACGGGTCACCGCCCCAGTGGCTGCGCGGGTTGATCAGGGTGATGGCGGGCTCGTGCCCGTCTTCGGCTTGGCCGCTCACATAGCCCATGGGCTTGTGCAGCAAGATGGTCACTTGCCGCTCTTGTTGCTGCTCAGCCGCTTTGTCGATGGTGATGCGGTCCGACAAGGTGACTTGTTGGCCCATGGTGGCGGGCAGGCCGTTGACCATCACCCAGCCTTGCTCGATCCAGGCGTCCGCTTCGCGGCGCGAGCACATGCGCAACTCGGCCATGCGTTTGTTCAGGCGCGAGGTGCCGCTGGGGGCAGCTGTTTCGCCTTTGCCTTCGGGACGGGGGGCGCGTTTGAAAACCGGGGGCTGGGTCATGGGGTTTGTGCTGTCAAAAATGAGTCCGTTGATTGTCCGCTGTTTTGCCCTAAGAAAATTGGGCGGTCCGCAGCCCTGCCAGATCCAAGATACGCAGGCCACCGTATTCGATGCGGATGAGCTGACGCGCCTGAAGCACTTTCAGCGCTTCGTTCACGCGTTGGCGCGACAAACCGACCAAATAAGCCAGTTCTTGCTGCGTGATGGTCAGCACTTCGCCTACGCCCGAGAACAGCACCGGGTTGAACAAAGCCGCAAGGTGTCTGGCAAGGCGCAGTTCGGGGTTGTTCATGCGGTCCATTTCACGCGCGGCGATGAATTGTCCCAAACGCTCGTTGAGCTGCTGCATGATGAAGCGGTTGAAACCCAAAGAGTGGTCGATCAACCAATGGAAGGTGTCCAGCGGCAAGCCCGCCACAACACTGGGGCGCAAGGCTTGGATGTTGTAGCGGTAAATCTCGCGCTTGAGCGCCGTGCCCTCGCCAAACCAGCCGCCGGGCGGCACTCCCGTGAAGGTCACGGTTTGCCCGCTTTCGTTGTCGCTGCTCATTTTCAGCAAGCCCGTGATCACGCCGAACCAATACGTCACCGGGCGACCTACTCGGCAAACGAGGTCGCCAGTTTGCAAGTCGCTGACCACCAATTGGGGTGCGATTTGCAAACGCTCTTGACTGCTGAGCAGGTGTAGCCACGGAATCTCTTGCAGCTCCGCGTCGGTGGGCGCTCTGCGACGCTGGTAAACGCTGTTTTCTTTGGGCATGACGGTGGGCGGTCTGTCAGATGGTGGTCAGTTGGGCTAGGGGTCTTCCCTGAATTGTCGTCCAAACGACAACTTGACGTCAAATGAGTGCCTAGTATGCACACCAAGTTCAGTCGCATTGCATTCAATGCACCGTTTTTGGAGACAGGTCAGGTCATGCAAACAACGTTTCCCCGCTTGATGCTCAAGCACGCTGCCGAGCGGCCCACAGCCCCCGCACTGCGCGAGAAAGAATATGGCATTTGGCAAACCATCACGTGGTCAGATCTGGCCCATATGGTGCAGTCTGTCGCTTGTGGTTTGCACCAAGCGGGCTTGCAGCGTGGTGAGCACCTGATTGTCGTCGGTGCCAACCGTCCACGGCTTTACGCCACTATGCTGGCAGCGCAATCGTTGGGGGCCATTCCGGTGCCGCTTTACCAAGATGCCGCAGCAGCCGAATGCGTGTTTCCCATCACCAATGCCGAAGTGCGGTTTTGCGTGGTGGAAGACCAAGAGCAGGTCGACAAGATGCTGGAGGTGCGCGAGCAGTGTCCGCAGCTGGCGCACATCTACTACGACGACCCACGTGGCCTGCGCAAGTACACCGAAGACGGTTTGGGTTCACTTGAAGAGTTGATCGCTGCCGGTGGCGTTTTTGCGCAGCAACACCCCCAATTTTTCAGCGAAGAAGTTGAAAAGGCCATGTACACCGATGTGGCGGCGATGTTCTTCACCTCGGGTACCACGGGCAACCCCAAAGGCGTTGTGCACACGCACAGCACCTTGATTGATCGGGCAGATGCAGGCGCTGAGTTTGACAAACTGACCAGCGCCGAAGATGTCTTGGCTTACATGCCACCGGCCTGGATCGGTCAGAACATCTTCAGCTACGCGCAGTGGTTGGTGTGCGGCTATGTGGTCAATTGCCCCGAGTCGTCGGCCACGGTGACCATCGATTTGAAAGAAATCGGCCCCACTTATTACTTTGCGCCTCCCCGCGTGTTCGAGGGCATGTTGACCAGCGTGATGATTCGCATGGAAGACGCAGGCAGCTTCAAGCGCAAGATGTTCCATTACTTCATGGGCGTTGCCAAAAAAGTGGGCCCGAGTTTGATGGATGGTCGCTCTGTGGGTCTGTTGGATCGCCTCCAATATGCCTTGGGTGATTTGATGGTCTACGGCCCGCTGCGCAACAACATGGGTTTCAGCCGCGTGCGTGTGGCCTACACCGCCGGCGAGGCGATTGGGCCTGATTTGTTCACCTTCTATCGCTCAATCGGTGTGAACATCAAGCAACTGTATGGCTCCACTGAAACTGCCGTGTTTGTGTGCTTGCAGCCCGACAACGAAGCGCGTGCCGACACGGTGGGGGTGCCGTGCAAGGGCGTGGAAATCAAGGTGTCCGACAACGGCGAGATCTTGGTCAAGTCACCCGGTTTGCTCAAGGGCTATTACAAGAACCAAAAAGCCACCGACGAAGTGTTGACGGCCGACGGTTGGTACCACACCAGCGATGCCGGTTTCATCGACTCGCATGGGCACCTCAAAATCATCGACCGCGTCAAAGACGTGGGCCGGATTCAGGGTGGGGACAACGATGGTGCAATGTTCGCGCCCAAGTACGTTGAGAACAAACTCAAATTCTTCCCGCACATCAAGGAAGTGGTGGCCTATGGTGACCAGCGCGAAAAGGTGTGTGTGATGGTCAACATCGACTTTGATGCCGTGGGCAACTGGGCCGAGCGCCGCAACCTGCCTTATGCCGGCTACACCGATTTGGCTCAAAAGTCAGAGGTGTATCAGCTTATCCAAGAGTGCGTAGAGAAAGTCAACGCCGACTTGGCTGAAGACACTTTGTTGGCCGGCAGTCAAGTCAGTCGATTCTTGATTTTGCACAAAGAGCTGGATGCCGATGATGGCGAATTGACCCGCACCAACAAGGTCCGCCGCGGCTTTATTGCGGACAAATACAAGCCGCTGGTTGATGGCCTTTATGAGGGCAAAACCGAGCAATTTATCGAGACGGTGGTGAAGTTCGAAGACGGCCGAACTGGCAGTGTGAGCGCCACTCTCAAAATTTCCGACGCCAAGACATTCACACCCGTGAAGGCAGCAGCATGACCAAGAAAATCGGCGACGTCATCCTTGATGTCAAAAATATCAGTTTGCGCTTCGGCGGCGTCAAGGCGCTGACCGACATCTCTTTCAATGTGCGTGAGCACGAAGTGCGAGCCATCATTGGCCCCAACGGTGCAGGCAAGAGCTCGATGCTCAACTGCATCAACGGCGTGTACACACCGCAAGAGGGCTCGATCACGTTCCGTGGGCAGCAGTTCGACCACATGAACAGCCGCCAGGTGGCCGAGATGGGCATTGCCCGGACTTTCCAAAATCTGGCTTTGTTCAAAGGCATGAGCGTGATCGACAACATCATGACGGGCCGCAACCTGCGCATCAAGAGCAATCTCTTCATGCAGGCTTTGCGCATTGGCCCCGCTCAGCGAGAAGAGGAAGAGCACCGCGAGTTTGTGGAGCACATCATCGACTTTCTGGAAATCCAGGCCTTTCGCAAAACCCCGGTAGGGCAGTTGCCCTATGGCTTGCAAAAGCGGGTTGACCTGGGTCGCGCGTTGGCCATGGAGCCTCAAGTGTTGCTGCTGGATGAACCGATGGCCGGTATGAACATGGAAGAAAAGCAGGACATGTGCCGCTTCATCTTGGATGTGAACGATGAGTTCGGCTCCACCATTGTGCTGATCGAGCACGACATGGGCGTGGTGATGGACATTTCGGACCGCGTGGTGGTGCTGGACTACGGCAAAAAAATCGGCGACGGGACCCCCGAAGAAGTGCGCAACAACGAAGAAGTGATCAGTGCCTATCTGGGCACCAGCCACTGAGGAGAACACAAATGGCATTTTTTCTGGAAGCTCTTTTGGGTGGCCTGATGGCGGGCATGCTGTATGCGCTGGTGGCGCTCGGCTTTGTGCTCATTTTCAAAGCCTCGGGTGTTTTTAACTTTGCGCAAGGCGCGATGGTCTTGTTTGCGGCTTTGGCGATGGCCCGTTTTTCGGAGTGGATTCCTGCTTGGCTCGGTATCGAAGACAAGTTACTGGGCAATTTGGTGGCCTTTGTGTTGGCGGCGATCATCATGTTCGTGTTGGCTTGGTTGATCGAGCGTTTGGTGCTGCGTCATCTTGTGAATCAAGAAGGCGTGACCTTGCTCATGGCCACGCTGGGTATCACGTACTTCCTAGACGGTCTGGGTCAGACGATTTTCGGCAGCGACATCTACAAGATTGATGTGGGCATGCCCAAAGACCCGGTGTTCTTGTTTGAATCGGTGTTCCAAGGCGGTGTGCTGGTGAACCTGGAGGACGTCTATGCGGCCTGCATTGCGGCGTTGCTGGTCGTGGTGTTGTCGCTGTTCTTCCAAAAGACCAGCACTGGCCGCGCCCTGCGTGCGGTGGCTGATGACCATCAGGCTGCGCAGTCGATCGGTATTCCACTCAACCGCATTTGGGTCATTGTGTGGTTTGTGGCGGGCTTGACGGCGCTGGTGGCCGGCATCATCTGGGGCTCCAAGATGGGCGTCCAGTTTTCCTTGACCACGGTGGCTTTGCGTGCTCTGCCCGTGATCATCTTGGGGGGGCTGACTTCTGTGCCGGGCGCCATCATTGGCGGCCTGATCATCGGCGTGGGTGAAAAATTGTCCGAGGTCTACCTGGGTCCCTATGTGGGCGGTGGCATCGAAATCTGGTTTGCGTATGTGTTGGCCTTGGTCTTTTTGCTGTTCCGCCCACAAGGCTTGTTTGGCGAAAAAATCATCGATCGCGTGTAAGGAGAGATAGCCATGTTTTACAGAGAAAACGGTCAATTCAAGACCTCTTACCGCAGCGATCAACAGATCTTTGCCATTGCGCAAGACCGTTGGGCCATTTTGGCGCTGATCGCTTTTGCCTTCGTTGGTGTGCCTTTCCTCGTGGATGAATACATCTTCCGAGCCATTCTGATCCCCTTCCTGATCCTGTCTTTGGCGGCGTTGGGTGTGAATATTCTGGTGGGGTATTGCGGACAGATTTCACTGGGTTCTGGAGCCTTCATGGCCGTGGGTGCCTACATGGCCTACAACACCTACATCCGCATCGATGGCGTGCCGCTGATTGTGGCTTTGTTGGCAGGGGGCTTTTTTGCCACCTTGGTGGGTATGTTCTTTGGCATCCCCAGTTTGCGCGTCAAAGGCTTGTACCTTGCTGTGGCCACTTTGGCCGCCCAGTTCTTTTGCGATTGGGCATTTTTGCGTGTGGGCTGGTTCACCAACAACAACGCTTCCGGCTCGGTTTCGGTGTCCAACCTGAATGTGTTCGGCTTGGCGATCGAAACCCCGTTGCAAAAATACATTTTCTGCCTCACGTTCTTGGTCGTTTTTGGTCTGCTCGCCAAAAACCTGGTCCGCTCTGCGATCGGTCGTGAGTGGATGGCTATCCGAGACATGGACGTGGCCGCCGCCGTGATCGGTATTCGGCCTGTTTACGCCAAGCTCAGCGCCTTTGCTGTGAGCTCATTCATTGTGGGCGTGGCCGGTGGACTCTGGGGGTTTGTGCACCTGGGTTCTTGGGAGCCAGCAGCGTTCTCGATTGATCGCTCATTCCAGTTGTTGTTCATGGTCATCATTGGCGGCATGGGCTCCATCATGGGCAGCTTCTTTGGCGCCGCGTTCATCGTGATCTTGCCCATTTTTCTGAATCAATTTTTGCCTGCTTTGGGCGCCGTTTTTGGGGTGGACATTTCCACTGCCACGGTGTCCCATGCGGAGTACATGATTTTCGGCGCATTGATTGTTTGGTTCTTGATCGTGGAGCCCCACGGCTTGGCCAAACTGTGGTCGGTTGCCAAACAAAAAATGCGCCTGTGGCCGTTCCCTCATTGAGTCCCATTTCCCCAAGTGCTTCCACCTATTTTTTAACAGGAGACAAACCATGAAGCTTCGTCAACTCGCCCTCGCCACCACCGTGGCTGCTGCAGGTCTTGCCAGTGCGCTGGTCAGCACTGTGGCCACTGCTCAAACCAAAGAGCAGTTCTTCCCCGTGCTGGTGTACCGCACCGGTGCCTATGCACCCAACGGCGTGCCGTTTGCCAACGGTTATGTCGACTACCTCAAGCTGGTCAATGCCCGCGGCGGCATCAACGGCGTGAAGGTGTCGTTTGAAGAGTGCGAAACAGGCTATGCCACTGACCGTGGTGTGGAATGCTACGAACGCCTGAAGGGCAAGAACGGCGGCGCGACCGTGTTCCAGCCCCTGTCCACCGGCATTACTTTTGCCCTGACCGAAAAAGCCCCAGGCGACAAGATCCCATTGATCACGGCAGGTTACGGCCGCAGCGAATCGGCTGACGGCGGCGTGTTCAAGTGGAACTTCCCCTTGGCCGGCACTTACTGGGTGGCCGGTGACGTCATCGTTCAAGACATTGCCAAGAAGCTCGGCGGTGCCGACAAGCTCAAGGGCAAGCACATCGCTTTGGTGTACCACGACAGCCCATTTGGCAAAGAAGCCATCCCAATCTTGCAAGAGCGTGCCGCCATGCACGGCTTCAAGCTGAGCTTGTTGCCTGTGACGCATCCTGGCGTGGAACAAAAATCCACCTGGTTGCAAATTCGCCAAAGCCGTCCTGACTATGTCGTGAACTGGGGTTGGGGCGTCATGAACTCCACCTTGCTCAAAGAAGCGCAAGCCACCGGTTACCCCCGCGAAAAAATCTATGGCGTGTGGTGGGCTGGTGCCGAGCCTGACGTCAAAGACGTGGGCATGGGCGCCAAAGGCTACAACGCCATCACCATGCAGCACGGCACTGAAAAAGGCTCTGCGATCGTGAAGGAGGTGCTTGAAAAACTGCACGCCAAAGGCCAAGGTACAGGCCCTAAGGACGAAGTGGGTGAAGTGCTGTACATGCGCGGTTTGTTCAGCGCCATGTTCGCGGTTGAAGGTGTGCGTCAAGCACAAGAGAAGTACGGTAAAGGCAAAGTCATGACCGGCGAGCAAGCACGCTGGGGTTATGAAAACCTGAACCTGACCCAGCCCAAACTCGATGGCCTGGGCTTCAAGGGTGTGTTGCGTCCTATCTCCACTTCTTGTGCCGACCACATGGGTGCTAACTGGGCCCGTATCCATACATGGAACGGCAGCAAGTGGGAATTCTCCAGCGATTGGTACCAAGCTGATGAGCAGATCATCAAGCCGATGGTCAAGGCCGCTGCTGACAAGTACGCTGCTGAAAAGAAGATCACACGCCGCTCCGCTGCGGACTGCCAGTCTTGATGGCACCAACCCCACCGCGCAAGCGGTGGGGCGCTGACTGCAGGCACCGCATGGTGCTGCAGTCACCAAATGAAAGCCTCGCAAGAGATTCGATCGGCGCTTTCATTTGGGCAAAACCTGGAAAGTTGAATAGGCAAAGACCATGAGCGAAAAAAACATTGTTCTGAACGTCAACGGCATTGAAGTCATTTACAACCACGTGATCCTGGTGCTCAAGGGCGTGTCCCTGCAAGTGCCTGAACAAGGCATCGTGGCCTTGCTGGGTGGCAACGGTGCGGGCAAGACCACGACGTTGCGCGCGATCTCCAACCTGTTGCAGGGCGAACGCGGCGAAGTGACCAAAGGCAGTATCGAGTTGCGCGGCGAACGCATTGAAAATCTCTCGCCTGCAGACCTGGTCAACCGGGGGGTGGTGCAGGTCATGGAAGGCCGTCACTGTTTTGCGCACTTGAGCATTGAAGAAAACCTGTTGACCGGCAGTTACACCCGGACCAGCAAAGGTGAGATCGCGGCCAACCTCGACAAGGTCTACACCTACTTTCCTCGTCTGAAAACCCGCCGCAGCTCGCAAGCGGCCTACACCTCCGGTGGTGAGCAGCAAATGTGCGCCATCGGCCGCGCCCTGATGACCAACCCCAACATGGTGCTGTTGGACGAACCCTCCATGGGCTTGGCGCCGCAGATCGTGGAAGAGGTGTTCAACATCGTGAAAGACTTGAACGAGAAAGAGAAAGTCACGTTCCTGATTGCCGAGCAAAACACCAACATGGCGCTCAAGTACGCCGACTACGGCTACATCATGGAGTCGGGGCGCGTGGTGATGGACGGTGCCGCCGAAGACCTGCGCACCAACGAAGACGTGAAAGAGTTTTACTTGGGCATGGGAGGCGGTGAGCGCAA
>JAGNVG010000025.1:11416-22192 GCA_017986605.1 Limnohabitans sp.
CTTGATGTCTTGATGTCCATACTGACCTTTCTCACCGCAGTTCCCCAGAAAGAAAACCATGTCTCAGCACTTTGATGCGTTGGAAACGCGTGCCCCTGAAGTCCGTGAAGCCGCGCTGATGGCCGCTTTGCCTGCGCAGATTGCGCACGCCAAAGCCAAGGCCCCGGCGTTTGCCGAATTGCTCAGAGATGTGGATGCTGCCGGTGTCAACAGCCGCGCCGCACTGGCCCAATTGCCTGTGATCCGCAAATACGAATTGCTGGAACGTCAAAAAGCTGCACGTGCCGCAGGCGGCAATGTGTTTGGTGGTTTCAGCACCTTGGGTTTTGGCCAAGGCATGACCCGCGTGTTTGCCAGCCCGGGCACGATTTACGAACCCGAAGGCACCCGCGCCGATTACTGGCGCATGGCCCGCACCATGTTTGCGGCCGGCTTTCGCCCGGGCGAGCTGATCCACAACTGCTTCAGCTACCACTTCACGCCTGCGGGCTCCATGATGGAAACGGGCGCCCACGCCTTGGGCTGCACCGTGTTTCCGGGCGGCATTGGCCAGACCGAGCAACAAGTGGCGGCCATGACCGAGCTGCAACCGGCGGGGTACATCGGCACGCCCAGTTTCCTGAAAATCATCCTTGAAAAAGCCGCTGAGATGGGCGTGGCCCTGCCCAGCGTGCGCAAGGCGCTGGTCTCGGGCGAAGCTTTCCCCCCCAGCCTGCGCGACTGGATGACGGCCAAAGGTGTTGATGCCTACCAGTGCTACGCCACAGCGGACGTGGGGTTGATTGCCTACGAAACCGCCGCGCGTGAAGGCTTGGTGCTGGATGAAGGCGTGATCGTCGAGATCGTGCGCCCTGGCACCGGCGACCCGGTGCCCGAAGGCGAAGTGGGCGAACTGGTCATCACCACGCTCAATCCCGATTACCCACTGATCCGTTTTGGCACAGGCGACTTGTCGGCCATCTTGCCGGGCACTTGCCCCACGGGTCGCACAGGTCAGCGCATCAAGGGCTGGATGGGCCGCGCCGACCAGACCACCAAAATCCGGGGCATGTTTGTGCACCCCGGTCAGGTGGCCGAGATTGTCAAACGCTTTCCAGAAGTGTCCAAGGCCCGCTTGGTGGTCACTGGCGAGATGGCCAATGACCAGATGGCACTGCACGTGGAAACAGATCGCCTTGCTGACGATGCGCTCAAGGCCCGTGTCTCCGAGGCCGTGCGCGATGTGACCAAATTGCGCGGCGAAGTTCACCTGGTGGCGCAAGGCAGTTTGGCCAACGATGGCAAAGTCATTGAGGATGCCCGCAGTTACCAGTGAGGCCATGTGAGCCCTGTGCCGTCCTGTCAGAACACGCCTGGGGCGGACGTCATTTCCTTAAAAAATCAGGGGCAAACTAGGGTAAGCCGCTAAGTACTTTCCGCGATTTGACGACACTCCTGAAGGTATAGACTACCTTGTCATTTTTAGGAGTTTCTCAATGAAGCAATGGATTGCTCTGGCCGCATTGGCCGCTGTTTCTGCCGGTGCTCAAGCTCAGGCTTACCCCGGCACCAAACCCATCTCGATCGTGGTGCCCTTCACCGCTGGTGGCCCGACTGACCGCGTGGCCCGCGATCTGGCCGAAGCCATGCGCAAGCACGTGCCAGGCAGCAACTTCGTGGTCGAAAACGCGGCAGGCGCTGGCGGCACGATCGGTGCTAACAAAGTCGCCAAAGCGGCCCCCGATGGCCACACCTTGTTGTTGTTCCACATTGGCATGGCGGCCACTCCTGCGCTGTACCGCAAAATTTCGTACAAGCCATTGGAGGACTTCGAGTTCTTGGGCATGGTCAACGATGTGCCCATGACTTTGATCGGCAAGCCTCAGTTGCCCGCCAACACCTACCGTGACTTTGAGAACTACATCCGCAGCAACGCCGGCAAGTTGAACATTGCCCACGCGGGTTTGGGTTCTGCTTCGCACATTTGCGGTTTGCTCTGGCAATCGAGCTTGCAGACCAAAGACGCGATGACCACCATCCCGTTTGGCGGCACAGCGCCAGCCATGACGGCTCTGATCGGCGGTCAGGTCGATGTGATGTGTGACCAAACCACCAACACCACGGCTCAGATTGAAAGCGGCCGCGTCAAAGCGTTTGCGGTGACCACGGCCAAGCCCTTGAGCACACACCCCGTGCTCAAACACTATCCCAGCTTGCAAGAGATGGGCCTCAAAGGCTTCAACCTGAGCATCTGGCACGGTTTGTATGCCCCCAAAGGCACGCCCGCAGCGATCACCAAAACGCTGAACGATGCTCTGAAAAAAGCCCTGAAAGATCCTGAGTTCATCAAGAAGAACGAAGGCTTGGGCGCTTTGGTGGTGACTGACAACCGCAGTGATCCAGCGGAGCACAAGAAGTTTGTGGCCGCCGAGATGGTCAAGATCAAAGCTGCAGTCGATGCAGGCGGCAAATACGCCGACTGATCTCGTCGCACCTCAAGAAAAAGCCGCTCAATGAGCGGCTTTTTTGTTGGACGTGATCGGTGTTTTTATGCGCCGACGTTATGAAGCACTGATCGTTAATTGGCGAACCGCTCACTGCCGACAATGCCCAGCTTAGTCAGCCCTGCGCGTTGAGCCCCGGCCAACACGGCAGCAGCGGCTTCGTACTTGGCTTTGGCGTGTGAGCGGATGTGCAACTCAGGTTGAGGCTGCAATGCAGCGGCCTCTGCCAGCTGGGTTTCAAGAGCCTGTCGGTCTGCCAGCAATCGACCATTCCAGCGCATGCTGGCGTCGGCATCAATGTCGATCTTGATCACCAAGGGGTCTGTTTTGGGGGGGGTGGCTGTCGCGGCGGGCATGTCCAGATTCACCGAGTGCAATTGCGCCGGGATGGTGATGATCAGCATGATGATCAACACCAGCATCACGTCGATCAGTGGCGTGGTGTTGACATCCATCATCACTTCGGGTTCGTCTTGGCTGTTGGAGCCCAGATTCATGGCCATGTGTGCTTCCTTGAGGCTTGCGGACGTTAAGGGGCCGGCTCGGTGATGAAGCCGACTTTGGTGATGCCCGCCCGCTGCACCGCGTACATGACACGTCCGACCGATTCAAAGTCGCTTTGTGCGTCGCCCCGGATTTGAACTTCGGGTTGAGGCTTCATGGCCGAAAACTTCTTCATGCGTTCAAGCAGGTCACTCGGATTCTTGACAGGGGTGTCGTACAAAAATATTTGTCCGGCCTTGTTGACAGAGATGATCACGTTCTCCGGTTTTGTCTCTCGCACCACGTTCGTTTCTTTGGGCAAGTCGACCTTGATGGAGGTGGTGACGACGGGAATGGTGATCAGAAAAATGATCAAAAGCACCAACATCACATCCACCAGCGGCGTGGTGTTGATGGTGCCCATCACCTCGTCTTCGTCGCTCGACCCCAAGCTGGGGCCCAGGTTCATGGCCATGGCGGGTTTCCGTTCAAAGAGATGACAGACTTACTTCTTGGCCGATGCCAACAACACGGCGTGCAGGTCTGCAGCAAAAGCATTGACTTCTTCCATAGCCGCCTTGTTGCGACGCACCAACCAGTTGTAGCCCAGCACCGCAGGCACGGACACGGCCAGACCAATGGCGGTCATGATCAGGGCTTCGCCCACGGGGCCGGCCACCTTGTCGATGCTCGCTTGCCCCGACATGCCGATTTTGACCAGCGCATGGTAGATGCCCCACACGGTGCCGAACAAGCCGACAAAGGGCGCGGTCGATCCGACCGTGGCCAGCACCGCCAGGCCATCTTGCATGCGGCTTTGCACGGTGCCCATGGCCCGCTGGATGCTCATGGTCACCCAGGTGTTGAAGTCCACGGTGCCCAGCAAGCCATCGTGTTTGGAAGCGCCCTCCAGGCCCTTTTCGGCAATAAAGCGAAAGGGGCTGGCGGCGTCGAGTGCATCGGCCGCTTGGCGCACCGAGCCAGACTTCCAGAAATGGGTTTGCGCGGCCTGAGCGAATTTGAGCACCTTGGCTTGTTCGGAGAATTTGGTGAAGATCACATACCAGCTGCCCATGCTCATGATCACCAAAATCAACAGCGTGCCCTTGGCCACGGCATCGCCTTGGTCCCACAAGGCACTCAAACCATAGGGGTTGGCTTCGGCCGTGTGGGTGTCGGCCGTTAAGGTGGCTGCGGGCTGAGCGGTCGCCGTTGCGGTCACCGCGGGGGGCGTGGTGGTGTCGCTGCCGTCCTTGTTGGGGGCAGCCAGGCTGTGACCCGAGACCAGCAGGCTGGCCAGCAAAGCGGTGGCCATCAGGGTGTTTTTCAGGGCATTGATCATGAGGTGATTTCCTTTGCGCTTGTGTCTTGAGGGGGCGGGGTTGGAGGCGATTGCGGCCTTATTCCAGACGCCAGAGGTATTTGATGGAGGTCCAGGCTTGCTCGGGTTTGCCGTCGGCCATGGCCGGGCGGAACTGGCATTTCGCCAAACCGGCTCTGGCCGCTTCGTCCAAGCGCTTGTAGCCGGAGCTTTTTTCGATCTCGGACTGGATCACTTTGCCGTCAGTCCCCACCAGAAAGCGCAGCGTCACCGTGCCTTCTTCTTCCATGCGTTTGGACGTAATGGGGTACTCGGGCTTGTCACATTGGGCCATGTTGACACCCGCTGCGGTGCGTGCTGCGGGCGCAGCGCGCGGGGCGACCGCAGGTGCGGCGGTGGGGGCTGGCGCGGCCGGTGCGGTCACGGGAGGCGGTGCACTCGTCACGGCCGCGATGGCGTTGGGGGGCGCGACAACGGCAGTCACCTCGGGCGCAGGCACATAGGCTGGCGGTGGGGTGTTTTTCGGGGGAGGCGTTGTCGGGGCGGGCGCTGGCGCTGGGGCCGGTGGCTCAGGTCGTTTTTCTTCCAGCAAAAGCGCTTGCACCACGGGGGGCAGTTTGGGCGTCACGGTGCGGTGCAGACCCGCCTGCAAGGCGACCAAGAGCAAAGCATGAAAAGCCACCACGCTCGCCAGAACCACGAGCGTACGCCGGGACTTGGGCTGAAGGTAAGTGGATGCGTTCATCGATTCAAGGCGGGAGACGACATGGCCTGTATTTTGAAGGATGAATCTGGCCGTCAACGCTCAGAGTTTGCGAAAGATCAAAAAGTGATGGCTGGGCTGGCCAGCCAGAGACCGTTGCCCCTCAATTTGCCGCCCACAGCCCTGAGCTGGCAAGCTGCCCTGCCAGGTGGCCGCGATGCGCTTGCCGTCGTGCGACTCTTCCAGGGTGAACTCGCCATCGTCCAAATCGGCGACCACCGCATGCGCTTGGTGGTCGCGCTGCAAGGTGCCGCGCAAACTGCCGGGGTGTTCCGGGTGCGGGCCCAGGTTCAAGGTCCACGGCGCTTCGTTGGCAATTTGTGCGATCCACTCACCTTGCAGCATGTCTGCAGACAGGTCTGCACCCGATGGGCAGATGGGGCGTGTGGGCAGCACTTGGCAAGCGCTCAGCGTCAGCAAGGCGATCAGGCTGGACAGTCGGGCAAGCGTGGGCGGTGTGTTCATGGTTTGGCTTGCGCCGCCGCATCGGCTGCGCGTTTGGCAAATTCGGCGCGCAAGGCCTTGAGCTTTTCGCGCGGGTCTTCTTTGACGGTGTTTTCGTCCAGGCGCATTTCGGCGATGAAGCGGCTGGGCAGGGCGGCCACGGTTTCGCGGCCTTTTTTGCGGCGTTTGGTCCAGCTCACCGCCAAGCTGCGCTGTGCGCGGGTGATGCCCACGTACATCAGGCGGCGCTCTTCTTGCAGGCGCAGCAAAATGCCCTCTTGGCTGGCCCCGGCGGTGGTGTCGTCATCCCCCAGTTTGAAGGGCAGCAAGCCTTCGTTCACGCCCACCAGCGTGACGTGCGGCCACTCCAAACCCTTGGAGGCATGCAGGGTCGACAGCGTGACCACGTTTTGGTCTTTCTCGCGCTCGCTCAGCGTGGAAATCAGCGAGATGGTCTGTGCCACCTCCAGCAGGTTTTTGGTTTCGGTGGCATCGGTGCCCGTGGCATCCTCGATCTCGCCGCCGCAACGCCCGGCCATCCAGTCGCAAAACTCCAGCACGTTGGTCCAGCGGGCCGAGGCCACTTTCTCGTTGTCCTCACCGTCGTACAGGTGCGACTCGTAACCGATCTCTTTGAGCCATTCGAGCAAAAACGCCAGCGCGTCCGTTTTGCCCAAGGTGTGGCGGGCGCGGTGCTCCAGGTCGTTGATGTAGCGACCAAACTCGTGCAGGCCATCCAAGGCTCGGGTGTTCACCGCGCTGGGCAGGCTGCCCGCAAACAAGGCCTCGAACAGGCTCAGTTTGTACTGCGTGGCGAAGGTCCCCAGCTGGCCCAAGGTCTGGTGGCCAATGCCGCGTTTGGGACTGGTGATGGCCCGTAAAAACGCCGGGTCGTCGTCGTTGTTGATCCACAGGCGAAACCAGGCGCACAGGTCCTTGATCTCGGCCTTGTCAAAAAAGCTCTGCCCGCCCGACACCTTGTAGGGAATGTTGGCGCGGCGAAGCGCTTGCTCAAAGGGCCGGGCCATGTGGTTGGCTCGGTACAGGATGGCAAAGTCCTTGAACTCGCGGTGTTTGGATGGGTTGACCTGGCCGCCCCGGATCGACTGGATGCGGGCAATCGCCCGGTCGGCCTCGTGTTCTTCGTTCACGGCGTCGATCACGCGCACAGGCTCGCCCTCACCCAATTCCGAAAACAGCGTCTTGGGAAACAGCTTGGGGTTGGGCTGGATCACGTTGTTGGCGGCACGCAGAATAGCGCTGGTGGAGCGGTAGTTCTGCTCCAGCTTGATGACCTTCAGGTTCGGAAAGTCCACAGGCAAGCGTTTCAAGTTGTCCAGCGTCGCGCCGCGCCAGCCATAAATAGACTGGTCGTCGTCACCCACCGCCGTGAAGCGCGCCCGCTCGCCCACCAGGTGTTTCAGCACCTCGTATTGCGTGGCGTTGGTGTCCTGGTATTCGTCCACCAGCACATGGCCCATCTTGGCCTGCCAGCGTTCGCGCACCTCGGGGTACTCGGCCAGCAGCTTCAAAGGCATGCCGATCAGGTCGTCAAAGTCCACGCTTTGGTAAGCCGTCAGCCGCTCTTGGTACAGCGCCATGATGCGGGCAATCACGCGGGCGTTGTCGTCAGGCGCTTGGGCCGCGGCCTGCTCGGCGTTCAGGCCCATGTTTTTCCACAGGCTGATGGTCCACTGCCACTGGCGGGCGGTGGCCGCGTCGGTGGTGCCGCCGCAATCCTTGAGGATGCTGGTCACATCGTCCGCGTCCATGATGCTGAACTGGGGCTTGAGCCCCAACACCTGCCCGTCTTCGCGCATGATGCGCACACCCAGGGCGTGGAAGGTGCAGACGGTCACATCTTTGGCGGCCTTGCCAATCAAATCTTTGGCCCGCTCGCGCATTTCGGCAGCGGCCTTGTTGGTGAAAGTGATGGCCGCGATGCGCTTGGGCTCCAGCCCGGCTTCAATCAGGCGTCCGATCTTGTGCGTGATCACCCGTGTCTTGCCCGAGCCCGCCCCGGCCAGCACCAGGCAAGGCCCTGAGACATAGTTCACGGCTTCGAGTTGGGCGTTGTTGAGTCCGGCTGACATGGGCGTGGGGCGGGGAATGGGGATACGAAGCAAAGCGGGCCATCATAGCGGCCTGCGCTGGCCGGCTCACCAGAATCTCGCTGCGCACGTCCGTTCGGCTGAACTTGTCGGCCAAGGGACCCCATGAGCGCCCCAAATGCCACGACAATCGATGCATGCTTGAAGTCTTGCGCGTCACTTTCCCCTTCTTTGCTCTGGTTTTGTGTGGCTACCTGGCCGCCCGTAAAGGGCTGTTGCCGCTGGAGGCCATTCCCGGTCTCAACGGTTTTGTGCTGTTTTTTGCCCTGCCGTGCATGTTGTTCCGTTTTGGGGCCAGCACGCCCATTGCCCAGTTGCTCGATGCGGGGGTGTTTTTCACCTATTCCCTGTGTGCGTTGGTGATGGTGGCTTTCAGCATCGCCATCAGCCTGAACGATCGCATCCGCTGGAACGACGCTTCTTTGGGGGCGCTGGTGGCGGCCTTTCCCAACACGGGTTTCATGGGGGTGCCGCTTTTGGTGGCCTTGTTGGGGCCTGCGGCTGCGGGGCCCACCATCGTCACCATCATTGTGGACATGATCATCACCTCATCGCTGTGCGTGGCTTTGTCGCGCATGGATGCGGCGGGCGAGCACGGCGCGGCCGTGGCCGCCCGCAAGGCCTTGGCGGGTGTGGTGCGCAACCCCATGCCTTGGGCCATTTCTTTGGGTGGCGCGTTTTCTTTTTTGAATTTGGAGTTGGTCGGTCCAGTGGCCAAAACCGTGGGTTTGCTGGCTGATGCGGCCTCGCCCGTGGCTTTGTTCACCATCGGGGCGGTGCTGGCGCGCTCGCAAATGCTGGCCCACGAACGCCCGCATGGGCCGCTGCGCTGGGCTGACTATGTGCCGATTTCGCTCATCAAGCTGTTGTTGCACCCGCTGCTGGTCTTGCTGGTGGGCAGTGCGGCGGTGCAAATGGGCGTGCCCATCGACCGTTTTGCCTTGATGGTCATGGTGTTGGTGGCCGCACTGCCCAGTGCCAGCAATGTGTCGCTGCTGGCCGAGCGCTTGGGGGCTGACAACGGGCGCATTGCGCGCATCATTTTGGTGACCACGTCGACGGCGTTTTTGACTTTCTCTGGCGCTGTGGCTCTGCTCAAGCCCTGAGAGGTGCAGTGGGGTGGCACTGACCCCAGCGTCAGATCGCCTGCGGGTCCACGTCCACCAGCCAGCGGATGACGCCTTTGTGTTCGGGCTGGCTGCGCACCTGGTGCAGCACGCTGTGCAGGTGCCACAGCATTTTTTGCAGCGCCATGCGGCTGGGGCTTTCCAGCAGCATTTGGGCGCGTTCCACGTCGGCCACGCGCTGCATGCTCATGGGCACGGCGGGGTACACGCTCACTTGCATGACCAGATCGGCGGTGCTGGGGTTGGCACTCAGTTGTGCTTCGAGTGTTTCGCGGGCGGCGTTGAGCAGGCCTTGGGCGGCCTCTTGTGTGCGGGCATCGGCGCGCAGCAGCGCTTGGTGGCTGATGGGCGGCAGGTCGGCGGCAGTGCGCTCGGCCAGTTCACTGGCGGCAAAGGCCGGGTAATCGTGCTTTTTGAGCGCTTCAAACAGCGCGTGTTGCGGGTGAAAGGTTTGTACCCACATCTCGCTGCTGGCGCTTTGGGCCGCCTCACGTCCGGCGCGACCTGCCGCCTGCATGAGCAGGGCAAACAAACGCTCGGGCGCTCTGAAGTCGCTTGAAAACAGCGCCGTGTCGGGGTTGACAGCCGCCACCAGCGTGATGCGACGGAAGTCGTGCCCCTTGGCAATCATTTGGGTGCCCACCAGAATATCCACTTCGCCCGAATGCACCGAGGCCAACTGGCTCTCCAGTGCGCCTTTCAACCGCGTGGTGTCGGCGTCGATGCGGGCGATGCGGATGGGGGCGCCGTCTGGGCGTTTCACATGCGCCAGGAGTTCGCCCAGGTGTTCTTCCAGCTGCTCGGTGCCGCGTCCAATGGGGGCGATGTCGGCATTGCCACATTCGGGGCATGCCCGTGGCACGCGCTCGGTCAGGCCGCAGTGGTGGCAGCGCAGTGTGCGGTCAATTTTGTGGAACACCCGGAACGCGCTGCAGTGTTGGCATTCGCTTTTCCAGCCGCAGTCGGCGCAGTGCAGCACCGGGGCATAACCTCGGCGGTTGAGCAGCAGCATGCATTGTTCGCCGCGCTCCACCCGCTCTTGCAGGGCAGCCACCAAAGGCGCGGACAGCACCGTGCGTCGCGGTTGTTTGTTCATGTCGACCCGCCGCACTTTGGGCAACAGGCCTGTGCCGATGCGCGAAGGCATCAGCAAGCGCTGGTAACGACCGCCTGGATCGTCGTCATGGGCCGGGCGGCTCATGTGCCAGCTCTCCAGCGAGGGGGTGGCCGAGGCCAGCAGCACCGGGGCGTTTTGCAGACGCCCCCGATAGACGGCTAAGTCGCGGGCCGAGTAGCGTGCGCCTTCTTGCTGTTTGTAGCTGGGGTCGTGTTCTTCGTCGACCACGATCAGTTTCAGGTGCGGCATGGACGCAAAGATGGCCATGCGCGTGCCCAGCACGATGCGGGCATGACCCGCGTGGGCGGCCAACCAGCCTTTCAGGCGCTGGGCGGGCGTCATGCCGCTGTGCATGGAGACCACGGCGTCCGCGCCGAAACGCGCTTGCACCCGCTCTTCGAGCTGAGGTGTGAGGTTGATCTCGGGCACCATGAGCAGCGCTTGAGCTTGCGGGGCGGTGGTCAGCATCCGCTCCACGGCTTGCAAATACACCTCGGTCTTGCCGCTGCCCGTGCTGCCAAACAACAAGAAAGGTCCGGAGCCACTGGCCATTTGCGCCAGCACGGCGCTTTGCTCGTCCGACAGGGCGGGGCCGGGCGTGGTCTGCACGGCGCGCTCGGTGTTTTGTTTTTTGAGGCGGCGGGCCAGTTGTTCGTTGCTCAGGTCACGCAGCTGCGGGGGCAGTGCCGACAAGGCCACTTCTCCCAAAGAGCGCTGGTAATACTGCGCTGAGAACTGCACCAGCTGCCGCCACGCGGGGTCCAGCGGGGCCAAGCCTTCGAGCACGCCCAAGACATCGCGCACCGCCGATTCGGGCATGTCCGCAGGTGCGGTATCGCGCAGTGCCCAGACCACACCCAGCACGTCCCGTTTGCCCAAGGGCACACGCACCAGTTGCCCCGGTTGCACCACAAAAGGGCTGCGGTA
>JAGNVG010000136.1:0-2612 GCA_017986605.1 Limnohabitans sp.
CCTGTCAAACTGAGAATTGTTCCAATTGTTACACTGATGACCCAGAATCCAACACACCATTGCGGGAAACACCCAACATGCGTTCTTATTTTTTGATCACCACCGTGGCCCTGACGATGACGTTTGGGCACGCGGGTGTCAGCGCTCAAAACAAATTGATCACTGAAGCCGAAGCGCAAGCGCCCAATTTGCAAATGGCCGCCACCCGTGGCATCACACGCGGGCCGGGTATCAACTTGTTGAGTTCAGCCGAAGTGAGCGCCAAGTCTTTCGCGTTCAAAATGCTGTTTGAGCCCCGTGGCGGAGCCAAAATTGACCCCTCCAGCATCAAATTCGAGTACTTAAAGCAACCCATCATCGATCTGACAGCCCGGTTCAAAACAGGCCTGAATGGCAACCAGCTGGAATTGCCGCAGGCCAGCGTCCCAGCAGGCACGCACCCTATACGCGTCTCCGTGCGCGACAGCGAAGGCCGTGAAGGCAACACCATCATCCATTTGAGCGCCAAGTGAGCCAGCCCACTTTCAACTGCCCCTACTGCTGGAGCGATGTGCCCGTCCAGGCCACGGTGTGCAGCCACTGCACACGTGATCTGGTCTTGTTCAAACCATTGGCACTTCAGCTGCAAACCTTGGCAGACGAAGTGGCACAACTCAAATCCTTGGTGGAACAACAAGCACTGTCACTCGCGCAGGTGCAATCACAAGATATCCAGACGGCCGTTTTGAACTATGCCGAAACACAAGACGCAGCGCAGACGTCACCGTCCGATTCAGCAGCCCCCGCGCCCTCTTGGCTGAGCTGGTTGGGCTTTGTCGTCTTGACGATCGCCGCCATCGGTCTTTGCCATTGGATTTTGCTTTTTGTCTACGATGCCCCGCCTTTGTTTTTACGCCTGTTGACCATCACGCTGCCCGCCTGCACCGGTTACCTCTGCGCTCGTCGCAGTGGGCTGAACTGGCCCATGCAACTGTTGGCCGCCCTCTTGGTCTCAACAGGCTCTGTCATTTTGATGCTGGGCATCACCGCCAACATCGACGGCGTAGCCCTGTGGCCCGGCAACCCCCGCGATTGGCGCGAAACTGTGGAATACACAACCGCCATCTGTTTGGCTTTTCTAACAGGTTATTTGATCTCTCGTCTGCTCACTCGCTGGAAGCAACAGCAACGCAACAAAATCAGTCTTCGAATTTTGTTGGCTCGCGATGAAAACGGAAAATTCAAAATCACCGAAATTTCCAACAAGGTACAAAGCCTGATCACCGCCACTGCGCCTTTGGTCTCTGCCAGCATGGCGCTTTACTCCGGACTCAAAGCTTTCAGTAATTTGTGAGCTGATTTCATTTACACGGGTTGACTTGCATGAAAAAAAATATCCCGCTCCTGTTGGCCCTGACGCTCCTGAGCGCATGGCCAGCACACTCACAAACGCAGCCTGCTTTGCGCTCCGCTCTGGTGATCGGACTGAGTCAATACGGCCCCAACACGGGTGCCGCGACGTTGGAGGGCGTTCCTTATGACGTCGAAAGCGCGAAACGCATTGCCATGGCCATGGGTATTCCTGCGGACCAGATCCGCTTGGTCAGGGATCAACAGGCCACCAAAGCCAACATCCTCGAGGAAATTCGCAAACTTGGCGAACGCACCCGCGACGGCGGTCGCAGTTTCATTTACTTTTCGGGACACGGAACGCGCTATTGGGATCCCACTGTGAACGGCTGCGTCGAAGGCCTGCTGACCCATGACGGCCAGGCCATCACCAACCAAGAGCTGGCACAAGCGACTCAAAAGGTGACGGCATCTGCAGACAAAGTCATCACCATGATCGACGCGTGCCACTCCGGCGGCATCGCCACTGGCAAAGCGGCCACACGGTCCATCGGTGGCATTGAGTTCAAACCCAAATTCACGTTCAAGGCCAGCAGCGCGGCCGATGCCTGCAGTCAACCTTCGAACCTCAAAACACGTGGCCTGCTGGGCGAAACCACCCGCTTGGGTGCCTTGCAGGAAAACGTGGTCCAGATCACTTCTTCACGCCCCGACGAAGTGAGCTTTGATGAACCCGGCAAAGGCGGCTTGGCCACACAAGGCGTGCGCGACTGTCTTCTTGGCAAAGCCACCGATACCGATGGTTCAGGAGCCGTATCTCTGGCTGAAATCCAACAATGCGCGCAAGCTGCGATCAACTTGAAACTCAAGGACGCGAAAGACCTGACGCCCCACCATGTCTCCGTTTCGGGGAACCGGAATTTAATCCCTGTTGCCCAAAACCGTCCCGCACCGGCACAAGTGGTTGCCATCGCGCCAATACCTGCCCCCATCGCCCCGCCAACGGTCACGGTGACGGCACCTGCCAAACCGCCAGCCGCATCGATCACGCCTGCACCTGTTGCATTGCCGACCCTGGTGGCAAGCGCCCCTGCTGTGACAGCCCAGGCCCCCACGACCTCACGCCCACCGGCAGGCAGCCATAAGCCGCCAGCAAGTGCTGTGCTCAACGCAACGCCACCTGCACCGGCCACGGTGGCTGCAGCTCCGGTGACCGAATCCGCGCCCCAACGCCCCCAGAAGCCACAAGCCGCAGCACCACGCCCCGAACCCGTTCTAGCTCC
>JAGNVG010000136.1:2712-5852 GCA_017986605.1 Limnohabitans sp.
GCTCCAGCTCCAGCTCCAGCTCCAGCTCCAGCTTCAATCACAGCGCAAACCACCCCCACTCCGCCGGTTGTGGTCCCTGAGCCCATGCTCGCTTCACTGGCCACACTGAGTGACATCGAACAGCAACGCGATCCACGCATGGTGCTGGATGTGAAGTTGAGCAAATCTGTGCTGAAAATTGGCAAAGATGCACTGGACCTCAGCATCAAGTCCAGCCACGACGGCTACATCTACATGGTCTTGCTGGGCAGTGACCGCAAGAGTTTTTATGTGCTCTATCCCAATGGACTGGACAAAGACAACCGCATCAAAGCCGGGCAAACACGCAAATTGCCTCGCCCCGATTGGCAACTTGAAGCGGCAGGCCCTCCCGGCACGGATCACCTGCTGGTGATGGTGGCCTCCAGCCCTCGCCAGATCGACCGGCTTGCCATGACCGAGCCGAACGCCACCAACCCATTCACCTTTGCGCTCAATGAAATCGGTGGGCGTGCCGCGCTGATCAATTTTCTTGTCCACAACAAAGACGGTGAGGGCTCTGAGCGCTTTGGCGCCAAACTCCTGACCGTGAAAGAAGTTCCATGAAACGCCTGCTTTTCTCTTTAGCGCTGATCTTCTCGTTTGCGCCGGCTTTTGCCCAACTGGTACAGCAAGCTTCCAAAGAAGACCTGATCGACAAACTCACCCCTCCCGCGCCGCCCACCACGCGAAGCCTGCGCAACCTCGCGCCCAAACCCGTTACTGTGGATTTATCGATCAACTTTGATTTTGACTCGGCACGTCTTCAGGCCAGCAGCAAACCACTGCTCAACAACTTGGCACAAGCCATGACCAGTGAACGCCTGTCCGCCTTGAAGTTCAAGGTCGAGGGCCACACCGACGCCAAAGGCAAAAACGAATACAACCAAGAATTGTCCGCACGCCGTGCTTTGGCTGTTCAGGCTTATCTGATCGATCAAAACGTTGCCGCAGAACGCCTGCAGGCAGAAGGTAAAGGCGCCAGCGAACTGCTTGTGCCCGAGAAGCCACTGGCCAGCGAAAACCGTCGCGTTCGGATCACGCTGCTCCCATGAGCCTGCACGCCCCGCTGTTCAGCTCTTTGTTGATAGGCATTGGTTTGTGCGCGGGTACGCACCATGCTTTGGCTTTTGAGCTGGTCTCAGCCCAAGAAATGCGCGCCTCCATGTCTGCTCCGCCCGCATTGACCGCCAAATCATTCCCCGTTCCAGGGGCACCCCACATCGAAATCGTGCATCCTCGCCTCGATATGGCGATTGCCTCGCCCACTGCCATCCAATTGTTGTTCGTACCTACAGGGTCCAGCACGGTCCGTCCTGAAACATTCAAGGTCTTTTATGGCCGTTTGCGCATCGACATCACGCAGCGCTTGATGAATGCGGCCAAAGTCACCCCCGAAGGCATCAGCGTCAAAGAAGCCAGTCTGCCCAAAGGCAGTCACCGCCTGCTCTTGAGCATTGAGGACATTCAGGGCCGCCAAGGCTTCAAGACCTTGGATCTTGAGATCCATTGACATTCACGCTGGGCTTATTGCCTTGATGCATTCTGCACACCGTCCATTTTGAACACCCCCGAATTCCGCGAGCGCCTGGCACTCTGGCTCCTTTGGATCACCCCTGCGTTGTGGTCCGTCAATTACATCGTGGCACGTACCGCACCCGGTGTGGTGGAGCCGCACATGTTGGCTCTGGGTCGATGGGCTCTGGCTGGCTGCATCTTGACTTGGGTCGTTCGTAAAGAATTGTGGCATCAGCGCCAATATCTGCGCGAGACGGCTTGGCAATACTTGATCTTGGGCGCATTGGGCATGCTGGTTTGTGGTGCCTGGGTTTACCAAGGTGCACAGACCACCACGGCCATGAACATTGCGTTGATTTACGCGGCATCGCCTGTGTTGATCGCACTCGGTGCCGTGCTCTGGCTGGGTGAGCGTTTTTCCGGACGTCAGACCTTGGGTGTATTGATCGCCTTGTCGGGCGTGTTCCATGTGGTGGTCAAGGGTCAGTGGGGCTCACTGGGCCAGGTGCAGTGGGTCGCTGGCGACGGCTGGATTGTGCTGGCGATGATTTCCTGGGCCGGCTACGCTTTGCTGCAAAAGAAGTGGGCCAGCCCCTTGAGCGCTACCGCGCGCCTGGCGGCCATCTGCATGGGCGGTGTGCTGGTGCTCTTGCCATTTGCAGCATGGGAATACGTGCAATCCGACACCCCACCGTGGAGCCCGCAAGCCACTTGGCTGGTGGTCAGTGCAGGTTTGGTGCCCGGCATTGGGGCCTATTGGGCTTATGGTTTTTGCCAGAAGATGCTGGGAGCCAGCCGCGTAGCGGCCAGCCTTTACATGGGACCGTTGTACGGCGGTTTAACCGCTTGGCTGGTCTTGGGTGAATCCCTCGGCTGGCACCATGTGATGGGTGCCCTGTTAATTCTCCCCGGGATTTACTTGGCTTCGCGCAATTCCAACAGTGCAGCCAAAGCCTGAGCTGGAAGCCAGAATGCAAAAAGCCTCCCGAAGGAGGCCTGATGGTTCGAGGGCAGAGGCCCCGAGAGCGCGTGAAAATCAAATGTAATACAGCCGGTTTTGCACCATGCGAGCGGTGCGACGGGTCATCAAAGTGGTGATGTCCTTGGCCGGTGCGCTGTCATCATCGACGCGGTCCATCGCGGTTTGCAAATCGGTCATCAAACGGGTATCGGTCTGGGCCATGGCCCACAAACGCTCATCGGCACGGCGACGCGCCACATGAGCAGACCAAGCGTCCAAACCAGCCATCAGGTTTTGAGCCAATGCACGAGTGACCCCGCGCAACACCCCAATGGCGACAGCCGCCACAGCCCACAGGGCCAGCCATGCAGCCAGCATATGGGATTCGGCCCAGCTGTCGATCATTTGATCAGCCATGACCACGAGGGCAGCTACGCCTGCAGCCAACATGAGGGTGGCCAAGGCTTTGGTGGAAGTAGCAGGTGCTGCTGCAGCTGTTTCGGTGGGCATTTGCCCCAGAATGGATTTGGTAGCGGTGTTCATTTTGTGTTCCCTTGGTTCGATTTTGTTTTATTTGGCATCCAAATTGTCAAAATCATTTTCATATCATAGGGTTTTCACTGATGTCATTCAACTTTATATT
>JAGNVG010000026.1:0-18535 GCA_017986605.1 Limnohabitans sp.
GCATCGATCAAGGGGAAGTATTTTTGGTTGGCCTTCATCGTGAGGATCAGGCACTCTTGTGGCACGCCCAAGAACTCGGTCTCGAACTGGCAGGTCAGCACATTGGGGCGCTCGACCAGGGCGGTCACTTCGTCCAGCAAGGCTTCGTCTTCGATGGGCTTCGCTCCACCCCCCACTTGCGTAGCCGCCGCATTCAGCTGGCGCACGATCTCGGCGCGGCGTTCGGCGAAGCTGGCGATCACCGAACCATCGTTCTTCAGCGTCTCAGCGTACTGGTCAGCATGCAGCAACACCACGGGCGAGACTTTGGCCTCAAAGCGGTGGCCTTGGGTGCTGTTGCCTGCCGTCAGGCCCAGCGCCTTGACGGGCACCACGACACTGCCATGCAGGGCGATCAGGCTGTGCGCAGGGCGCACAAAGTTCACACTGCTCCAACCGGGCAGTTCGCAATCCGTCTCGAGCTGGTACTGCATGACTTTGGGGATGGGCAGCTTGGCCAGCGCTTCTTCCAGCGCTTTTTGCAGACCAGCTTGCAGCGACGCGCCTGGAACGACGCTGTCGTAAAACAGCGCTTCGGCCTTGCCATCGGGGGCACGCTTGAGCATGGCCACAGCAGCAGCCGGGTCGCTCACGTCAACGCCCAGCGCTTGCAGTTTTTTCAGCAATGCAGGCGTCGCATGGCCCGCCGCGTCCAAGCCCACCGCCACGGGCATGAGCTTTTGCTGCACGGCCTTGTCGGCGGCTTGCGCGGCCACAGCGGTCACATGCGCGGCCAAACGGCGAGGCGATGCGAAAGCAGTCACCACGGCATCGGCAGCGGCCAGGCCTTGGGCCTTGAGTTGTTCGGCCAGCACGCCCGAGAAAGCAGCACCGAGTTTGTTGAGCGCCTTGGGCGGCAACTCTTCCACAAACAGCTCAACGAGAAGATTTTGTGTTGTCATTGTTCTTATTCCTCTCAGGCGGCTTTCTTGGGCATTTGGGCAACCCATTCACGCGGGGCCATCGGGAAGTCCAGACGTTCGCGGCTTTCGTAATAACTCTGGGCCACGCTACGGGCCAGATTGCGGATGCGGCCGATGTAAGCGGCGCGCTCGGTCACGCTGATCGCGCCGCGCGCGTCCAGCAAGTTGAAGGTGTGCGCGGCTTTGAGCACCTGCTCATAAGCAGGCAGCGCCAGCTGCGCGCCCATGAGGTGCTGAGCTTGCTTTTCGTGCGCACCAAAGGCGGTGAACAAGAACTCGGCGTCGCTGTGCTCGAAGTTGTAAGTCGACTGCTCGACTTCGTTTTGCTTGTACACATCGCCGTAGGTCAAACCGTCGGTCCATTGCAGGTTGTAGACGTTGTCCACGCCTTGCAAGTACATGGCCAAGCGTTCTAGCCCGTAAGTGATCTCACCCGTGATCGGCTTGCAGTCGATGCCGCCCACTTGCTGGAAGTAAGTGAACTGCGTGACTTCCATGCCGTTGAGCCAGACTTCCCAGCCCAGACCCCAAGCGCCGAGCGTGGGGTTTTCCCAATCGTCTTCGACGAAGCGGATGTCGTTTTTCTTCAGGTCAAAGCCCAGCGCTTCGAGCGAGCCCAGGTACAGCTCGAGGATGTTGCTGGGCGCGGGCTTCAAGACGACTTGAAACTGGTAGTAGTGCTGCAGGCGGTTGGGGTTCTCGCCATAGCGACCGTCTTTGGGGCGTCGGCTGGGCTGCACGTAGGCGGCTTTCCATGGCTCGGGGCCAATGGCGCGCAAAAATGTGGCGGTGTGGCTGGTGCCAGCGCCGACTTCCATGTCGTAGGGCTGGAGCAAGGCGCAGCCCTGGGCGTCCCAGTACTGCTGCAATTTGAGAATGATTTGCTGGAAGGTCAACATGGCCTGAGCGAGGCCAGCAGCGAGCTGGCCAAAGTTAGAAGGCGCGCAAGCTTTGCGCGAACCTTTGATTTTACGGTCTTTGCAGAGTGGGAACGGTCGGCTCAGCCTCTCAAGGCTGCGGCAAGCCGCCCTCGCCAGCCCAGCGATGCCGGAATCAAGCCTTCAAGCCGATCGGCGACGCCACAGGGCCAGCCCAAGCACAGCACAGCACAAACCCCAAAGCGGCCACAAACCGAAAGCGGCGGCCCAACGCGCATAGGGGGTTAAACCCTCACGCCCTTCGTATTGGCCGATCAGACTGCCCCGCGTAAAGCGCGGTAATTGCTGGGTCACACGTCCTTGGTGGTCAATGATGGCGGTGGCGCCCGTGTTGGTGGCCCGCAGCATGGGGCGACCGAGCTCCATGGCACGCATGCGCGAGATGTTCAAATGCTGATCCACCGCCAACGTGTTGCCAAACCAGGCGATGTTGCTCACATTGACCAAAGCAGTGGGGGCGAGAGCGGGGTTTTTGAACCGCGCAGCCAGCTCTTCCCCAAACAAGTCTTCGTAACAGACATTGAGCCCCAAGCGCTGACCTTGCCAGGGAACCGAAGGCTGATCCCATCCGCCGGAACGAAAATCCCCCAAGGGGATGTTCATCATGCGCACAAACCAAGCAAAACCGGGCGGCATGAATTCGCCAAAAGGCACCAAGTGCGACTTGTCATAGCGGTAACCCGGCAAATCATGGGGCCCCAGCGCCACCACCGAGTTGGTATACCCCTGCGCCAAGCTGCCCAAAGGCACACCGACAAGCGCCAAAGGCTGGCCCGGCTCAGCAAAATGCTGCTGCAAATTAGCCCAATAGCCCTCCGGCAAATGCCGTGGCAACAAAGGGATGGCGGTCTCGGGTGCCACCACCAACGCTTGCTCGCTGCTGCGCAATTGGGCGTCGTACCACTGCAGCGCATCTCGGATGCCGCTAGCCACATCAAATTTGGCACTTTGGGAAATATTGGCCTGCAGCAGCTCCACCTGACCCACACCTGCAGAAGTGGTCAAAGGCGGCCCCCAGGCTTGCAGCGCCCACGAGAGCGCCAACACACCGCCCAAGGGCTTGAGTGCCCGCAGCCGCCAGCCCGACAAGGCCAGGCACATGGCCAAGCCAGCGGCCATCGCGCCTAGGCCATAAACCCCCACCCAAGGCGCCAAAACCGCCAACACACCGTCGACGTGAGCGTACCCGCCAGCGCCCCACGGGAAGCCCGTCAGCCAGCGCCCCCGCATGAGTTCAGCCAAAGTCCACAAAGCGGCAAACACCACACTGAGCCAAACCGGCCGATGCTGCAGTGCGCCCCGAGCCAGGCCCACCCATGCGGCGCATGCTGCGGCGTAATAGAGGGAAAGGGCCGACGCCAAAGCCAACACGGCGAGCACGGCCAAGGGCGCAGGCAAGCCGCCCACATCGTGCATGGAGACATACAACCACCAAAAACACCCAGCCAGCCAGGTGACCGCAAACAGGCCGCCGGTCCAGGCTGCAGACTTCAACGTGGCACGTGAGGGATGCGGTGTTCGGGCCATGTGCGCCAGAGCTGTGGCCAACACAGTCAAGCTCAAGACCTGCAACCAGCCATGCGCTTGGCCACCGCCTGGCATGGCGATGGCCGCCGCCTGCGCAGCTCCAGCCAGGACGGGCCACACGGCACGCGGGCCGCGAGCTCGCCGTGCGACCAACGTCATGCTTGGGGCTCGGAGGTCGCGTCCAAGGAAACGGGAGACACCTTGAACCAGCGCACCGCACCGGCACGGGTGTGCAAAACCACAAACTGCAAACCCGCCAAAACATACTTTTCGCCACGACGGGGCACATGACCCATTTCATGGGCAATCAGCCCCCCGATGGTGTCAAAGTCCGGCCCCTCTGTGTCCGCGCGGGCTTCTTCCAAATTGACGCCAAATGCCTCGCTGACGCGGTCGAGCGATGTATCCCCGCTGACACGGAAACTGCGGTCAGGCAAGCCGAAAATATCGCCCTCATCATCGGCAATATCGAACTCGTCTTCAATCTCTCCCACAATTTGCTCCAGTACGTCCTCAATGGTGATGAGGCCTGCCGTACGGCCAAACTCGTCGATGACGATGGCCAGATGGTTGCGGTTGTCGCGGAACTGGCGAAGCAAATCGTTCAAGCCTTTGCTCTCTGGCACAAATACCGCCGGGCGCAGCAGCGCCCGGATGTTCAACTCGGGCGCACGCTGGAGTTTGAGCAGGTCTTTCGCCAACAAGATACCGATGATGTTTTCTTTATCCCCCTCAAAGACCGGGAAGCGTGAGTGCGCGGTCTCAATGACTTGATGCAGCAACTGGTCAAAGGGGTACTCAATGTCCAGCAAATCCATCCTCGGGGCAGCCACCATCACATCACCCGCCGTCATGTCGGCCATGCGAATCACGCCTTCAAGCATCAGGCGACTCTCAGCATTGATGATGTGGTTGTCCTCGGCCTCGGCCAAGGTTTCGATCAACTCGTCGGCCGAGTCTGGGCCGGGGTGAATGAATTCAGCGAGTTTTTGTAAAAAACTGCGTTTGTCTTCGCGCTCAGGGTGGCGCGCAGGATAGGGGTCGGACACAGTCAAAAAGTGCAGGACATGCTGTTATGGCGAAGGCTCTAGGATAGCGGATTCAAATGACAATCTGCAAAATCAAGGCTTGTGTGACGCATGGCGTGCGTCCCGAACGCCTTGGCGAATTTCTTGCACAGTGGCTAGCCACTGACGAAATTGCTGCGCTTGGCTTTTCAACTGGTAATCGATTTCAGCCATCTGCTCTTGCATCAAACCGCTCAACTGGCTGTCCAGATTAGCTTGCGGCAAAGTCAGATAGGCCTCGCTTTCACTGCCATCGCGCTGGACTGTCGCGCCAGCATGGCGGGCAATTTTGAGCATGGCCACGTTCTCACTCAGCGCATGAATGAACAACATGCTCACACCTTGATTGCGCGCATGCATCACGGCATGGTTGAACAAGCGCCCACCCAATCCCCGACCTCGCTGGTGTGAAGCCACGGACACACCAAACTCAGCGCAAGTGGCCCACTGGGGATCAACCGAAAAGGCCAGATGTGCCATGGCGACCAAAGCCAAGCGGCGATTGAAAACCCCGAAGATTTCGTCTCGCTGAAAGTTCAAGCCCATCACATAGCGCTCTATCTGCTCGTCGGTGGCGGGGTAGCCAAAACGCAAATACCTGTCTTGCGGCTCCAACGACAGCAAATGTTTCAGGATGCGGGGCTTGTGCCGAGGTGATAGAGACCGGATGGGAATCCAACCTCCGCCCTGCTTTTGCACCGACGCACCAGCCACATCCGATGCATCGACGCCCAACACCCAGCGTCGCCAAAATTGACGCCAGAATCCGATGTGAGGCTTTGTGTTGGTGGTCATGTGGTGGATCGGGTTTTCCCTTATTTTGCACCCAACCAGTGGCCTTTGTCTGCACGGCTGATTTGTCGCCTGAGAGACCCATTCAGGCTTCGCATGGGGAATTGCCCGATCACACTTTGTCAAACAGCGGGCGAGAATGCCCCTATTGAGGAGTACAAACGATGGAACGCATTTGGTTGAAGAATTATCCCGCCGGTGTCCCACACGACATTGACCCGGGCCAATACAGCAGTTTGACCGACTTGCTGGAAACAGCTTTCCGCGATCACGGCAACAGCCCGTTCTCTGTTTGCATGGACCGCTGGATGAGCTACAAAGAGCTCGACGAGTTGTCCAAAGCCTTGGGGGCGTGGTTGCAAAGCAAAGGCCTAGAGCCTGGTAGCCGCGTCGCCATCATGCTGCCTAACGTGCCTCAGTTTGCGGTCACGATGGCAGCGATTTTGCGAGCGGGCTACACCTGCGTGAACGTGAATCCCCTGTACACCGCACGCGAGCTGGCCCACCAACTCAAAGACTCGGGGGCATCGGCCATCGTCATCCTGGAAAATTTCGCAGCCACCTTGCAGGAAGTGATCGACGCATCAAGTATTCAGCATGTCGTCATCGCTTCCATTGGTGATTTGCTGGGCCCTTGGTATGGACGCTGGATGACATTCGCTGTCCGCCATCTGGCCAAGATGGTGCCCAAATTTGAACTGCCTCTGGACGGTGGTCGCACGGTCACTTCATTTAAGAAAGCCATCGCGCAAGGCCGTCATCTAAACCTCAAGCCCGTGCCGCAAACCCTGGATGACATCGCCTTCTTGCAATACACGGGCGGCACGACCGGACTATCCAAGGGCGCGGTGTTGACCCACCGCAACATTGTGGCTGCCATTTTGCAAGCCGAAGGCTGGTTCACGCCCGCCTTGGCCAGCATTGGCGATCTGCGCAAAGTCAACAGCATTGCTGCTTTGCCGCTGTATCACATCTTCGCCTTGACACTGTGCTTACTGGCCATCCGCCAGGGCTCTCACCTCACCCTCGTGCCCAACCCACGTGACTTTGGCAAGTTCATCGATGTGCTGAAACAACGCCCCTTCCACATGCTGCCTGGCGTCAACACCTTGTTCAATGCCCTGATGCAGCACCCCATGTTCAAAACCATCGATTTTTCTTCGCTGCGGCTCACGCAAGCGGGTGGCATGGCTGCATCCGAGGGGACCGCCAAACACTGGCAAGCCGCCACAGGCAGCGCCATGATCGAAGGCTGGGGCATGAGCGAGACCTGCGCCATCGGGACCAACAACCCTGTCACACAAACCCACTTCAGCGGAAACATCGGCTTGCCTCTGCCCAGCATCGACATCGCCATCAAGGACGACGACGGCCAAAGCCTGCCTGTTGGCAGCTCAGGGGAAATTTGCATCCGGGGTCCAAACGTGATGACGGGTTACTTCAATCAGCCTGAAGAGAATGCCAAAACCTTCACGGCCGATGGCTTCATGCGAACGGGCGACGTGGGCATCATGGACCACGAGGGGTTCACACGCATCGTTGATCGTAAAAAAGACATGATCATCGTGAGCGGTTTCAACGTATTTCCCAGCGAGCTGGAAAACGTCATCTCGACCTGCCCGGGCGTGGTGGAATGTGCCGTCATTGGCATCGCCGACACCATGCAAGGAGAAACCATCAAGGTCTTCGTGGTGCGCAACGACCCACTGCTGACCGAAGAAGCCGTTTCGCGCTTTTGCCAGGAGAAGCTGACGGGCTACAAACGCCCTAAGTACATCGAATTTCGAGATGAACTGCCCAAATCCAACGTCGGTAAGATTCTGCGCCGGGAACTTCGTACCCACAAATAATGTGGCCAAGCCCCTCTGAATGAGCACATCTGTGACTTTGCCTGCAGGCATCACCGTTTTTGAACGGGGCTGGCTGTCAGCCAACAACATTTTGCTGTGTGATAACCACAGCACCACGTTGGTTGACAGTGGCTATGTCGCCCACCAAACGCAAACACTGGCACTGGTATCGCAAGCGTTGCAGGGGCGAACACTTGACCAGCTTGCCAACACCCACTTGCACAGCGACCACTGCGGTGGGAACCAGGCCCTGCAAGCCCACTACCCTGCGCTCCAAACTTGGATCCCCCCCGGGCTTGCCAGCGCCGTTCACGGCTGGCAGGAAGACCATTTGAGTTACAAGCCTACCGGGCAAAACTGTCCGCCTTTTCGCTTCACGGGATTGCTCCAACCAGGCAGCAGCCACCATTGGGCCAACACCGAATGGGAAGTTCACGCCGCCCCGGGTCATGACCCTCACTCGGTCATTTTGTTTGCGCCCGAACACCGCTTGCTGATGTCCGCCGATGCCCTGTGGCAAAACGGTTTTGGCGTGGTTTTTCCAGAATTACAAGGCATCGCCGCTTTTGACGAAGTGAGCCAGACTCTCGACCTGATCGAGCAACTCAACCCCGTCACCATCATTCCAGGACACGGCGCCGTGTTCACCGAAGTCGCTGCAGCCTTGACGCTGGCACGCAGCAAGTTGACCGGCTTTGCCCGCAACCCCGAGCGACATGCCCGTTACGGTGCCAAGGTGCTGCTCAAATTCAAACTGCTGGAGTGGGGTGAAATTTCCAAAACCCAATTCGATGCATGGGCCCTCAGCGTGCCTTACATGGGCGAACTGCACCAACGCTTTGGACAGGGCTACGACCTGAACACTTGGCTGGACATGATGCTGGCCGAATTGGAACGCAGTGGTGCAGCACAACTGGAAAATGGGATTCTCTATGACGCATGAGGCCCGCCACATACAACCAACCGAAATATAAATATTCACCCATATTTGAATTGGAAATATAATAGGGTTGTTCCTGCGTTGGAAACCCAGCGCCAGTGCCCCATCGAAGGAAACGACTGGGCGCACTGGACATCCTCTTACCCGAACAGCCTCGGCCCCTCCAGACAAACACTTGCTTTTTGTCATGGTTCGCGCAGGCTGCCTCAAAGGTCCCCTCATCCCATAAATGTGCACTGCCTCTGGCATGGCACTTTTCCCGGCGGAATCCTTCTGGAAACCGCCATTCCCTGCGTGCTGGCTTGCATTGGCAAACCAGCCCGCCACCTCTCTGAAAGGCTCAACCATGAGCAGCAAAATTTACGTGGGCAACTTGCCCTACACCATCGATGACGCCAGTTTGCGTCAAAACTTTTCTGAATTTGGCGGCGTCCTGTCGGCCAAAGTCATGATGGACCGTGACACGGGTCGTTCAAAAGGCTTCGCATTTGTTGAAATGTCCAGCGCCGAAGAAGCCCAAGCCGCCATCACCGGTCTGAACGGTATGTCGGTCAGCGGCCGTTCGATCGTGGTGAACATCTCCAAGCCCAAAGAGCCAACCACTGGCTACGGCAGCGGTTACCGCGACAACCGCAACTGATCCTTCTCAGTTAGCGATAAAAAAGCCGCTGTCAAGCGGCTTTTTTTTGGGCAAAACGGCCTAGGCCATCAGCTCACCGCATTGAACTGCAATGCCGCCAAGCTAGCGTACAGCCCGCCTTTGGCTTGCAGCTCGGCGTGGGTGCCTTGCTCCATCAAGCGTCCACGCTCCAGCACCCAGATCACATCGGCACGCTGCACTGTGGCCAGGCGGTGCGCAATGACCAAGGTGGTGCGCCCCACCATGGCTTTGTCCAAAGCGGCCTGGACCATTTTTTCACTTTGCGCATCGAGCGCGCTCGTGGCTTCGTCCAAGAGCAAAAGCGGCGCGTTTTTCAACATCGCCCTGGCGATGGCAACGCGCTGACGCTGCCCGCCAGACAAGCGCACGCCCCGGTCGCCCAGATACGTGTCAAAACCTTCAGGCAAGTCCCGGATGAACTCTTGCGCATAGGCGGCCTCAGCTGCGGCATGCACATCTTCAAGACTGGCATCGGGACGCCCATACCGGATGTTATCGAGCACCGTCCCAGAGAAAATTACCGGCTCTTGCGGCACGATGGCCATGCGATCGCGCAGGTCATGCAAACGCATCTGATCGATTGGCACACCATCCAGCACGATACTCCCCAATTGGGGGTCGTGAAAACGCATCAGCAAATCAAACAGCGTGGTTTTGCCGGCACCACTCGGCCCCACGACGGCGACGGTTTGACCCGATTGAATCCGTCCACTTAGCGGGCCTAGCGCCCAGGTTTCGGGGCGCGAGGGGTAGTGGAACTGAACCGAGTCCAGTTGCAGTGCAGAGCCTCCCTGAGGCCAAGGCGCTTTTTTCGGATCGGCTGCGATCTTCAAATTCGACTCGGTGTGCAGCAACTCCATCAGACGCTCGGTGGCCCCTGCCGCGCGCAGCAAGTCACCATAGACCTCACCCAACACGGCAAAGGCGCTGGCTAGCAAGATCACGTAAAACACGGTCTCGCCCAACTGACCAGCTGTGCTGGTGCCAGCACGCACGGCCAACGTGCCCATGTAAAGCCCCCACAGCAGCACCGCGCTAGAAGCCATGATGATGAAACCCACCAAGACGGCCCGTGCACGGATGCGGCCCAAGGCCGTGCCCAAAGCTCGGGCGGTCGAATCGATGAAGCGACGCGTTTCTCGACCTTCAGCCGTATAACTTTGCACCACGGTGATGGCATTGAGAACCTCGGAGGCGATGGCACTCGAATCGGCCACCCGATCCTGACTGGCCCGCGACAAACGGCGTACCCGGCGCCCCAGATAAACACTTGGAAAAACCACCGCCACCAGGACCGCCACCACCTGCAGCATGAGGATCGGGTTGGTCCAAACCAGCATCAACAATGCACCGGCTCCCATGACCAAGTTGCGCAAGCCCATCGAAAAGGACGAACCCACCACGGTCTGGACCAAAGTGGTGTCATTGGTCAGACGCGACAGCACTTCGCCGGACTGCGTGGTTTCGAAAAACGCGGGGCTTTGCTGAAGCACGTGGCCGTAAACCGCATTACGCAGATCCCCCGTGATGCGCTCCCCCAGCCAACTCACGGTGTAGTAACGCCCAGAAGAGAACACGGCCAACGCCACCGCCACGCCAAACAGTTGCAAAAAATTGCCCGACAACTGCTCAGCCGAAGACCCTGTGGACAAGCCTTGGTCAATCAACTGGCGCAACACCCAGGGAAATGCGAGTGTGGTGCCTGCGGCCAACAACAAAAACAGACCCGCCAAGACCAAGGCCCACCGATATGGCTTCAAGAAAGGGACAAGACCTGTGAGCGATTGAGGTGAGGCAGCCATCAGTAGACCCAGCTAGCGCAGCGAAGGCGCTGTGTGTTGACACCAGAAATAGAAAAACCGTCAGCACTTTCGCACTGACGGTTCTTGTTTGGTGGCCTGGGACGGAATCGAACCATCGACACGCGGATTTTCAATCCGCTGCTCTACCAACTGAGCTACCGGGCCGGTGCAGAAATTATAGCAGAGGAAAAGCCTTGCTCGGTTCAACCTCAGGCATAAATCAGCCGTGGCGCTTGCTGCGCGACAAGTCCACGCCCAACTGCTTAAGTTTTCGGTACAAGTGGGTTCTCTCAAGGCCAGTTTTCTCCGCCACTTTCGTCATGGAGCCTGCTTCGTGCGCTAAGTGAAACTCAAAGTAGGCTTTCTCGAAAGCATCGCGTGCTTCTCGCAATGGCCGATCGAGATCAAAGCTTTGCTGAACTTCCAGCACCACATTCGACATCGCGCTGTCGATCACAGGCAATGGCATGGCGTTGGCCGTTTGCGTTGCCATCAAAGAGCTCACCGCCAGCTTGACTTGGTCTCTGGCCAAGCCTTGCTCAACCGCCTTGAGCAATTTTTGCAAAGTAATGGGTTTTTCCAAGAACGCTTGCGCACCGATTTTGACGGCCTCTACCGCAGTATCAATAGTCGCATGGCCGCTCATCATGATCACAGGCATGTTAAGCAAACCGGCAGTCGCCCATTCCTTCAAGAGACTCACGCCATCGGTATCAGGCATCCAAATATCGAGCAAGACCAAGTCTGGACGACTGCGTAAACGCGCCTCACGGGCCTTGGCGGCGTTTTCGGCAAGTTCAACTTGGTGCCCTTCATCGAACAAGATTTCAGAGAGCAGATCGCGTATCCCCAACTCATCGTCAACGACCAAAATATTTGCCATATTGTCTGCGTGTCTCTGTTCAATAAGCGGGCGGATTCAACTTGCCCTTGGATGTTTCCAGTGCGAATGATAACGAGACTTGCGCGCCTTTGATTTCGTCCTCTTGCACCACGTTGCTCAGCTCGATCTTGGCCCCATGTTCATCGGCTATTTTTTTGACAACTGCCAGGCCCAAGCCAGTCCCTTTGGCCTTGGTGGTGACATAGGGCTCAAATGCGCGTTTAAGGATGTTGGCCTCAAAGCCGGGGCCCGTATCTGTCACGATCAAACGAACCCGGTTGCGTGAGGCATTCCATTCGGTACGGACACCAACGTGTGCATCTTGCGCAGACTCGCTTTGGGATTCACAGGCGTCCTGTGCATTTTGAAGCAGGTTATGGATGACTTGTCGGAGTTGCTGCTCATCGCCCAAGATAGGCGGGCACGAGGGATCCAGTTCGGTGACGACCGAAGCGCGGTGGATCTGATCCGCTGGCTCATTCGCGTACAACACCATCAAATCCGCAATCAATGTATTGAGCTGCACAGGCTTCAAATCCGCCGAAGGCAGGCGGGCATAGTCCCGAAATTCATTGACCAATCGTTTCATGGCATCGACCTGATCCACAATGGTTTTGACCGACTTGGCCAGCACCGCATCATCTTGCGCATCGAGTTTGCCAATCAGCTTTCTCTGCAATCTTTCAGCAGACAACTGGATAGGGGTCAGCGGGTTTTTTATTTCATGGGCCAAGCGTCTGGCCACCTCACCCCACGCTTGGGCTCGTTCTGCCGAAACAATTTCAGAGATGTCATCAAAGACCAACAATCGCATGCCATCTGGCAAAACAGCGCCACGGGCCAACAAGGTCACAGCGGTCTCGGACAAACCTTGACCGGTCGTATGGATTTCAAAAGACTTTTGCCAATGGTCCAGTTCATGCGCACCACTTTCTGCTCGCAACATTGCAAATTGATCCACAACACCCTGCGCAAATCCTTCGAGTGTGGGCAGGCTGTGCAATGACAGGCCTTGGTGGGCTGCGACCGGGACACGCAAAATGCGTGTCGCGCCCGGATTGGCCGACTGTATCACCCCAAGTGAATCAAAGACCATGACGCCAGCGGTCAAGTTGTCCAAAATGGTTTGCAAATTACCTCGTGCAGTATCTAACTGAACCAGACTGCGCTGCACATTGGAGCGGGCATCCGACAACTGTTGCGTCATATCCGCAAACGAACGCGTCAAACCGCCAAGCTCATCTTTGCCCTGCAAAGCAAGCTTGGGGGTCAAATCGCCCGATGCGACTTGTCGCATGCCATGCGCCAGCAACAACAAAGGTCTGGCCAACTGATTGCCCAACACCACCGCCAATAAGATCGCACCGAGAACAGCCAAAAACAAACTCAGTGTGAGCGTACCGATGTACATGCGTCGCAGACCTTCTCGCGCCAATGCCCGCTCTTGGTATTCACGGTAGGCGGACTGCACCTCCAAGGCATTGTTGACCAAGGTCGCTGGCAAGTCTTGCGTCACTTGCAACAAGCGGCGATCCTCATCGAAGGCCAGCCCTGATTGAGGCAACAAAACCAGGGCCTTGATGCGACCCTTTTCACTGCCGGGCACGACCTCATCGAGTCCCTCGACCCATTCGACACGGCCTTTTTGTCGCGCCTCTTTGAGTTGCTGACTTGGAGGTCGCTCCGGCCTGATTTGAAAGCGGGACTGCCCGGCGCTTGCAATCATGCGCCCACTGGTCGTCCACAAAACAACATCACTCACGCCAAGTTGTTCTCGTATTTTCTCCAGTGCAACGCCAGCACTCACATCCGGCACCTCACCCAGTTGAGAGGCGGCGACACGCGATTGTTTGGCCAGATCCGTGCTCAGCGTATCCAACGTGGCCCGCCCTAAATTCAAGCCTGCGACCAGTGCCGCTTCGACCTTGACGTCAAACCAACTCTCAATCGAGCGCGACACGAACTGGTAGGAGACCACATAAATCAACACACCTGGGATCACCCCGACCAACGCAAATATTCCAGCCAATTTGACCAACAAACGGGAACCAAATTGGCCTCGCCGAAGTCTCAGCAACAGTCGAACAGCCCCCCACAAGATCGTGAGCAAGAGGCCTCCGGCCACTACCGCATTGATCAGCGTGAGCCATTCGTAATTTTGGTTATAGCGTTCCCGATTGCCCGTGGCTTGCGTCATGAGCACCAGCAAACCCAAACCGATGACCACCATCGTCAAGGCCCCCAAACCCAAAAGCCAACGACTTGTACGCGACGCCTGCAGCATCTGTTTGTCCGTTCGGCGGTTGGACAAGCCCATCTCAGCGCACCATCTCGCTTGTCAGGCGCAATTGTCGACTGGCCGCCAAACTCCAGTCGGACTGGTTGCCTGCTGCGATCTGGAAGGGTCGTGGTAGCTGAGAAATATCCAAACGAAAACGGTACGCAATGTATTGACGTGCCTCCGGATCCAGATCCGTCATTTCGGCCACTTTCCAGCCCGTTTGGCGCCGGATCACGTTCAGTGCGTCAGACAAAGTCTCAAAATTTTGCGAAATGCCGCCCGCCAGGCCGCTCCCCGAGATGGGCTCACTGGAGACATTCAAGCGCCATCGACGCGTCAGTGGCTGAAAGGCCAATCGGTAATAACGCGCTGCCATGCCAAGTTTGCGGTCATACCAATACCAACGGTCACGCATGATCTCGGCCTCGGCCACAAAGTGAACCGCCAGCCCTTTCACCAATGCATCCTCAACGGCGGCCCCCAGTTCGAGCCTCAACTGCGCTGTCACAAACAAAGCGGCATCTCGGCGTTCAGCACGCAAGTCTGTCAGCTCTGCAACCGAGGTTTGAGCCCATGCGCAAGGCACGGCAAGCAGCCAGGCCCCCAGAGCCCAGCGAGCCACGCGCCAGAGTTCAACTGAGGCGCTTTTCCAGCAGTGCGTAATAAAACCCATCATGTTCACCCAATGGATTGTGCTCGACTGGCAGACCACTTGGTGGCTGACCGGGTATCAAATGTCCTGGAGAGGGCTGTAATTGCGCATCGGTGTTGCGCTGAAGAAACGCTTGCACCGTCTCATCCCCTTCAGCTTTGAAAACCGAGCAGGTGCAATACAGCATTCGTCCGCCCGGCTTGAGCAATGGCCATAGGGCTTTGAGCAAAGCCGCTTGAATCTGGGCCAACTGCCCACTGTCCGTCGGTCTGCGAAGCCATCTCACATCCGGATGCCTTCTCACAATACCTGAAGCCGTACAAGGGGCGTCCAGCAACATGGCGTCAAAACGCTCGCCGTCCCACCATTTTGCGGGTTGCGCCGCGTCCGCGGCCCGCACTTGAGCACTCAAACCCAAGCGGGTCAGATTTTCATGAATACGCAAACAACGGGACTCGTCGACATCCAGGGCCAACACATGAGCGCGGGGGTACAACTCCAACAAATGTCCTGTTTTCCCCCCTGGGGCAGCGCACGCATCCAAAATTTTCCAGGGTTGAGCAGGATCCAATCCATGCATCAGCAGTGGTGCCGCGATCTGTGCAGCCGCATCTTGTACAGACACATGCCCCTTGGCAAACCCAGGCAACAAGTGCACGGGCAGCGCCTTGCTCAATTGAAGCCCCTGCAAGCCCACCCGCTTTGACGAAACTCCGATCACGTCGAGTTGCTTTTGGTAATCTGTGACCGTGTGATGCTGACTGTTCACGCGCAGCGTCATCGGTGCTGGCTTTTGAGCCATATCCAGCAATGGACGCCAATGCTGAGGGTGATCCGCTTGCAGTCGTTCAACCCACCAACGCGGATGATTCCATTGCGCTTCGATGTGGCCATCGGTCAGGCGCACGCATTCATCGCGCTCACGCAGGAAGCGGCGCAGGCAGGCATTGATGAAACCACTTTGTGCTTGGGTTTGCCGTTGTTTGCGGGCAGCCTCTACCGTTTGGTTGACCAGTGTGTGTACAGGGTAAGGTGCACTTTTTTCGTCCCAACACAACGCCAAGGCCGTGCAGAGCAACGCGTCCACCGCAGCCGGTGGTGGTTTGGTTGCCAGCACCTCTTTCAAGGCGGTCGCACGGCCCATTTGCCTCAAGGCCTGAAAACTCAAAGCCTGAACGCCGGGGCGCAAATCCAGAGAAACGCTCTCCAACTGTGCGGTGAGCGAGCGGCCTTGCCGTGTGGCCTGTACGGCTGCTGCTGTGGCTTGCAGCAAGCGCCATAAAGGGGGCGATTGACCCTGTGTGAGCGGTCCAGTCAACGGATTCATCTTTGTCATGGTCATCGTCAAGCTGCACCCATGGACAAATCCAGGCGCGTCGCTGGTTGGAGGTTCAAACGTCTTGCCAACCACGATGCAGGCCTCATCACCAAAGCTTCGTTGTATGCAGCGACAGCCACATGGTATGGGATAAGTGCGGCGGGGAGTGTTTGACGCATCCGGTTCAACGCAATGTCCAGATCGGGTTTCAGCTTCTCGTTGCCCGTTTGCAGCATCAAACGGATTTCAGCAAGCACTCTCAGGTGCTGTGTCATCACCTGTCTTTGACTTTCAGCATCCAGGGGCTGCATTCGTGCCACAGACAAAGCCTCCAACAACTCGTCGCATGCCAATTGCAAAGCTTGCAAGCCCTCTTCTTCTGTCTCAGCCGTCAGGGATTGACGCGCAGCAATACCGCCTTGCAAACGAACCAACAGGCGAAGCCAGACCGCATCAACACTGCTCCACTGGCGTACCACCTCGGAGCGCAAACGCACCAAGCGGTTGTGCGCCCCCACAGCCCAAAACAAGGTGACGGCCAACAGCACGCCCACAATCAATGCCCACATGGTTTTTACTCCGCTGAATCCTCGCCATAAAAACAGCCCCTGACCGCAAAACGGTGCAGGGGCTGATCCGTGTTCACCCGTTGAAAGGTGAACCCATCACTTAAGCGGCTTCGCCTGTGTCGGTGACAGCATCTTCAGTCGATTCACCCGCCAGGTCTGCAGCCTCAGCATCGGCAATGGCTCGACGCTCGGCGTCGTCCATGGCGTCCTTGACTTTGCGAGCTTGGTGGTAAGCCAAGCCGGTACCGGCAGGAATCAGGCGACCGACGATCACGTTTTCCTTCAGACCACGCAGTTCGTCGCGCTTGCCCATGATGGCCGCTTCGGTCAACACGCGGGTCGTTTCCTGGAAGGAAGCAGCCGAGATGAACGAGTCGGTCGACAAAGATGCCTTGGTGATACCCAGCAACAAATTGCTGAATGTCGCGGGGATCTTGCCTTCACGTTGCAATGCGTCGTTGGTGTTGAGCATTTCGGAACGCTCAACCTGCTCACCGGAGATGTAGTTGGAATCACCAATGTTCTCCACCACCACGCGGCGCAGCATCTGACGAACAATCACTTCGATGTGCTTGTCGTTGATCTTCACACCTTGCAAGCGGTAAACGTCCTGCACTTCGTCAACGATGTAGCGGGCCAGCTCTTCGATGCCCAGCAAACGCAAGATGTCTTGTGGATCGGCGGGGCCGTCCACAATGCTCTCGCCCTTGTTGACCACTTGGCCTTCGTGCACCAAGATGTTCTTTTCCTTGGGGATCAGCTCATCCCAGACCTTGCCTTCTGGATCGGTGATCTGCAAGCGGACCTTGCCTTTGGTTTCTTTACCAAACGACACGGTACCGGTGATCTCGGCCAGCATGCCTTTGTCTTTGGGCGTACGAGCTTCGAACAGTTCGGCCACGCGTGGCAAACCACCGGTAATGTCGCGGGTCTTCTGACCTTCCACAGGGATACGGGCCAGCACTTCGCCTGGGCCCACATCCATGCCGTCGCGCACTTGGATCAGCGAGCCAATCTGGAAGCCAATCGTCACCGAGTGGTCAGTGCCAGGGATCTTGACTTCTTTGCCTTGCGCGTCGATCAACTTGACCTGTGGACGAATGACCTTGGCAGCACCACGACGTTTCGGATCAATGACCACCAAGGTGGACAAACCTGTCACTTCGTCCAACTGCTTGGCCACGGTCAGACCTTCCTCGACGTTCTCGAACTTCACCTGACCGGCGAATTCCGTGATGATCGGGCGAGTCAATGGGTCCCAGTTGGCCAAAATGGTGCCGGCCTTGATGGTCTGGTCGGCCTTGACCGACAAGATGGCACCGTAAGGCACTTTATGGCGCTCACGCTCACGACCGTGTTCGCTGATGATGATCTCTCCGGAACGGGAAATCACCACCAATTCGCCTTTGCTGTTGGTCACATAACGCATCGTGGCATTGAAGCCGATGATGCCGTTGGACTTGGCTTCCACGCTCGATGCCACAGCCGCACGCGAAGCCGCACCACCAATGTGGAACGTACGCATCGTCAGCTGGGTACCGGGTTCACCGATGGATTGCGCCGCAATCACACCAACAGCCTCGCCACCGTTGACCAAACCACCGCGACCCAGATCGCGGCCATAGCACTTCGCGCACAGACCGAAACGAGTTTCGCAAGTCAGTGCCGTGCGGACCTTGACTTCGTCAACGCCAGCGGCTTCGAGCTCATCAATCAGGTCTTCGTCCAGCATGACGCCTGCAGCGGCCAGCACAGCGCGGTTTTCTGGGTGCAAAACGTCTTCTGCCACCGTGCGACCCAAGATACGGTCACGCAAGGACTCAATGACTTCACCACCCTCAACGATCGCACGCATCAAGGAACCGTCAGAAGTGCCGCAATCGAGCTCGGTCACAACCAAGTCCTGGGTCACGTCGACCAAACGACGGGTCAGGTAACCCGAGTTGGCTGTCTTCAAAGCTGTATCGGCCAGACCTTTACGTGCACCGTGGGTCGAGATGAAGTACTGCAACACGTTCAGACCTTCACGGAAGTTCGCCGTGATGGGGGTCTCAATGATGGAGCCGTCAGGCTTGGCCATCAGGCCACGCATACCGGCCAGCTGGCGAATCTGCGCTGCAGAACCGCGCGCACCGGAGTCGGCCATCATGTAAATCGAGTTGAACGATTCCTGATCGACTTCGTTGCCGTGGCGGTCAATGGTGCGCTCTTTGCGCAGCTGGTCCATCATCACCTTGGAGACGACGTCACCGGCTTTGCCCCAGATGTCCACCACTTTGTTGTAGCGCTCGCC
>JAGNVG010000026.1:18635-21711 GCA_017986605.1 Limnohabitans sp.
ATACCCAAACGGTGCAGCGTAGGCGCACGGTTGAGCATCACGGGGTGCTCTTTGATGACCTCTTCAAGAATGTCCCACACCACGGGGGTGCCGGCTTCAACTTCTTTCTTGGCAGCCTTGATGGTGGTCGCGATGCCCATGGCTTCGAGACGCGCAAAGATGAAAGGCTTGAACAACTCGATGGCCATCAACTTGGGCAAACCGCACTGGTGCAGCTTGAGGGTTGGGCCCACGGTGATCACGGAACGGCCAGAATAGTCGACGCGCTTACCCAGCAAGTTTTGACGGAAACGACCGCTCTTGCCTTTGATCATGTCGGCCAAAGACTTCAGCGCGCGCTTGTTGGCGCCGGTCATGGCCTTGCCGCGACGGCCGTTGTCCAGCAAGCTGTCCACGGCTTCTTGCAGCATGCGCTTTTCGTTGCGCGCAATGATTTCGGGCGCTTTCAATTCCAGCAAACGGCGCAGACGGCTGTTGCGGTTGATGACACGGCGGTACAAGTCGTTCAGATCGGAGGTCGCAAAGCGGCCGCCATCCAACGGCACCAGCGGACGCAGGTCCGGCGGCAACACGGGCAGCACTTCAAGCACCATCCAACCGGGCTTGATGCCCGACTTCTTGAAGGCTTCCAGCACTTTGAGACGCTTGGAGTTCTTCTTGACTTTGAGTTCGGAGCCGGTCAAGTCGCCACGCAGGCGCTCGATCTCGCTTTCGATGTCAATGCCTTCGAGCAACTCGCGGATACCTTCGGCACCCATCTTGGCCACGAATTCGTCGCCGTACTCTTTGACTTTGGCGTCGTAGTCGTCTTCTGACATGATGCCGAATTTTTTCAGCGGCGTCATGCCAGGGTCAGTCACCACATACGCTTCAAAGTACAACACACGTTCGATGTCGCGCAGCGTCATGTCGAGCACCAAGCCCAAACGCGATGGCAACGACTTCAGGAACCAGATGTGGGCGCAAGGTGCGGCCAGGTCAATGTGACCCATGCGCTCGCGACGCACTTTGGTTTGTGTGACTTCAACGCCGCACTTCTCGCAGATCACGCCGCGGTGCTTGAGACGCTTGTACTTGCCGCACAAGCATTCGTAGTCTTTGATAGGGCCAAAAATCTTGGCACAAAACAGACCATCGCGCTCAGGCTTGAAGGTACGGTAGTTGATGGTTTCTGGCTTTTTCACTTCGCCGAAAGACCACGAACGGATCTTCTCGGGCGATGCCAGGCCGATGCGGATCGCATCGAAGTGGTCATCGGGCGTGAACTGCTTGAACAGGTCGAGTAGTGATTTCATGGTTTAAATCCTTTGCCTGTGAATTAAGAACGCTCGAGCTCGATGTCAAGGCCCAGCGAACGGATTTCCTTGACCAGCACGTTGAACGATTCGGGCATGCCCGCTTCGATGGAGTGTTCGCCTTTGACGATGCTTTCGTACACCTTGGTACGGCCTTGCACGTCGTCGGACTTCACGGTGAGCATCTCTTGCAGGACGTAAGAAGCGCCATACGCTTCCAGCGCCCACACTTCCATCTCACCGAAACGCTGACCACCGAACTGCGCCTTACCACCCAGCGGCTGCTGCGTGACCAAGCTGTAAGGACCGGTCGAGCGGGCGTGCATCTTGTCGTCCACCAAGTGGTGCAGTTTCAAGAAGTGCATGTAGCCAATGGTGGTTGGACGGTCAAAGGCATCGCCTGTGCGGCCGTCAAACAAGTTGGCTTGCGTGCGTGTGGCCGTCAGACCCTTGGCCTTGGCCAAATCATCTGGGTAAGCCAGGTGCAACATGGCGCGAATTTCCTCTTCGGCAGCACCGTCGAACACGGGGGTGGCGAACGGGAAACCTTCTTTGAGGTTGTCGGCCATGGCCAACACTTCGTCATCGCTCAACTGCGACAGGTCTTCCTTACGACCCATGCTGTTGTACAACTGTTCAAACAGCTTGCGCAATTCGGCAATCTTTTCCATGCGCTGGGTTTCGGCCTGCAGCATGTTGCCAATGCGCTGACCGATACCTTTGCCAGCCCACCCCAGGTGGACTTCGAGCACCTGACCCACGTTCATGCGTGAAGGCACGCCCAGCGGGTTGAGCACGATGTCGGCAGGTGTACCGTCGGCCATATAAGGCATGTCTTCGACGGGCACGATCTTGGAGACCACACCCTTGTTACCGTGGCGGCCGGCCATCTTGTCACCAGGCTGCAAGCGACGCTTGACGGCCAGATAGACCTTGACCATTTTGAGCACGCCTGCGGGCAGTTCGTCGCCTTGCGTCAACTTTTTGCGCTTTTCTTCAAAAGACAAGTCAAAGCTGTGACGGGTCTGCTCCAGTGAGTTCTTGATGGACTCAAGTTGCATGGCCACGTCATCTTCGGCTGGACGAATGTCGAACCAGTGGAATTTTTCAACCGAGGCCATATAGGCTTTGTCGAGCTTGGTGCCTTTGGCCAGCTTTTGAGGGCCACCGTTGGCCACACGGCCCACGAGCAACTTCTCAATACGGTCAAATGCATCGGCTTCCACAATGCGCAGCTGGTCGTTCAGATCCAAACGGAAACGCTTGAGTTCGTCGTCAATGATCTGCTGAGCGCGCTTGTCACGCACGATGCCTTCACGAGTGAAGACCTGCACGTCGATCACGGTACCGGAGCTACCTTGGTCAACACGCAGTGAGGTGTCTTTCACATCGCTGGCTTTTTCGCCGAAGATGGCACGCAGCAGTTTCTCTTCAGGCGTGAGGGTGGTCTCGCCCTTGGGTGTGACCTTGCCAACCAAGACATCGCCAGGTTGCACTTCTGCCCCCACGTAGATGATGCCGGAGTCGTCCAGACGGCCCAATTGCTGTTCGGACAAGTTGGGGATGTCGCGCGAAATTTCTTCGGCACCCAACTTGGTGTCACGGGCCATGACCACGAGTTCTTCGATGTGGATCGAGGTGTAACGATCTTCCGACACGACACGCTCAGAGATCAAGATCGAATCTTCGAAGTTGTAACCGTTCCATGGCATGAAGGCGATCAGCATGTTCTGACCAATGGCGATTTCGCCCAAGTCGGTCGATGCACCGTCGGCAATCAC
>JAGNVG010000137.1 GCA_017986605.1 Limnohabitans sp.
TACTTCTTGTGGGCTGTGATGGCCTTCATCACAACAAATTAGGAGACTTTGACATGCAAACTTCCCGCCTTTTGAAACGTCTGATCGCAGCCAGCCTGACCGGTTTGGTTCTGACCCAAGGCACTCTGGCCCAAACTTTCCCCACCAAGCCCGTGAGCCTGATGGTGCCCTACCCCGCAGGCGGCTTGTCGGACGTGCTAGCGCGCTTGGTCAACGTTCCGTTGGCCAAACATTTGAACCAGCCAGTGATCGTAGAAAACCTGGGTGGCGTCAGCGGAGCCATCGCTGCACAAAAAGTGCTGTCGTCCCCATCGGACGGCTACTATCTGTTCCAGGGCTCACCCAATGAGTTGATCCTGTCGCCACTGGCCAACGCGGCAGTCAAGTTCAAGAGCGAAGACTTCCGCTTGGTACAGATGATCGGTGCAGCGCAAATGGCCATTTATGCACGCCCCAACCTACCCGCCAATACAGTGGACGAACTGCTCACCTACGCCCGCAAGGAAGCCGCCGCGGGCAAACCACTGACCTATGCCAGCGTAGGCCCTGGTTCGTTCTATCACCTCTTGGGGGAACAATTGTCCAAAGTCACGGGCATTCCCATGACACATGTGCCCTACAAAGGCGGCGCACCAGCCAACCAGGACCTGATCGGTGGCCAGGTGGACATCTTCATCACGGTCTATGGCAAGAGCTATCAGCAACTCGCTGACAGCGGCAAGATCAAGATCCTGGCCATGCTGAACAAAGAACGGCTGGAAGGTGTCAAGCAGTACCAAGCCATCACCGAAAGCAAACAGCTCAAGAACTTTGATTTCAACATCTGGACAGGCTACTTCGTCAAGAAAGACACCCCTGAAGCCGTGGTGCAAACCTTGCACAAAGCCATCACCGAGACATTGAACGACTCGGGCGTGCGCAACGGGCTGGATCTCAACAGCCTGCTGGTCGCCAAGCCTTTGTCATTGAGTGAGCTGAGCAAGGTCTACACCGAGGGTACGGCCCAATTCCGGGGCATTGCCAAATCCATTAACCTGCAACCCCAGTAATCGAAAAGGCACGTCCATGAACGCACCCAGCGAAGCTTTTTTGCACGACAAACTGCAGGCCCTGCATGCCCAGGCGGATGAATTCATCGCAGTGCGCCGCGACATCCACAAGCACCCGGAGATGGGCTACAAGGAATACCGCACCAGCGATTTGGTGGCCGATCAACTGAGCGCCTGGGGCTACCAGGTCACGCGCGGCTTGGGCGGCACGGGCCTGGTGGGCCAGATCAAGAAGGGCACGGGCAGCAAAAGCATCGGCATCCGTGCCGACATGGACGCCTTGCCCATCGACGAGGCGACCGGCCTGCCCTATGCCAGCTGCAACGTGGGCATCATGCACGCCTGCGGCCATGACGGCCACACCGCCATGCTGCTGGCAGCGGCCAAGCACATTGCCCAGCAAGGAGCGTTCTCGGGCACGGTGAACCTGATTTTCCAGCCCGCTGAAGAAGGTTTGGGCGGCGCCAAGAAGATGATGGAAGACGGTCTGTTCAAGCAGTTCCCGTGCGACGCCATCTTTGCCATGCACAACATGCCCAGCCACCCGCAAGGCCACCTGGTCTTGCGCGATGGCTCGGCCATGGCGTCTTCTGACAACGTGACCATCACCTTGCACGGCAAGGGCGGCCATGGCGCCATGCCGCATGTGGCTGCCGACCCTGTGGTGGCTGGCTCGGCCATCGTCATGGGGCTGCAAAGCATCGTGGCACGCAACATCGACCCGCAGCAGATGGCGATCATCACCGTGGGCGCGTTCAATGCGGGCGTGGCCAACAACGTGATCCCGCAGACCGCCACGCTGCGCTTGAGCGTGCGCTCACTCGACCGTGATGTGCGCATCCTGCTCGAAAAACGCATCACCGAACTGGTCCACGCGCAAGCTCAAAGCTATGGCGTCACGGCCGAGATCGACTACCAGCGCGGCTACCCCGTGCTGGTGAACCACCTGGCCGAGACCGACTTTGCCCGCGATGTGGCCGAAGAGCTGGTGGGCTCTGACAAAGTGGTGCGGCAAGGTCGTGCGCTCAATGGCAGCGAAGACTTTGCCTTCATGCTCGAAGAGGTGCCCGGCAGTTATTTGCTGATCGGCAATGGCGATGGCTCAGGTGATGGCCACGGCGCCTGCATGGTGCACAACCCAGGCTATGACTTCAACGACAAGAACGTGGCCATTGGTTCGGCCTTCTGGTCGCTGCTGGTGGAGCGGTTTTTGCCCGCCTGAAGTCTGATAAAGCCTGCTAAAGGCTGACTGTCAGAACCTCTTTTGGGCATCGGGTTTTGTGGGAGGCTGCCCCTGCGGCCGAATGCATGCTGATACACCAGCATGCATTCGCGAGCAGGGGCTCGCTCCCACAAGGGTTTGCAGTATTCCGCCACAGCATGCGCAGCTGAGCTGGATCAGGCTGGTTTCTGCTCAATCAAGGTTTTGGCCAGCGCATTCAAACGGCTGCCCGCACGCGTCAGTTCGGTCACCACACTGAAGTGGTTCAAGCCGGGCAAGGCTTCGCACACGGGCACGGTCTTGGGGCCCCAAGCTTGGTGAATCAAGCGGTTGTGGCGCAAAAACTCTGGACTCTCGTCGCCGCCCACCACTGTGTAAAGAACGCCTTGGCGGGGCCGCTGCCATTTGGCCGGGCTGGCCATGCGCACATGGACCGGAGTCAGGCGCAAATCGCCCTGCACAAAAGGTGTCTTGCGCACGGGCTCCAGATCAAACAGGCCCGATATCGACATGGTTTTGCGCACCAAACCGGCAGGCAAATCGCGCCCCAACTTTTTCCAGTCGCAAGCCAGCAGCATGGCGGCCAAGTGCCCACCCGCCGAATGGCCGATCACGGTGATGTTGCTGCGGTCACCGCCGTGCGCTGCGATGTGTCGCCAGACCCAGGCGGTGGCTTGGGCCATTTGCAAGGCGATGTCGGGCACCGTCACGGCTTGCGTTTCGGTGCCGGGGCACAAAGCGTAGTTGACCACGACCACGCAGGCACCCATGTCACGCAAAGCGGGGGCGACAAAGGAATGGTCTGATTTGTCCAGGCTGCGCCAGTAACCACCGTGGATGAAGATCACCACGGGCGCGTTGGCCTTGGCCGCAGGAAAGAGGTCCAGCGTTTCACTCGGACCATCGCCGTAGCGCACATCCATCAGAGGATTGAGCGTTTCACGGGCTTGCGTCGAGGCGTTTTTCCAATGCGCGAAGTGCTCGGCAAAGTCAGGCACCAGCGCCCGGTTGTTGTACATGCGGTCGTGCCAGGCGGCGTCTTTGATGGGCATGGGGGTCTCCTTGTTAGATTTTCATTTCCAGACGCAGCTGGATGTTGCGCCAATTGTGGTCTGTGGTCCGGGCTGTCTCGCTTTGGGTGCCGTTGTTGAATGTGGTTGCCGTCAGGTAATCGCGTGGCAGCAGATTGCTGACCGTCAAACGCAAGGCCGTGGCCGAAGAAAAACGCCACAGGCCATACACATCCACCACGCGCTTGATGCCCTGGTAAGAAAACTGTGCCTCGCTGCGGCGGGTGTCGTAATCGGGGTTCCAGTTGACGTTGCCCCCTAGCGTCAAGGGCATGCCACGCAAGCGGTAATCGGCCCCCAGGTTCGCCGTCATGCTGGGCTGCTGGTCCAGGCGGTTATTGGGGCCGGGCACGTCTTTGACCTTGGATCGGAAAAAACTGACGTTGCTGCGGATGTCCACAGGCCAAGCCTCGGCAAAGGCTTGGTTCAGGCGGAATTTGGCTTCCAGCTCGATGCCTTGGGTGACGGCGTCGCCCACGTTCTGGGGCGACGAGACACAACGATCCCCACCAACGACGGTGCAAGTGGTGGTGGTTTGGTAGCGGATCAAGTCCTGAATGTTGCGGCGAAACACGTTGGCGCTGAGCACACCGCCGCCTTCCAGATAACGCTCAAAACCCAAGTCAATGCCCGTGGCCAACTCGGGTTTCAGGTCGGGGTTGCCCACACGGTCGGGCTCAGTGGGCTTGTTGTTTCCCGTAATGGGGTTATTGCGCGAATACCGCAGCGGTGCGACCAGGTTGTACAGCGTGGGCGTCTTGTAGCTGCGCGTGAGGCTCATGCGCACTTGGTCGCGCTTGGCCGGATCGGGCTTCCACAAAGCATGCAGCAAGGGCGTCAATACCTGGCTCTTGTTGCGTTTGAATTCGTCACCCACCTGCCCTTCGGTCAAGATGCTTTCGTAGCGAACGCCTGCGTAGGCCGACCAATTCGGGTTGATCTTGAACTCGTCTTGCGTGTAGGCCGCCCAACGGGCCGTGCGGGCCTTCAGGTTGCCGCTGTCGTCACCCGCGCCCGGGCTGGCTTCTTCGACGCGCCGCCCCCCTTCGTGCTCCAAGCCACTCACCCACTGGTGGCCGTTGTCCAAAACCCGAGTCCACTTCGTGGACAGGCTGGTGCTGCGGTCGGTGAAGCGCTGCTCGTCCAGAGAATCGGACAAAAGCGTTGTGTTGGGAGCCGCATCCTGGGTGATGTGCTGGTTGTACTTGGACTGGCCCAGTCCGAAGTTCACTTCTAAGCGGTCATCGGCCGACAAACGCTGAGCCCACTGGCCGTTCAATCGGGCAGCGGCATAGCGGCTGTGGTTGTCGGTCAGCGCGGTGTCGGTGATGGTTGCCGAAGAAAGCGGCCGAGCCTCGATGCGTCCTTGGGCGGCGTATTCGGAATAGATCAGAAATGGCGTCAAGGTCAGGCTTTTGCCCTGCTCGCCTTTCCACTGCAAACGGGCATTGGCGTGCACGCCTTTTCGGCGGCCCACCGACTCGGCCATGCGCACTTGGTCAACCGGTACAGGAGGAAACGTCGAATGGATCTCGGTCACGCTCTCATCGGCACGCTCACTGTCCATGGCCGACAGCGTGAAGGTGCCGCTCACAGGTGATGTATTCAGGTTGTGCACCCAGTTCACCATGTTCGAGCCTTGTCCGTGCTCTTGGCTGCGGGTGATTTTCAAATCGTCTGGCGTGGCTTTTCGGCCCTCGCGCAGCACAATGTTGATGGTGCCTGCAATGGCACGGGCCCCAGTTTCGGCGGTCGGTGCGCGCAAAATTTCAATGCGTTCCACCTGCTCAGGGGTCAGCGAGTCCACCGAAAAACCTGGCGGCATGCGCTCGCCGTCCAGCAAAATTTGGGTGTAGCCCCCGCCCAAACCGCGCATGCGGATGGCCCCACCCCGGCCAGGTGCGCCTTGCACCGTCACGCCCGGCAAACGCTTGAGCACATCGCCCAGCGTCGCGTCGCCTTGTTTGTCGATCTCTTCGCGACCGATCACGATTTTGGAGGCCGTGGACTCTTGCCGCGCTTCGGTGTCGGTGTTGCGGGTGCCGCGAATTTCGACTTGGCCAAGGTCGGTTGTTGCTGCAGGGGCTGCAGGGGCCGCTGTTGGGGCCTGCGCCAAGGCCAAGCTTGGGGCACAAAGCAACACGACTGCCGATGCCACAAAACCCCGCGACAAACCAGACAAGTGCCCGGTCAAAGGCTGAGGAACAAAAGAAAACTGAGGAGTGGAGCTGGTATCGCGCATGGGGCGATTTTGACAGCCTGCAATGACACCCGTTTGAAGCCCCGGTAAAGACCGGGCCTCAAGCCTGATCAATCCAGATCAATCCCGCAAGCACTTGCCCGTGGGCCAGCCCTTGCGGATGCGTTCACTCGCCAGATTTGAACAAAGCCGCCACTTTGCGCTTGGGCTTGATGTTGGCCGA
>JAGNVG010000027.1 GCA_017986605.1 Limnohabitans sp.
CAGCTGGCGCAAAGCTTTGGCACGCGCTGGCTCACACTCAAGCGGCACCGCGAACTCGATGCCTTGGCTTAAGAAGCCCTCTGAGCTGCCCAAGCAGGAATCTCGGCTCAGTCTTCCAGCAAAGTCCTGATCGGGGCAGGCAAGCCCATTTGGGGCCACAGCGCTGCATCCACCCACTGTCCCTCGCAAGCGGGCGACTTCGGGGTCAAACCCGTCATCCGCACAGGGTGCAAATAAAGATCCCGATGGGTCAGGACATGCTTGCGCGCCGTCAGGTATTGCACCTGCTGCCCCTGTACCCAAGCGGCCAGCAATTCATCTTCTGAATCGAACACCGGCAAGCTGAACAAACCCGCCCAAATGCCTTTGTCTGGCCGTTTTTGCAACCACACCTGGCCTTGCGCATTGACCGCCCATAACAACCACAACGTGGCGCTGGTGCGTTTGAGTTTTCGGGTTTTGACGGGATACGCCAGTGGTGCTCCTTCGCCCTTGGCCGAGCACAAGCGGCTGACGGGGCAGGCATCGCACTGCACCTTGCGTGGCAAACACACGGTGGCTCCCAGGTCCATCAAGGCCTGGGTGTAGCGCGGCATGTCGGCTGGTTTTGCGGGCAGCAGGTCCTGCGCCAAAGACCACAAGGCGCGTTCGTTTTTGACCACGGCAAGGTCATCGCCAAAGCCCAGCACACGGGTCAACACGCGCTTGACGTTGCCATCCAAAATCGCAGCTCGCTCTTGAAAGCAAAAGGCCGCGATCGCCGCAGCGGTGGAGCGCCCAATGCCCGGCAAGGTTTGCAAGTCTTGGGCTTGCTGGGGAAAAGCGCCACCAAAACGGTTCATGACCTCTTGGGCGCACTTGTGCAAATTGCGCGCACGGCTGTAATAGCCCAGCCCGCTCCACAGCGCCAGCACATCGTCTTGTTGGGCAGCGGCCAAGGCCGCCACATCCGGAAAGCGCGCCAAAAATCGGGGGAAGTAATCGAGCACCGTGCTCACTTGCGTTTGCTGCAACATGATCTCGGACAGCCACACACGGTAAGGGTCCTGGGTGTTTTGCCAAGGCAGGCTCTGGCGGCCATGCTGGCGCTGCCAGTCCACCATGAGACGGGCAAAACCATCGGGCAATGAGATCAAGGCTTCTGACATACGGGGCAATAAAAAGTGGTGCGCTGGCCTTGCAGCATGGACTTGATGGGCGTTTCACACACGCGGCAAGGCGCTCCTGCGCGGCCATAAACGGAGGCCTCCAGCTGGAAATAGCCCGTGCGCCCTTCGGCACTCACAAAATCCTTGAGCGAACTACCGCCTTGCTGCACCGCACGACTCAAAACCTGAACGATGGCGGCATGCAGCTTGGCCACACGGGGGCGGGACAAACGTGAAGCCTGTGTGGTCGGGCGAATACCCGCCATGAACAAGGCCTCGGACGCATAAATATTGCCCACGCCCACCACCACATCACCCGCCAACAAGACCTGCTTGATGGCCGACTGGCGCTTTTTAAGGGCCTGTGCAAAGTGGCCCGCATCAAACTGCCCATCCAACGGCTCCACGCCCAAGCGACCTAGCAATTTTTGGGCGCTGGGCGAATCTTGCGACGGTGCCCAGACCACCGCCCCAAAACGGCGCGGATCGTGCAAACGCAAAACGCCCCGGTCTGTCACCAGATCCATGTGGTCATGGGGACCTGCCGGTGGCTGGACAGGGGCAAAGTTGAGGCTGCCCGACATACCCAAATGCAACAGCAGCAAACCGGGGTCGAGATCCAGCAACAAGTACTTGCCCCGTCGGCGCACCCCCGTGATTTGCCGCCCCACCAGACTTTGTGCGGGAACACCCAAAGGCCAGCGCAAGGGCTTGCCCATGCGCAAGTCCAAAATGTGGGCCATGGCGATGCGGTCTGCAAAACTGCGGCGGGTGACTTCAACTTCTGGGAGTTCGGGCATGCAAGGGGTCGGCTTCAAAGAAGGAAATCCCTCGCTGAAGTACGGGTAGAAAAGGTGGCTGGATTATGATCGTCCCATGAAATTCTGGTTTCGACTTGCTGTCTTGTCCTCGTGCGTCATCGGTGCTTGGGCTCAGCCTGCATCGCCCAAAGCCGAGGCGGTGCCCAAACAATCCGCATTGGATGCCGTTTTGTTCTACCAAATCCTGCTGGGTGAACTGAATACGCGCCAAGGCTCTCCGGGCAGCGGCTTCTCGATGATCCTTGACGCTGCCCGCAAAACGCGAGACCCCGCTTTGTTCCAACGCGCCGTCGACATGGCGCTGCAAGCCCGATCCGGCGAGGCCGCTTTACAAGCCGCACAAACCTGGAAAAAAGAGATCCCTTCGGCCATCGAAGCCAGCCGTTATGTATTGCAAATTCTGTTGGCGCTCAACCGTGTCGAAGATGCAGGCAAAGCCCTGACCGTCTCCATCCATGAACTGCCCTTGGAAGATCAGGCGGGCGCCATCGCCTCTGTGCCACGCCTGTTTGGTGTGGTGCAAGACAAGGCCTTGGCATCGAGCGTGGTCGAAAAAGCCCTGACACAGTCACTCACCAAGCCTCAAACCGTGGCTTCCGCCTGGACCACCATCGGCCGCATGCGCCGTGATGCAGGACAAATCACCTCGGCGGTCGAGGCATCCGTCAAAGGCCACGCCGCCGACCCCAAGGCGCAAGGCCCACTGATTTTGGCGCTCAGTTTGATGGTGTCAGACAACAGCACCCTCAAGCCCATGCTCGACGCGGCCATGAAGACCGACGTCGTCCCCGAATTGCGTTTGGGCTATGCGCGCACCCTGGTTTCCATCCAGCTGTACCCCGACGCCATCAGCCAGCTGACCACACTCAACCAAAAACACCCCGAATTTGCCGAGGGCTGGCTGATTCACGGCTTGGTGCTGCAAGAAAACCAGCAGCTGGCCGACGCCGAAAAACACTTGGAACAGTACATCCGTTTGGTCGCTTCCAGCAAAACACCCGAACACCAAGCCGGAAAGGTCGAAGCCTTGCTGTCGCTGGCGCAAATTGCCCAAAAAAATGGCCAACTGGACCGCGCCAACCAATGGCTGGCACAGATGCCCCCAGGTGCAGACCCCATCAAGCTGGCCAGCCGACAAGCCGACTTGCTGGCCCAGCAAGGCCGCATGGACGAAGCGCGCAATGTGCTGGCCCAGGTCAAGCCCGCCAATGCCGAGCAAGCCCAGCGCAAGATCCTGGCGCAATCTTATTGGCTGCGCGAACACAGTGAAGCCCCAGCCGCCTACGCGCTGGTCAGAGCCGCGCTGGACCGCCAACCCGACAACCACGAACTGTTGTCCGAGCTGGCACTCGTCTGCGAAAAACTCAAACGCTTTGAGGAAATGGAGCGTCTGCTGCGCCAACTCATCGCCAAAGCACCCCAAGAGGCGCACGCATTCAATGCACTGGGCTATTCACTGGCTGACCGGAACATCCGCCTCGATGAGGCGCGACAACTGATTGAAAAAGCGGTGCAGCTGGCCCCGCAAGATCCCTACATCCAAGACAGCCTGGGCTGGGTTCTGTTTCGACAAGGCCAACACCAGGAAGCCCTGCGCATTTTGCAAGCCGCCTACAAATCCAAACCCGATGCAGAAATTGCCGCCCACTTGGGTGAAGTGCTTTGGACTGTCGGTCAATTGCGTGAAGCAGGTGCCATCTGGCGCGAAGGTCTCCTGCTCAAGGCCGACAACGAGACGCTGGTTCAAACCGTCAAACGCTTCAACTTCAAACCATGAGGCCATTCATGGCTCGTCGCCGGTTTGGGCTGGGCATGAGCAGCCTGGCTTTGCTGGCCTTGGCGGGTTGCGCGAGTCCCAGAATTCAGCCAGAGGACACATCCGCCTTCTGGTCTGGCCGCTTGGCACTGCAACTGCAAAGCACTCCCCCGCAAAGCTGGAGCGCCAGCTTCGAGTTGCAAGGCTCCGCCGAGAAAGGCCAAATGGTCTTGCTCAGTCCGATCGGCACCACCTTGGCGCGTCTGAGCTGGACTCCTGAGGCTGCGTGGCTGGAACAAGGCCAAGACAAAACTGAAAGCCACAACCTGCAAAGCCTGAGCCAACGCCTGACTGGCACAGACCTGCCCATTGCAGCCCTGTTTGAATGGCTCGCCGGCCACACCGCCCTGGCGCCTGGCTGGCAAGCCGACTTGTCTGGACACGCCCAAGGACGCCTAACGGCCACCCGAAGCACGCCTGCACCCGAAGCCGTTTTGCGCATCGTGCTCGACCGTTGAGATGGCTCATTGAGCGCTGACGATAATCCCCCAATGAAACAGCTGTACGACGTCCCTGCCCCCGCCAAGCTCAACCTGTTTTTGCACATCACAGGCCAGCGCCCTGACGGCTACCATTTGCTGCAATCGGCGTTCATGCTCATCGACTGGTGCGACACGCTGCACTTTGAAAAACGTCCGAATGGCGCCATCAGCCGAGAAGACTTGACGGTGCAGCTGCCTGCCGAAGACCTGATCACGCGCGCGGCCAAACTGCTGCAACAGCACACAGGGTGCACGCAGGGCGCACACATCGCCGTTGAAAAACACATTCCCGCCCAAGCGGGCATGGGCGGTGGCTCATCGGATGCAGCGAGCTGTCTGCTCGCACTCAACCAGCTCTGGAGCCTGAACCTGAGCCTGGAAACACTCGAAAAACTAGGTTTGCAGTTGGGTGCGGACGTGCCCTTTTTCTTGCGTGGCCAGAACGCCTGGGTCGAAGGGATCGGTGAGCAAATCACCCCGATCAGCCTGCCCAAAGCATACTTTTGGGTCATCAAGCCGCCCTCCGGGATCGAAACAGCGCAAATTTTTAAGCATCCAGACCTCCAAAGGGCCACAAAGCCTGCTACAATTTCGGTCTTCGCTGCACAGCCATATGACTTCGGTCACAATGACTTGCAACCCATCGCTGAAGCGATATGCCCTGAGGTTTTACAAGCACGCCAAGTGCTTTCCAACGCAGGCATGAGCGGCAAAATGACGGGTTCTGGCAGTGCAGTGTTCGCACATTGCACAACAGGCACAACGCTCAGTCCGGTCCCAGACCACTGGCAAGTGCGCAAATGCAGCAATTTGGAAGTTCATCCTTTAAAAGGTTGGGCATCCAGCGATAGTTGATCGGTAGATCGCTGTTTCAGCGGTCAACCCGTGTAGGGGAGTCGCCAAGTTGGTTAAGGCACCGGATTTTGATTCCGGCATTCGAAGGTTCGAGTCCTTCTTCCCCTGCCAAATACGTTCACTCGTACAGGCCCTTTTTTCTGATCGCTGGAATGCACATGCAGCCTGCTTCACTCCCCCCCGAATTCATGCTGTTCACCGGCAATGCCAACCCTGTTTTGGCTGCCGAAATCGCCCGTTCCTTGGGCACACAGCTCGGCTCCGTCGATGTGGGCCGCTTCTCTGACGGTGAAGTCACCGTCGAACTGAAGCAAAACGTCCGTGCGCGCGAAGTGTTTGTGGTCCAGTCCACCTGCGCACCGACCAACGAAAACCTGATGGAATTGCTGATCATGGTCGACGCGTTCAAACGCGCATCGGCTGGCCGCATCAGTGCCGTCATCCCTTATTTCGGTTACGCCCGCCAGGACCGTCGCCCACGTTCAACCCGTGTGCCGATCTCTGCCAAAGTGGTGGCCAACATGCTGCAAGCCGTTGGCGTTGACCGCGTCCTGACCATGGACTTGCACGCCGACCAGATTCAAGGCTTCTTTGACATCCCGGTGGACAACATCTACGCATCCCCCGTGTTGCTGGGTGACCTGCGCCAGAAAAATTACGAAGACCTGATCGTCGTGTCGCCAGACGTCGGCGGTGTGGTGCGCGCTCGCGCCTTGGCCAAGCAGCTCGGCTGCGACCTGGCCATCATCGACAAGCGCCGCCCCAAAGCCAACGTGTCTGAAGTGATGCACGTCATCGGCGAGATCGAAGGCCGCAACTGCGTGATCATGGACGACATGATCGACACCGCAGGCACCTTGGTCAAAGCAGCTGAAGTGCTCAAAGAGCGTGGTGCCAAAAAGGTCTACGCCTATTGCACCCACCCAATTTTCTCGGGCCCAGCCATCGACCGGATCGCCAAAGGCGAAGCACTCGACGAAGTCGTGGTCACCAACACCATCCCGCTGTCGGCTCAAGCCGCAGCGTGTTCCAAGATTCGCCAACTCTCCGTGGCTCCGCTGATCGCCGAAACGATCAACCGGATTGCGCACGGTGAGTCGGTGATGAGCCTGTTCTCCGATCAAGCCTGATCGAGAAAAGGCCAACAGCGGCCAGCCGTCCTTGTGGACTGGCTGGCTTTTTTGAGTCAGGGTCACACTGGTCGCGGTGGACCCTAGAAGGAGTAATGTATGAAATTTGTCGCTTTTGAGCGCGCTAAGCAGGGCACGGGTGCGAGCCGCCGTCTCCGCAATTCCGGTCGCACACCTGGCATCGTTTACGGTTCCACATCGGCCCCCCAACTCATCGAGCTGGACCACAACGCTTTGTGGCACGCCCTGAAAAAAGAAGCTTTCCACGCCTCGATCCTCGAGATGGAATTCAACGGTCAAACCAGCCAAGTGCTGTTGCGTGACTACCAAATGCACCCCTACAAGCAGTTGGTGCAACACATCGACTTCCAGCGCGTCGATGCCAACACCACTTTGCACATGAAAGTGCCCATGCACTTCAGCGGCGAAGAAGAGTCCGAAGCCGTCAAGACCGACAAGTGCACCGTCACTCACGTCGTGACTGAACTCGAAGTCGCTTGCTTGCCTGCCAACCTGCCCGAATTCATCGCGGTGGACTTGAAAGGCCTGACCATGGGCAAATCCCTGCACCTGAACGACATCACCTTGCCTGCTGGCTGCAAAGCCATCACGCACGGTAAGAAAAACCCGGTCCTCGTGTCCGTGGTGGCTCCTGTCGAAGAAGTCGTGGCCGCACCTGTGGCCGCTGCACCTGCAGACGCCAAAAAAGGCAAAGGCAAGAAGTAATCTTCTTGCTTGGGCTGAAAAGCCCTGCGCCTAAAGGCCCGCTCTGCGGGCCTTTTTCTTTGGGCCCCAGCATTTCAGACCACACGGCCAAGCGCACAAGGATAATCACGCACCATGATCAAACTGCTAGTCGGCCTGGGCAACCCGGGCAACGAATACGAAGACACCCGCCACAACGCCGGATTCTGGTGGATCGATGCGGTCGCCCGCGAACTCAAAGTGTCATTGGTGCCCGAGCGCAATTACCACGGCCTGATGGCACGCACCACCGTCAACGGGCAGACCCTTTGGCTGCTGGAGCCACAAACCTACATGAATTTGTCGGGCAAGTCGGTCAGTGCCTTGGCGCGGTTTTTCAAAATCCAGCCGGAAGAAATTTTGGTGGCACACGATGAGCTCGACATCGTCCCCGGTGAGGCCAAGCTCAAACTGGGCGGCAGCCATGCCGGACACAACGGCTTGCGCGACATCCATGCCCAACTCGGCACGGCCAACTATTGGCGGCTGCGCATCGGTGTGGGCCACCCCGGCGACAAGGCCGAAGTGGTCAGCTGGGTTTTAAAGAAGCCGATGCTCGAACACCGTAAAGCCATCGATGACAGCATTTTCCGGGCACTGACCGCTTTGCCGTTGCTGTTAGCGGGTGACATGGAAAAAGCCATGGTGCGCATCCACACCAGTAAACCGCCCCGACCCAAACCTCCGCGTCCGCCCAAAGCACCGAATGCCGAAGCATCCGAAATGAGTGCCCCCAAACCTGAGTGACGGGGTCTTGATCCGGTTACTGCGCCTGCAAGCGGCGGTATTTGGCCCAGAGAGATTCCTGGTTCTCGACGTGTTGGGGGTTGACGGGAATGCAAGCCACGGGGCAGACCTGCACGCACTGGGGCTCGTCAAAATGACCGACGCACTCGGTGCACTTGGATGGGTCGATTTCGTAAATTTCTTCGCCCAGATAAATCGCCTGGTTCGGGCACTCGGGCTCACACACATCGCAGTTGATGCATTCATCGGTGATCATCAGCGCCATAGGGTGGGCTCCGCAAAATTCTGCAACGTGGTCATGCCGCGATTATCGGCCACCCGCCCCGTCCCGACGAAACACAGGGCTGTTCGTCGTGGGCCTAAAATGAGCCCGTGAAAAACATCATGAACGCTGACCTGCATTGCCATTCCGTTGTCTCTGACGGCACTCTCACCCCGGAGGCCTTGGCCGAACGCGCCAAAGCCAATGGCGTTGAACTCTGGGCACTGACCGACCACGACGAAGTCGGTGGGCAAGACCGCGCTCTGGCAGCCGCCCGCGCACAAGGGCTGCCTTACCTCACGGGCACCGAAATCTCGATCACCTTTGCCAACCAGACCGTGCACATCGTGGGCTTGGGCTTTGACCCCCACAACACCGCACTGGTAGAAGGCTTGCGCCGCACACGCGGCGGTCGTGGCGAACGTGCCCAAGAAATGTCGGATGGCCTGGCCAAGGTCGGTATCTTGAATGCCTACGAAGGTGCTCTGCAATATGTGGGCAACCCTGAGCTGATTTCGCGCACCCACTTTGCCCGCCACTTGGTAGAAACCGGCGTTTGCAGCGACACCTCCGAGGTGTTTCGCAAATACCTCACCGAAGGCAAACCCGGCTATGTACCGCACCGTTGGGCACGGCTGCAGGAAGCCGTGCAGTGGATCACCGACGCGGGCGGCATGGCCATCATCGCCCACCCGGCCCGTTACGGTTTCAGCCCCAACGAAGAATACGCCCTGTTCAGCGAATTCAAGGCCCACGGCGGCCGTGGCGTGGAAGTCATCACCGGCAGCCACTCGTCGCAAGAAGCTGTCCGTTACGCCGAAACCGCACTCGAATTCGATCTCGCAGCGTCGCGCGGCAGTGACTTTCACAGCCCCGACGAAAGCCGCATCGACCTGGGCTCCCTGCCCCTCTTGCCGGGTCAACTGACCCCCGTCTGGGAACTGCTGGCCGATCGCATTCAGTGAGCAAGCCTGCTGCTAACACCCTGCACGGCATTGGTTTTGCCGTTTTAGCCACCGCCTGCTTTGCCACGCTGGACACCACCACGCGGCACGTCAGTGCTGGCTTATCGGTCTTGGTGGCCCTGTGGTTTCGTTATGCCATTCAGGCCCTGATCACCACCGCCGTGGTCTGGCCGGGCCGGGGCCTGCGGGTGCTGCAGACGCAACACCCACGCTTTCAGCTGGCGCGCGGTCTGCTGCTGTTTGCCTGCAGCATCCTGGCCTTTTACAGCCTCAAGTACATGCCCGTGGGTGAGTTCACCTCCATCGCCCTGCTGGCCCCCTTGGTGATCACCTTGCTGGCGGCCAAGATGCTCCAGGAAAAAATACGCCCTTTGCGCTGGCTTCTGGTGGCTGGCGGCTTCGCGGGCACCCTGGTGATCATTCGGCCTGGCAGCCACCACTTCGACTGGACCGTGATCTTGCCCCTGATGCTGGTCGCCACCAATGCAGGCTTCCAAATTCTGACCAGCAAGATGGCGAAGACCGAAGACCCACTCACCATGCACTTTTACACGGGCTGGATCGGCACGGCCTTGTCTTCACTGATCCTGCCATTCGTCTGGGAAATGCCCCAAGACTGGACCGTTTGGCTGCAACTGCTGTTGATGGGCGTGCTGGCCTCGATCGGGCATTTCCTGCTGATCCTGGCCTACGGTCGCGCCCCGGCCGCGACACTCACACCTTATATGTACGCACAAATCGGCTTTGCCGTGATGGGCGGTTGGCTCGTCTTCCACCATCTGCCAGACCAGTGGACCTTTGTGGGCATGGGCATGGTGGCCTTGTGTGGCGCGCTGGGTGCCTGGCTCACCGTTCGAGAAAACCGCATCACCATCCAGCCGCCAGAATCCTGAAATCTGCATTGACCTGATCCCCAAGACACCATGGCCCAGTTTTTCACCGTTCATCCCGACAACCCCCAAGCGCGCCTGCTCAAGCAAGCCGTGCAACTGCTCAACCAGGGCCAAGTTTTGGCCGTGCCCACAGACTCCAGCTATGCCCTGGTCTGCCACCTGGATGACAAAAACGCCGCCGACCAACTGCGCCGCATTCGTGGCGTGGACGACAAGCACCACCTGACGCTGCTGTGCCGCGACCTGAGCGAGCTGGCCAGCTACGCCAAAGTGGACAATCGGCAGTTCCGTGCCATCAAACAAGCCACACCCGGGGCCTTCACCTTCATTCTCGAAGCGACCAAGGAAGTGCCTCGCCGGGTCAGCCATCCCCAGCGCAAAACCATTGGCCTGCGGGTGCCCGAACACAAGGTGCTTCAAGAGCTGCTGACCCTGCACGGGGCCCCGCTGCTGGCGGCCACGCTGATCATGCCCGGAGAGGATCTGCCGCTGAACGACCCTGAAGAAATTCGAGAGCGCCTGGAACACCAAGTCGGTGCCGTGATTGACGCAGGCGCTTGTTCACTGGAACCCACCACCGTGATCGACATGAGTGGTGACGAGCCCGAAGTGCTGCGACGCGGCCAAGGCGACCCCTCTTTGCTCGGTTTGTGAGGCCGTCTTGCCGCCCGCCTCTGAGACAATCAGACACTTATGACCGACCTGATTCAAACCGTCCTGATCTACGCCCTGCCCGTGATCTTTGCCATCACCTTGCACGAGGCAGCGCACGGTTATGCCGCGCAGCGTCTGGGCGACAACACCGCAGCCATGCTGGGGCGCGTCACCCTGAACCCGTTTGTGCACATCGACCCGATGGGCACCATCTTGTTGCCCCTGTTGCTTTACTTCAGCACCAGCGGAGCCTTTTTGTTCGGTTACGCCAAACCCGTGCCCGTGCGCTTTGACCAGCTGCGTCACCCCAAGCGCGACATGGTCTGGGTCGCTCTGGCTGGCCCAGCTTCCAATTTGTTGCAAGCGCTGCTGTGGGGGGTTTTGCTTTATGTACTGGCGGGCAGCGGCATCACTGAGCGCTTCTTTCTCGAGATGTGCAAAGCCGGCATGCTGACCAACGTGGTCATGTTTGCCTTCAACCTGTTCCCTCTGCCACCCCTCGACGGTGGCCGCATTCTGGTCGGCTTGCTGCCGTGGCGGCAGGCGGTGATGGTGTCACGCATTGAGCCTTGGGGCTTCTTCATCGTCATGGCCCTGGTGCTGACCGGCATCGTCAGCACTTGGTGGATGCAGCCCCTGATGGGCGTGACCTTTGACGCGCTGAAACTCATCCTCAGCCCCTTGGCCGCCATGCTTCGCTGATTTTCTTTTTGGTTTTTTGTTTTTATGCCCATGACCTCCAAGCCCCGCACCCGCGTCCTCACCGGCATCACCACCACTGGCACGCCCCACTTGGGCAACTACGTGGGGGCCATCCGCCCCACGGTGCAAGCCAGTCGCGACACCCACACCGACGGCTTTTACTTTCTGGCCGACTACCACGCCCTCATCAAATGCGATGAGCCTGCCCGCATCCAACGCTCTACGCTCGAGATCGCCGCCAGCTGGATTGCCTCAGGTCTGGACCCTGAAAAAGTCACGTTCTACCGCCAATCTGACATCCCTGAAATTCCCGAGCTCACCTGGTTGTTGACCTGCGTGACCGGCAAAGGCCTGCTCAACCGCGCGCACGCCTACAAAGCCGCCGTCGACAAAAACAACGCCGCAGGCCATGACACCGATGCCGACGTGACCGCGGGCCTCTTCATGTACCCCGTGCTCATGGGGGCCGACATCTTGATGTTCAAAGCGCACAAAGTGCCGGTGGGCCGCGACCAGATCCAACACATCGAAATGGCACGCGACATGGCGTCCAGCTTCAACCACTTGTACGGCGAACACTTTGTCTTGCCCGAAGCCGTGATCGAAGAATCTGTGGCCCTGCTGCCCGGCCTCGATGGCCGCAAGATGAGCAAGAGCTACGACAACACCATCCCTCTGTTTGCGCCCGCCGCGCAAATGCGCAAACAGATCGCAGCCATCGTGACCGACTCCAAAGCCCCGGGTGAACCCAAAACCACCGAAGGCTCGGCCCTGTTCCAGATTTACCAAGCCTTTGCCAGTGCCGAAGAAACCACCGCCATGGCCCAAGCTTATGCCGACGGCATTGGCTGGGGCGATGCCAAGCAGATGTTGTTCGAGCGCATTGACCGCGAGATCGCGCCCATGCGCGAGCACTACCAAGCGCTCATCGACAACCCTGCGCAGATGGACAAGATCTTGCTGGTGGGTGCCGACAAAGCACGCCAACTGGCCACGCCGTTCATGCGCGAAGTGCGCCATGCCGTCGGCCTGCGCGCTCTGTCATCGGGCAGCACCGCGCAAGTAAGCAAAACGGCCAAAGCGGCCGTGCCCAGCTTCAAGCAATACCGCGAAAAAGACGGTCAGTTTTACTTCAAGCTGGTTGATGCGCAAGGCGCACTGCTCTTGCAAAGTCGGGGGTTTGCCTCGCCCCAAGAAGCGGCTCGAACCATGACCCGCTTGCAAACAGAAGGGCCAGCGTACCTCCACGAAGCACGTTCGCTGCTGGAACCCATCGCCCCTGAAAATGAACAATTTCTGGCCGAAATGTTGGATTTTTTGATAAATTCAAAAAAAACAGTTAAATAATTTTTTACGTCATTTGACAATTTATATTGCGAAAAATCACAAACCGGTGTATCCTTAAACTTTAAGCCTACTGCAGAGAACTAAAACATGACTGTATACGTCATCGATGACCACCCTTTGATGCGCGATGCGCTGACGATGCTCGTTCACCGTGTCAAGCCTGGCCTCAAAATCATTCCCATCCACAAACTGAACGTGGTCGAGTCTACCGTTGAGAAAAACGGTGCTCCCGAATTGTTCTGCCTCGATTTGCAGTTGCCAGACACGCTCGGCATGTCGGGCGTACAAGTTCTGAAAGCCAAGTTCCCTGACGTCCCCCTCGCCGTGGTCACCAGCGCCAGCGCCAGCGAATTTGAAGCACGCTGCCTCGAAGCCGGTGCCAATGCCTTCATCGAGAAATCCAACAGCCCCACGCAAATCATTGCGGCGTTGCGCTCTTTGCTGGTCTCTGAAGAAGAAGAAGCTGCGGCCGAAGAATCTGCCACCCCAGCAGGTCCGACCAAACTGTCCAAGCGGCAAAAGCAATTGATCCTGATGTTGGATCAAGGTTTGTCCAACCGCGAAATTGCCGAAAAGCTCGACATCAGCGAGCACACCGTCAAGGTGCACTTCTGGCGTCTGTTCCGCCGCTTGGGCGTCAACAGCCGCACACAGGCGCTGCACTTTGCACGCACCAACGGCTGGTTGGGCATTTAAAAACCACCATGCCGGTTGTCTCCATCACCTTGCTGCCTGGCTACAACTCGGCCACGCAGCATCGTATGGTCAATCGGGTGGCCAACGCGGTGCGTTCGGTCATCGCCACACCCGAAGCGGGCACCACGGTTTTCGTCAATGAGGTGAGCACCTACCGCCGCGACGGCAAAGTGTTCAGCGAGGGCCGTGCCGCTCATCCTGTGGCCTCAGAAGTTGTTGAATCCTTCTTGCAAGCCATGCAAGAACGCGACTTGCCAAAAGCCCAATCGTTTTTGCATACCGACTTTCGCATGTGTTTTCCCGGGGGTGTCATCCTGCACACGCTTGAGGAACTGACGGGATGGGCACAGTCGCGTTACACCAGCATCCGCAAGCATTACGAGCAATTTGAAGAAAGCTGGCAAGGCGATGCCACTGTGGTGTTTTGTCACGGCACATTGCAAGGCACTTGGCTCAATGGCGAAACTTTCCAAGGCATCCGATTCATCGATCGAATCCAGGTTCAAGACGGCTTGATCACACGCCAAGACGTCTGGAACGACCTGGCTGAACACCGCCAAACCTGACGGCCTCCGCAACGCTTGGCCCCGCTGTTGGGCCTCCTGCTCCGAGGTCTCTCTTAGTCTTTTTTCTTGTTCACAATGTCGGGCGTGACCGCGTCCAGCACATTCACCGTGGTCTTGACGCCATACACCACCGCTGAGCCCGCAGCATCGGCAATGGCCAACAAGGTGCAGCCCGACAGGCATGTAGACACGGCCATGGCAATCAGCATTAAAAACAAGGGTTTCATGACAACCGTCTGAAGTGTTGAGAAAAGCGTCAGCGAATACGTACGCCGTAAAAGTCATAAAAAAACCCCGCATTGGCAAACCAATGCGGGGTTTTCAACTGGCGGAGGAGGAGGGATTCGAACCCTCGGTAGTGTTGCCACTACGCCTGATTTCGAGTCAGGTACATTCGACCACTCTGCCACCCCTCCTGAGTATCTGTCGAAGCCGAGATTCTAGCAGAGCCCCTCAAGGCTTTTTGGGCACCATCACCGTCGCATTGCGCGGGGCCATGGTCATCGACACCACGTTGCCCGACATCAGGCCACCATCGATCATCTCGAACGTCGCCGTGCGCTCTTGGCGCGTCATGACCATGAAGCTGTTTTTGCCGCGCACAGAAGACACCACCGTCCAGCCTTGGGCCGGATAGGTCTCCAAAAAGAAACGGTAAGCGGCATCCAAATCACGTCCCACATCCAGCACCACCCGGCCAACCCAGTTGTCGCCAGCGCCAATGATCAAAGACTGCTCGGCCCGAACCACAGTCCCCGGAGGCAAAGGCAGCTGCCCCAGCAATTGCAAGGGGTTTTGAACCTTGCCATCCGTCCCCACGCCCACTGAAGGCGCATTGCTGCTCGTGGCGCATCCCACCAAACCCAGGGCCAACAGAAATGCGCCCAAAACACGTTGCACAGCGTTCACAAATGCACTCCTGATGAGAAGATGAGACACCATTTCAGACGCTCAGCAGCGCCACCCCACCCATGTAAGGGCGCAGCACCTCGGGCACCGTGACGGAGCCATCGGCATTCTGGTAGTTTTCGAGCACCGCCACCAATGCACGGCCCACGGCCAGGCCCGAGCCATTCAAGGTGTGCACCAACTCGTTTTTGCCTTGCGCGTTCTTGAAGCGTGCCTGCAAGCGACGCGCCTGAAACGCCTCACAGTTGGACACCGAGCTGATCTCGCGGTAAGTGTTTTGCGCAGGCACCCAGACCTCCAGGTCATAGGTCTTACTGGCACCAAAGCCCATGTCGCCGGTACACAGGCTCATCACCCGGTAAGGCAAGCCCAGCTTTTGCAAAACAGCCTCGGCATGGCCCGTCATGGCCTCCAGCGCTTCGTAGCTGTGCTCGGGGTGCACGATCTGCACCATCTCGACCTTGTCAAACTGGTGCTGACGAATCAGACCACGGACGTCGCGCCCGCCGCTGCCCGCTTCGGACCTGAAGCACGGGGTGTGTGCCGTGAGTTTGATCGGCAAATCGGCTTCGGCCAACACCTCGTCGCGCACCACGTTGGTCAGCGTCACCTCCGACGTGGGAATCAGGTACAGCGCCTGGCTTTCTTCGCCTTCTTGCCCACCCTTGTTGGCAGCAAACAAATCGGCCTCAAACTTGGGCAACTGACCCGTGCCGCGCAGCGTGTCGCCGTTCACGATGTAAGGCGTGTAGCACTCGGTGTAGCCATGTTCGTTGGTCTGCACATCCAGCATGAACTGCGCCAAAGCACGGTGCAAGCGGGCCATTGGACCGCGCATGAACGTGAAGCGCGAACCGGTCAGTTTGGTGCCCGTCGCAAAGTCCAGACCCAGCTTTTCGCCGATGTCCACGTGGTCCTTGACCTCGAAGTCAAAGCTCGGCACCGTGCCCCAGCGGCGCACCTCGACGTTGCCGTGCTCATCCTCACCCACTGGCACCGACTCATGCGGCAAATTCGGCACCGCCAACAGCAAGGTCTGCAGTTCAGACTGAATCACCTCCAGGCGCTGGGCCGAAGCGTCCAACTCGTCCTTGATCGCCCCCACTTGGGCCATGACCGCATCGGCCTCGGCATGCTGGCCTTTGCCCTTGAGCATGCCAATTTGTTTGGACAAACTGTTGCGCTGGCTTTGCAGCTCTTCGGTGCGGGTTTGCAGCGTTTTGCGCTCACCTTCCAAAGCACGGAAAGCCTCGACATTCAGAAAAGGCTGAGGGGATTTACGGGTCTGCAAACGCGCCACAGCAGCGTCCAGATCTTTGCGGAGAAGAACAATATCAAGCATCCCGCCATTGTAGTGACGTCCGGCATTCGCCAGCGCGGGCTCTCGCCCGCCCCCGTCAAAGCTTCAAGCCCTTGGGCAAAGGAAACTTGATGGTTTCCTGAATGCCATCGAGCGTGCGCACCGACACAGCGCCCAAAGCTCGCAAACGCGCAATCACCTCTTGCACCAACACATCCGGGGCCGAGGCGCCCGCCGTCAAACCCACTTTTTGTGTGTCCACAAACCAAGCCGGGTCCAGGTCGGCGGCGCTGTCCACCATGTAAGCGGGCGTGCCCAAGCGGTCGGCCAGCTCACGCAGGCGATTGCTGTTGGAGCTGGTCGGGCTGCCCACCACGATCACCACATCCACCATCGGGCTCATCATCTTCACCGCATCTTGCCGGTTTTGGGTGGCATAGCAAATGTCTTGCTGCTTGGGCTCGCGCACCTGTGGAAAGCGTGTCTTCACAGCGGCCATGATCTCGGCCGCATCGTCCACACTCAAAGTCGTCTGCGTCACCACCGCCAACAAAGCCGTCTGGGCGGGCTGAATCTTGGCCACATCGGCCGCGTCCTCCACCAAATGGATCCCGCTGTCGAGTTGACCCATGGTGCCTTCCACTTCGGGGTGTCCCTTGTGGCCGATCATGATGAACTCATAACCCTCTTTGTGCAGCTTGGCCACCTCAACGTGCACCTTGGTCACCAAGGGGCACGTGGCGTCAAAAATTTGAAACCCACGCGCAGCGGCCTCATTCTGGATCGCCCGGCTCACACCGTGGGCACTGAAAATCAGCGTCGCACCTGGCGGCACATCGGACAACTCTTCAATGAAAATCGCGCCCTTGGCCTTCAGGTCATTGACCACATACGTGTTGTGCACGATCTCGTGGCGCACATAAATGGGCCTGCCAAACTTGGTCAGCGCGTGCTCCACGATGTCAATGGCCCGGTCCACCCCGGCGCAAAAGCCACGGGGTTCGGCCAACAGCACCTCTGACGTCATCACAGCACTCCGATCAGTTCAACCTCGAAGGTCACCGGCTGCCCTGCCAAAGGGTGGTTGAAGTCAAACAGCACCGCGCCCGCCTCACCAACCTCCAGCACCGTGCCGGCATAAGAGCCCAAACCATCGGGCGTAGGGAACTGCACGACATCGCCTGCGGCGTATTTTTCCATCGGATCGCCCAGCTCATTGAGCAGCTTGCGCGCCACCCACTGCTGCATATCGGCAATGTGATCGCCAAAGGCCTCGCCTGCGGGAATCTCCATCACCACGCGGGTGCCCTCGGCCAGGCCCAGCAAACGCTGCTCGACAGCGGGCGACAGCGTGCCCGAGCCCATCGACAAAGTGGCTGGTTTTTCGTTGAAGGTGTTGATGATGTCCCCCTGCGGCCCTGCCAGGCGGTAGTGAAGCGTCAAGAAAGAACCGGGTTCGACAATGGACATAAGGGTTTTCTGGAATGCCGCAAACGCGGGCAAACGGGCATAAAGAAGCCACTATTGTAAAAAGCCCGGCCAACCCGTCCCATCCAAGGGACAAAAAGGACCGAAGGCTGCTCCGGGGAGGGGCTTCAAATGGGCATCAAAGACTTGCCGCCCGACGCGCGGCCACGCGAAAAGTTGCTCGCCCGAGGCCCGCAAGCCCTGAGCGATGTGGAGCTGCTGGCCATCTTGCTGCGCACCGGCATGGCGGGCAAAAACGTCTTCCAGCTGTCCCAAGAGCTGCTCGGGCCTGACGGCATCGCTGGCCTGCTGCAAGCCAGCGTCCAATCGCTCAAATTGATCAAAGGCCTGGGCCCCGCCAAGCAGGCCGAACTGCTGGCCGTGTTCGAGCTGGCACGCCGCGCCCTGAGCCAGCGGCTCAAAGAGCGCGAAGCCTTTCACACCCCCGACGCAGTCAAACAGTATTTGCAGCTGCAACTGGCCCACAAAAACCACGAAGTCTTTGCCGTGCTCTTTTTGGACAACCAAAACCGCCTGCTGGCCATGGAAGAACTCTTTCGGGGCACGCTGAGCCAAACCTCGGTGTATCCGCGTGAAGTGGTGCTGCGCGCCCTGCACCACCAAGCCGCCGCCGTGGTGCTCAGCCACAACCACCCCAGCGGCTCCGTCCAGCCCAGCCGGGCCGACGAACACCTCACCCAAACCCTCAAAGCGGCCCTGGCGCTGGTCGATGTGCGCGTGCTTGACCACATCATCGTGGGGCAAGGACAGGCCCTGTCCATGGCCGAGCAAGGTCTGATGTGATCGCCCTCCAGCCGCAAGGGCCAGCGCCTGCCGCACGTCAGGCCCAGCAAGGGGAGCAGCCGCTAAACTCGCTGCTTTACCCATTTCACGCTGGCCATGTCCCACTACCACCTCTATGCCATCGGCAACGCCCTGGTCGATACCGAATACGAAGTCTCCGATGAACTGCTGAACGCCATGGGCGTGAGCAAGGGCCACATGACCCTGATCGACACCCCCCAACGCGCCGAACTGCTCACCCACGTGCAAGGCCTGCACGCCCGCCGCACAGGCGGTGGCTCGGCGGGCAACACGGTGGTGGCCTTGGCCCAATTGGGCGGGCAAGCGTTTTATTCGTGCCGCGTAGCGGACGACGAACTCGGTGCGTTTTACAGCCAAGACCTGCAAGCCAATGGCGTCGCCACCAACCTGACACACACCCCAGCCCGTGAAGGCCAAACCGGCAGCTGCATGGTGCTTGTCACCCCCGACGCCGAGCGCAGCATGTGCACATTTTTGGGTGCCACCTCGCAACTCGACGCCAGCGCCCTGCACCCGCAGGACATCGCCAAGTCCAAGATCTATTACATGGAAGGCTACCTGGCCGCCTCGCCCACAGGCCTCGAAGCCGCCGTCCAAGGCCGCCAGATCGCCATCGAGCACAAAGTCGCCACGGCTCTGACCCTCAGCGACGTGAGCATGATCAACTTCTGCCGTGCTGGCCTGCAAGCCATGATCGGCGACGGCCTCGACTATTTGTTTGCCAACGAAGAAGAAGCGCAAACTTGGTGCGGCACAACCGACCTTGACGCCATCATCGGCCAGCTGTCAGCTTTGGCCAAAACAGTGTGCCTGACCCGTGGCCCCCAAGGCTGCATCGTGGTGCAAGGCGGCGAGCGCATCGAAGTGCCCGCCGTGCCCGCCAAAGCGGTGGACACCAATGGCGCAGGCGACATGTTTGCAGGCACCTTTTTGTACGGCATCGCCCACGGCCACACCGCCGCGCAAGCCGCGGCCCTGGCCAACCGCACGGCTGCCGCTGTCGTCAGCCAACACGGCAACCGCTTGACAGCAACACAAATGCAAACGATCTGCGCAGACTTCCAAAAGGCCTGAACATGAAAAAAATCCTCCTCCTCGGCTCCGGTGAACTCGGCAAAGAATTCGTCATCAGCGCCAAGCGCCTGGGCTGCCACGTCATCGCCTGCGACAGCTATGCGGGGGCGCCCGCCATGCAAGTGGCCGATGAATCTGAAGTATTCAGCATGCTCGACGAAGTGGCACTGCGTGCCGCCATTGCAAAACACCAGCCCGACCTGATCGTCCCCGAGATCGAAGCCATCCGCACCGAAGTGCTGCTCGACGTCGAAAAGCAAGGCTTTGAAGTCATCCCCAGCGCCCGCGCTGCCAACCTGACCATGAACCGCGACCGCATCCGCGACGTGGCCGTGGGCCTGGGCGTGCGCACCGCCAAGTTCAGCTACGCCGACTCGGCCGCCGAGCTGCTGGCCCGCGCCACCGACATCGGTTTCCCAGTCGTCATCAAACCGGTCATGAGCTCATCGGGCAAGGGCCAGAGCGTGGCCAAGACGGCCGCCGACGTGCAAGCCAGCTGGGACTACGCCTGCGCAGGCATGCGTGGCGACCGCCAAAAAGTCATCGTCGAAGAATTCATCCACTTCGAGTTTGAAATCACCTTACTCACCGTGCGCCAGCGCAAGGGCCCCACCCTGTTTTGCCCGCCCATTGGCCATGTGCAAGAGCGCGGCGACTACCAATACAGCTGGCAGCCCCAGGGCATGACGCCCGAGCAAGTCCAGGCCGCACAAGACATGGCCGACAAAGTCACCACCGACTTAGGCGGTGCAGGCCTGTTTGGCGTGGAGTTTTTTGTGACGAAAGACGAAGTCATCTTCAGCGAGCTGAGCCCCCGTCCGCACGACACGGGCATGGTCACCCTCATCAGCCAAAACCTGAGCGAATTTGACCTGCACGCCCGCGCCATCTTGGGCCTGCCGATCCCGAGCATTGAATGCGTGGAAGGCGCCAGCGCTGTGGTGCTGGCCGACAAAGAGGGCAGCAACCCAACGTTCACAGGCGTTGAGGCGGCTTTGGCAGAACCCGGCGTGGACGTGCGCATTTTCGGCAAGCCCACCACACGGCCTTACCGCCGCATGGCCGTGGCCCTGGCCAAAGGCCCGGGGGCTCTGCAACGTGCACGGGATGCTGCTGCCAAGATCAAAGTCGTCGTTTAAGCGCCCTTGGCGATTGCGCCTGCTGAGATGTCAAGCAAAGGCAGCAACTTGCGTACATCACCATGCAGCGAGGTCAGTGTGGTTTCAAATGACAGGTGCGGCATTTCAGCCTGAACGAGCTTGGCTACAGCCTGAGCCTGCTCCAGGTCGCGTGGCTTTTTAATGGGCTCCCGCTCAGGAAGCCCCGACAGCCAAACCTTGTGCAATGCAAAAGCGCGCGGGTCTGGCACGCGCATTGGGACTGGCCAGCCGTCCTCATCGATCGCGACCGCCTCGATCTTGGGCGAGTTCAACAACCACTGAAGCCCCGGCACTTCGGTTGCCACCAAATCTGTCTCAGCGAACGTGATGCTTTCTGAGTCCTGCATGCCACGAGGCGCAACCACCAAATCGACCATGAATTGGCCAGCGTTGGCCGCGCGATAGCCGTTTTCACGGACACATTCAAACGTCTTGTCTGCTTTTTTCAGCAAACCGAGCAGGCCTTCTCCATCCAGTTTGTCCGACACGACCGTCATTTTTTGCCTCGCATCGTAGAGCAAGTCAACATCCCCAGAGGCCAACAACTCCAACAGAAAGTGCGCGCCACCTGCGGCTTCGTAAGCGTACAAGGCCTGAGTGCCTATCACCGTAAAACTGTCATGAAGACCCGCGCGGTCAAGCTCTCGAAGCACTCGGGCTACAACGCGCGGAACACGGTTCAATCTCAAGGCCTTGTTCAACCTGGCCTGCTCTTGTATTTTTTCCGTGATCAATTTCAGGCGCTCTTGCGCCACACCGCGCCCAGCAGCAAACGCGGCCAACAGCGCTTCTGTTTCGGCTGATCTTGGCCCCAGCGACTTGCCGTTGCCACGCCGGTCTTTGTCACGGAAAAGATATTCGGTGCTGCGCACCGTTTTCCAGCGCATGCCATACGTGTAGGCAGCAGCATGACCCAGTGCCGATCGGTAATTTTCGAAAAGCTGTTCAGAATTGACTTGGTGAAGTCGTTGTTGGTTCGATAGCAGCTTCATAACGTTTCCGGCAATATTTATTGATTTTCATTTTGCCGGAAACACCACTTCAACTCAACAAATGTTTCCGGCAAAGTAAGAAATAAAGGATATTGCCGGAAACATTCATCT
>JAGNVG010000028.1 GCA_017986605.1 Limnohabitans sp.
TTAAAGGCTCACCCCAAATGCATCGTTGACCCATGCCTCACTTCACCCAGCCCAGCGCCTGAACCCAGCCCACACTCTGACTGCCCGTGTTGTCGCTGTCGGCACCCACCAGCACCGCACGGACTTTAGGCACTGCGGCCCCGGCAGGCAGCTCGTCCGCAAACAACTTGGCAAAGTCGGCGGCCACATCGCGGGTTTCGGTTTGCCATTGGGCCAAAGGCGCGCCCTTGCCTTGCAGCGTGATGAAGCGCACGCGCTGGGTGTAGGGGTTGGCACCTTGCAAGCCCGCCGGGTGCACGCTGTCCCACACGTAGCAGAGCGTTGCGGCGGGCAGGTCTTCGCCGCTCACGCTGCGGGCGATGCGCAGCAAGGTGCGCTGGCCAAAGGGCACGCGGTCCAGCGGGTGATCGAACATCACACACACTTTGAGCGCCGCATCGTCACCGGCTTTGGTTTGGATGTCGGCCACGCCTTGCCCGCCCGTGAGCGCTTGGTCCAGACGCCAGCGCCATTGCAGGCGGCCCGGTTCGGCTTTGGGCAAGTCGTGTACCCAGGTGCCATACGAAGCGCGGGTGCTGACCTTGAGCGCCCGCTCGCCCTGCACATCGGCGAGCTCGAAGCGGGTGGCAGGAATATCGGCCTTGGACTTGGGAAAGCCCACAAAACGCCAAGTGCTGGCGGCTGCGCCATCAGCGGGCACAAGTGGCGACAGACTTTGAGCGAAGGCAGTTGCCGAAGCACAGGTCAGGCCCAGCGCCAGCAGCGCGGGGATCGGTTTCAACAAGCGGTTCATCCGCGCCGCCAATCGTGGAACTTCTTCACCCATGCCAGCAGCTTTTGTGGCGCGTGGGCCCGCTTCCATTCACCGGCCGCGTACTTGTTGGCCTCGGCCATGGTCGGGTAGGTGTGGATGGTGCCCAAAATTTTATTGAGGCCCAGGCCATGCTTCATGGCCAGCACGTATTCAGCCAGCAAGTCACCCGCGTGCGAGCCCACGATGGTCACGCCCAAAATGCGGTCTTTGCCCGGCACGGTGAGCACTTTCACAAAACCGTGGGCTTCGCTGTCGGCAATCGCCCGGTCCAGGTCGTCAATGCCGTACTTCGTGACTTCGTAGGCGATGCCTTGAGCTTGCGCCTCTTGTTCGTTCAGGCCCACACGCGCCACCTCGGGGTCGATGAAGGTGGCCCAGGGGATCACGCGGTAGTCCACCTTGAAGGATTTGAAGTCGCCAAACAGCGCATTCACCGCCGCATACCAAGCCTGGTGCGCGGCCGTGTGGGTGAACTGGTAAGGCCCAGCCACATCGCCTGCGGCGTAGATGTTGGGGTAGAGCGTTTGCAGGTATTCGTTGGTCTCGACGGTGCGGTGCGTGGGCACACCAATGTCTTCGAGGCCATAGCCTTGCAGGCGGGCTACACGGCCCACGGCGCAGACCAGAGCGTCAAACACGATCTCCACTTCTTCCCCTTGTGTGGAGACCACCAGAATTTTGTCCTCCCCCCGGCGCTCGCAGCGCAGCGCCTTGTGCCCCGTGAGCACCAACACGCCATCGGCCTGCAGCGCGTCGCGTGCCAGCACAGACACCTCTTCGTCCTCGCGCACCATGATGCGCTCGCCCATCTCGACCTGCGTGACCTGGGCACCCAGGCGGGCAAAGCTTTGTGACAGTTCGCAGCCAATCGGCCCACCGCCCAACACCACCATGCGCTTCGGAATGTCGTCGAGCTTGGCAAACTCGTCCCACAGCGTGTCGCTGGTGACGTAGCCCACGTCATCGAGGCCCGGCAAAGGCGGCACCATGGGGCGTGCGCCCGCCGCGATCACAATGCTGCGCGCGGTCAGGCGCTGCACCTGGCCGTCGTTCAAAGTCACTTCCACCGTCCAGGGGTTCACTAATCTGCCGTAACCCTGCAGCACCTCCACACCCAAGCTGGTGTAGCGCTCCACACTGTCGTGCGGCTCGATGGCTTTGATCACATCGTGCACACGCTGCATCACCGCCTTGAAACTGAAGCTGGGTGCGGTGTCGCTCAGGCCGTAATTCGCGCCGTGGCGCATCTGGTGGGCCAGCTTGGCGCTCTTGATCAAGGCCTTGCTCGGCACGCAGCCGTAATTCAGGCAGTCGCCACCCATCTTGTGGGCTTCAATCAAAGTCACTTTGGCTTTGACGGCGGCAGCAATGTAGGCCGACACCAAACCTGCGGCGCCACCGCCGATCACGATCAGGTTGCGGTCAAAGGTCTTGGGGCGAACGCTGGCCCAGCGGGCATAGACTTTGCGCTTTTGAACGGCCGCCACCAAACGCCGCGCCAATAAAGGGAAGATGCCCAGCAACACAAAGCTGCCCAACAGCGCCGGGCTCAGAATGCCCCGCACCGAGTCCAGCTGCGCCAGTTGCGTGCCCGCGTTCACATACACCGCCGTGCCCGCCAGCATGCCAAGCTGGCTCACCCAGTAATAGGTCCAGGTCTTCATGCGCGTCAGGCCCATGAGCAGGTTGATCAGGAAAAACGGCACCACCGGGATCAGGCGCAAGGTGAACAGGTAAAACGCGCCCTCTTTGTCCACACCGGCGTTGATGTCGGCCAAACGCTGACCAAAACGCGCTTCGACCCACTCGCGCAGCACAAAGCGCGAAGCCAGAAAAGCCAAAGTGGCACCAAAGGTGGACGCAAACGACACCAGCAGCAAACCCTGCCACAGGCCAAACACCGCACCTCCGCCCAAGGTGATGATGACCGCGCCCGGTATCGACAGCGCCGTGGCCAAGACGTACACCCCAAAGTAAACGGCGGCCACCATCACCGGCTGCTGCGCATAGAGCTGGTCAAAACTGGCTTGGCTGGCCTTGAGCTGCTCAAAGCTCAGATAACGCCCCAGGTCCAGCGCCACAAAGGCACCGATGGCCAGGGCCAGCAAGAGCAGCAAAACAATTTGACGAAGGCGCATGAGGGGAAACTCCGGTGATGCTCATGGTCACAGTGAACCAAGAGCTATGAACGATATACGCTGATGCTTTGTTATTCGGCTGAATGCCCTGCGAAGTTACAAGTTCGTCATCCAGATCGAACCCAGAGGCTCAGGGATGTGACGCACAGCGTTGCAGGCCTCGCACCGCATCAGGATGCCAACTCGTAAGCCGTGCTGCGCCCGCCACCTTCCAATCGGCGCAACACGCCACGCGCCAACAAATCATTGATGTCTCGCAGCGCTGTGTCGGCCGAGCACTTTCCGATGGTGGCCCACTTGGCGTTGGTCAACTTGCCGTCCATGCCGTCGAGCACGCGGTTGAGCACCAGCGTCTGCCGTGCATTCATCGGCGTGTCTGCCCAGCGTTGCCAAAACTTCGCCTTGTCCAGCACGCCCACCAACAAACCATCAGCACCCTGCACCGCGCGCAACAAGCAGGCCAAAAACCACTGCAGCCATGGCGTCACGTCCATCGTGCCGCGTTGGGTGATTTCTAGTTGCTCGTAATACTGTTTGCGCTCGCGCTGAATTTGCGCACTCAGGCTGTAAAACCGTTGTGCGGAGCCTTCAGCTCGGGCCAAGGCCATGTCGCCCACGGCTCGGCTGATGCGGCCATTGCCGTCGTCAAACGGGTGCAAGGTCACCAGCCACAAATGCGCCAGCCCAGCGTGCACCAGCGCATCACCAGAAGGCTTGGCGTTGAACCACTGCAAAAACGCGGCTGTTTGTGCGGGCAAGGTGTGGGCGGGCGGTGCCTCAAAGTGCACCTTTTCTCGACCCACCGGTCCCGAGACCACTTGCATCGGACCCGCTGCGTCGTTGCGCCAGTTGCCCACCTGAATCCGCAGACGGCCGCTGAAGCCGGTGGGAAACAGCGCTGCATGCCAACCAAACAAGCGCTCGGCCGTGAGCGGCTGGGTGTGTTGCTGGGTGGCGTCCAACACCATGTCCACCACGCCATCCACATGGCGGTCAGCGGGCGCAAGCGCGCCAATGTCCACCCCCAGCTTGCGGGCAATGGACGAGCGCACAGCCTCCAGGTTGAGCGTTTCGCCCTCAATGGCGCTGGTGGTGATGACCTCTTGCGTCAAAACCTGCAAAGTCGCCAGATCGCGCTGCGCCAACCCCAAGTGCGCCATCCGCCCCACCAACTCACCTTGCGCACGGTGCAACTGTGCCAGCGGCCCCGCCAGAGTAGTCGCGTCAAAACGCCACTGCGGCCAGTCGGGGCGCTGCCACAGGTAAATGCGTTTGCGGGGAGGCTTGTCGGCGAACATGCGGTGATTATGCGCTTTATTCACCGCAAATGTTGCGGTGAATAATTGAGTGATTCACCGCAATCGCCTACATAGAAGCAGCACCCCCATTGAATTGAAGCGCCCTTGCCTATGCCCGCAAGCTCTGCTGCCGAATGTGCTGGTAAACCAATTGCGCCACGTCGGCTTTGTCTTGTGGCGTGTAAGGGGGCTCGGGCAGTGACAGGTAGACCTGATCCATGATGAAGATTTCCACCTCGGCTTGGGTCTGCTCTTTTTCGGTCCAGCGGTCGAGCGGTGCAATGACCGCCATCACGCCCGCCAGCAAATCGCGGCTGGCTTGTTTGATGCGTTCGCGCTCTGTCTTGTTCAAGTCACCGCGTTGCACCAAATCAAACAGCGCCAGCTGGTCTTCACTCAAGCCCTCTTGCACGGCGCGTTGCTGCTCCACATCCAGCGCGGCCATCACATCCAGCAGCTTGGCAAAGGTGTCTTCGATCGTCGCGCGGTCTTTGTCTTGGTTGTAGGCGGCGATGATCTCTTGGTACTTCTTTTCGTAGTTCATGCGCAGCGGGTTTTGCGCCAGCATCTGCGCCAGCTTTTCTTCCACGATCTGGCGAATGTCTTCAATGGCCGTGGCCTTGCGTTGCACCTTGCTGGCAAATTCGTCGCGCAGCTTTTCCATGTTGATCTGCGACAAATCCACCGTCAGGCCATTGGCCTGATCCACTCCGGATGCATGGGTGGCAATCGCTTCGTTGACGATGCGGCGCAGCTCTTTGAGCAACTCGCTCACATCGGCGGTGTCGCGCCGCTCGCTCAGCTTTTTGTAAATCGCCTCGATGTTGTCGTGCCGCTCGGCATAGACCAGCGCTGAGGGCTCCACCAACAAAGCCTTGAAGCGGCTGAACACCACGCGCGACAAGATTTCATACCGGCGCTTGGTCTCGTCGCTGGTGTAGACCGCGTTCACCGCATCGGCCAGCAAGCCAATGCGCGCAAAACCTTTGCTGCCCAGCAAGCGGCTGGCGTCAAAGCCCAGGCCCATCAAATGCGCCTCGGTCACGGCAATGGCATCGGCCAATGCGGCCACCCGCTCTTCGATAGGGGCCACAATCTCGGCTTCGCCGCCATCGTCGCCCAGCGCGTATTGCGCCAAGGCTTCGCGCAGGCTTTTGAGCATGCCGTTGTAATCCACGATCAGGCCAAAGTCTTTGCCCGGATACACCCGGTTTGCGCGGGCAATCGCCTGCATCAGGGTGTGTGCCCGCATGGGTTTGTCAATGTACAGCGTGGACAAACATTCCACGTCAAAACCCGTGAGCCACATGGCACACACCACGGCCACACGAAACGGGTGCTTGGGGTTTTTGAAGGCGGTTTCCACATCCACGCGCTGGCCGTCTGCGGTCTCGAACCCCAGCTTCATCACCTCGCGGTGGGGAATGATGTCGAAACCCCACTCCTTGAAATCAGCCACCTCGTTTTGCGCCTCGCTGATGATCAGCTCGATCAGCGTCTCGTCCATCCAAGTGGCTTTGGCCAGCAGGCGGTCGCGCTGGGCATGCAGCACTTGCCGCATTTCGTCATCGGTCGCGGCGTTGATGGCTTGTAGCTTGTGCTGTGCATCGGCTCGAACGGCGGCGGCTTTGATTTTCCAGAGCGGCCCGATCAGCTGCAACATACGGGCGCAAGTGATTTTGTCGATGCACACCAGCATGGCCTTGCCCGCTTCCCAGCGGGTGCTGCAATGGTCAACAAAGTCAGCGGCGATGCGTTCTAGCCGCTCGTCGGCGGTCACCACTTCGTAGTCCTTGCCCAGCAGCTTTTCCAGCAAGGCCGTTTGGTCGGTGTCCAGATCGGCGGCGTCCACCGCTTCGGCAATCTTGTCGTTCAAATCCAGCTTGGCCAGGCCCAGCTTTTCGCCCCGGTTCTCGTACACCAGCTTGACGGTGGCGCCGTCTTCTTCGCTGCGCTTGAAGTCGTAGCGCGACACATAGTCGCCAAAAATGCGCTTGGTCAGTTGGTCGTGTTTGAACAGCGGCGTGCCAGTAAAACCGATGAACGCCGCATTGGGCAGCGCCATGCGCATGTTGCGCGCCAGCTTGCCCGACTGCGTGCGGTGCGCCTCGTCCGACACGACGATGATGTCGTCGCGTTCGCTGTAGGGCGCGTCGGGCTTCACCTCTTGGTTGAACTTGTGGATCAGGCTGAACACAAAGCGGTGGTTCTCGGCCAGCAGGCGCTGCAGCTCGCGGCCCGAGCTGGCACGCGGCGTTTGCTCGTCGGCCACGCCGCATCCGATGAAAGTCTTGTAGATCTGGCTGTCCAGATCGTCGCGGTCGGTCATGAACACAAAGGTGAAATTGCCCGGCACCGTGCGGCGCACCTTCTCGGCAAAAAACGCCATCGAATACGACTTGCCGCTGCCCTGCGTGTGCCACACCACGCCCAGGCGGCCCAGGTCGGGGTGCGCCCGTTCGATGATTTGCAAATACTGCGGCACCGGCTCTGCAGCCAGGGGGTAAAGCACTTGCGGCTCATTGGCCGCTGTGCTCAAGCCGATAGGCAGCTCAACGGTGCGCTGCGTCAGCCGTGTGGGGAACTCGCGCTTCAAAGCCTCTTGCCGCAGCACCGAGGCCACCGCTTGGTTCACCCCCAGCAGCTGGTGGTTGCGGGCCACCACTTTGCGCGTGTGGCCCGCCTTGCTGGCGTCAAACAAAATGAAGTTTTCCAGGATGTCGAGCAAGCGGTCTTTGGCCAGCATGCCGTTGAGCAAAACCTCGGCCGCCACATTGCCCACATCGTTTTCGCTCAGGCGCTTCCACTCGCCAAAGTGTTCCCAAGTGCTGGTGATGGAGCCAAACCGGGCGTTGTGCCCGTTGCTCACCACCAAAAACGCGTTGTGGTGAAAGGCGTGCGCCACCACGTTCTCGTCCATGTAGTCGCGCAAATTGCCGTCAAACCCGGCGCGGATGTTTTTGTAAACCGCCTTCAGCTCGATGAACACCAACGGCAAGCCGTTGACGAAACACACCAAGTCAGCGCGGCGGTTGTAGTTGGGCGTGCGCAAACCGGTCAGCTTGAGTTCGCGCACCACCAAAAAACGGTTGTGGGCCGGGTTGCGAAAGTCGATCACCTTGGCCTGCGTGTGGCTCAGCTGCCCCTGCGCATTCTTGAAGCTCACCGGCACGCCATCGCGCACCAGCTTGTGAAAAGCCTGGTTGTGCTGCAACAGCGAACGCGAAAAATCGTGGTGCGTCAGCTGCGCCACCGCGTCTTCGATGGCGGGTGGCGGTAGCTGCGGGTTGAGCCGGGTCAGCGCCTCGCGCAAGTCGCGCACCAACACCGCCTCGCGCTCACTGCTACGCCCCAGCGTGCCGTTGGGGCCAAAGCTCTCTTGGTTGAAGGCATAGACGCTGTCCCAGCCCAATTCCCGCTCCAAGTGCTCGGCAAAGGTGGCCTGCACCAGGCGGTCTTCACTGTTGATGTCGGTGTAGGCCATGGCGTCTATTGGCCAACGCCACGGTTTCTAAAGGACAAACTGCAGATTTGTCCTTTAGAAAAATTCATACAAATCAACGACTTACCAATTTCTATCAACCCGAAAGGTCTTTGCCTCTTCATGATTCCCCCTGTTTTGTCCTTTAGAAACCAGATCAATGAGCTGGTGTCTGCCTTGTTTTATTGATCAAAATTTGGCTCGCATTTGGCTCATTTGGAGCACTGAGCCAAGAAAAAATTCATTTAAAAACAATGACTTGCCAGATGACCACTTTGGTATTTGGCTCACTGAGCCAAAAACTTGATGGAGATTCAGCGCTTTTTGAGCCAAATCCGCCCAGTCCGCCGACTTGCCCGTAACGGTGCGCAAGGATTTCAGGTCGGTGTGCTGGTCTTCGCGGGTCATACGGCCAATTCTCCGTTCATCAGGCGGGGCAGCAACAGGTCGCGGGCTTGGCGGAGTTTTTGGGTTGTTTCGTCCAGCTTGTCCAGTTGCGCATGAATCGACTCCACCGTCTCGTGAAACGAGCGCAGCAATGTTTCGGGCGGGTGAAGCATCGTGCGGCTGTACGCAAAATCGCGATTCAGGCCAGGGACGGCAACGTCGGTGCTGATGAAGTGCATGTGCTTGAGCACGTAGTAAAGGTACAAGCTGCTGCTTTCGGCACTGACGAAATAAACGGTGTCGATGGGAAAGAAGCTTTTGCTGGACCAGTAAACGCTGCCCACATTGCCTTTGCGGCCCAGCACGATGGCGGGGCCTTGGACCAGTGGTTTTTCGTGAGTGCCGACGATTCCGCTGGAGCCGTAAACCGGGTAATCACCTTCGACGCGCAATTCAGCTTTGAGGGCTTTGCCGTAGTTAAGCATGACGGACTCACCCAAAGTCTTGCGCTGCCACCCATGCGGCACACCGTCCACGATGGGGGTGTGCTCATGGCCGGGAAAGCGCAGGCGCACAAACCATTCGCGGTAGAGCTGCCGGGCCGAGTCTTCGAGCAGGGCCATGCGGCGGCGGTTGTTGTCGATCAGGTCGTCGTAGGTGGAGAGGATTTCTGTGATGCGTAACTGCTCAGGTAGCGATGGCAATTGGACTTTGATCTCGTGCAGCACATTGCGGTCCACGCCTGGAATGGCTGCTTTTTCGCTTTGATAACCCTTGAGTACGTTTCGCAGGAAATAGGACGTAAATCGTGGATCATTGCCTTTGAAGTCGATCACATACAAAGCCGTGTTCAGAGGCCAGAAATCTTCTTGCAAAAAATAGACTTCCCCGATGGTTCCGTATCGACCTGTCACTACGCCCGGGGCTGTGGCCTTTGCTTCTTTGTGCCGCCCGGTAATGCCTGACGATGAAACAACGGGCACGTCACCTTCTTGGCGTGAATGCTCTGGTAAATCATGACCACGTTTGAGCGTCATGACATCGCCTAAACGGCATGCCTTCCAGCTCATGGCGCATCCTCCTGCTCACCCGGCGGCAAACTACGTCGCCCCTTGGCGCTGGCCACGGCTTCGTGCAGCTTGCGTTCCAGCACTTCGCGGGGTGGCAGAGCGGTCAGGTATTCAGCGATGTGGATGCTGCTTTTCTCCAGCTCCAGCAGTTCCACGGCTTCGCGATTTTTGCCTGCGCACAGGATCAGTCCGAGCGGTGCGTCTTCACCGGGTTGGCGTTCGTGTTTGTCCAGCCAGCGCAGATACAGCTCCATTTGGCCTTTGTCTGCGGGCTTGAAATCGCCCAGCTTGAGTTCAATGGCGATCAAACGCTTGAGGCCGCGATGGAAAAACAAGAGGTCGAGAAAGTAGTCTTCGCCGCCCACAGACATGCGCTTTTGCCGGGCAATGAAGCTGAAGCCAGCGCCCAGCTCCAGCAAGAACTGCTCCAGCTCACGCATGATGGCGTCTTCCACATCCCGCTCAATGTAGTGGTCGTCCAGGCCCAGAAAATCCAGAAAGTAGGGGTCGCGAAACACCAAGGCCGGGGTGATGCGGTCGGTTTCACGCAAGGTGTCCAGCTCATGCGCAATGAGCTTGTCGGGCTGACGCGAGAGGGCTGTTCGCTCGTAAAGCATGCTGTCGATGCGGGCGCTCAGGGTGCGCACGCTCCAGCGCTCTAAGCGGCACATTTCGGCGTAATAGTCCCGCTGCATGGGTTTTTCCAGGGGAAGCAGCAGCAAAAAATGCGACCAGCTCAATTCTCGCGACAGTGTCGCGAGAATTTGCGGGTCGGGGAAGACTTCCGCGAACTTAATCATGCGGTTGAGGGCAGACTCGGAAAACCCCTTGCCGTAGCGCTGGCTCAATTCCTGCGACAGTGTCGCCAGAATCTGCTTGCCATAGGCAGCACGGTCTTTCTCTTGCAACAAGTCAGCACGGATGCGCTGCCCGATTTGCCAATAAAGCTGGGTCAAACCCACGTTGACGGTGCTTGCAATGCGCAAGCGCGCCTGATCAATCAGCGTTTTGAGATCGCCGAGCAAAACGGCGGGCTTGTCGGCGGGCATGTTCCCCTTGGTCGGTTCCAGCGTGCTCATACCCCCAACCCCTCAAAGTTGGCCGCAATCTTCGCCGCCAGTTCCACCGCCTCGCGGTTCAAGTCCGCCAGCTCCACATGGATGTCACGCAGGGTTTGTTCAAAGTCGAAGTCATCGTCCACCTCGGCCGGGGCCACGCCCACGTAGCGGCCGGGGGTCAGGCTCCAATCGGCGGCTTCGATGTCGGCGCGGCTGACGACTTTGCACAGGCCGGGCACGTCTTGCATCTCGGCTTTGGGAAAGCGCTCTTGCAGCCAAACCATCTGGCGGTGGGTGTAGGCGCAGGCCTTGAGTTGCTCCACGGCGGTGTGGCGGGCCTCGTCGAGTTGCTTGAGGCTTTTGTTGACGGCGCGGCGGTCGAGCAGGTCGGCGGCGGCTCGGGTGGCGGCGTCTTTGTCTTTACCTTTGTCAGTAGGGCCTTCGTGTTGGCTCAGCTGCGCGGCCAAGGCTTGCGCCTGTTGTGCGCTGCGGGCAGCGAGTTTGTAGAGCAGGTCGATTTGCTTGACCAGGCCCTTGGCGGCTTCGGCTTGTTTGTCAAAGCTTTGGCGCAGTTGGATTTGGGTGGCGTTGTCTGTGCTGGCTTGGGTGCCGCTTGCCGCCACCGTTTTGCCAAACGCTTGCAGGCCGGTGACGAGGCCGGAGCGGTCGGTCATGAAGGCTTGGGCGGCTTGGCTTTGTTCGGCCAGCGCGGCTTGCAGTGCTTGCAAACTTTCTTGCGCTGGCTGCGGTGCTTCTTTCAAAGCGCTGATGGCTTTGCTGAAAGTTTGCAGCGCCACTTGCGATTGGGTCAGCTGGTCGAGCAGCGGGGACAGGGTGGCGTCCACGCCTTGGGCCTCGGCGCTCAGGCGGGTGATGTAGCTGTGCACCAGCCCCAGGTAGCGGCTTTGCTGGCCGCGGTAGAGCCAGACGATGGCGGCCAGGTGGGCTTGTTGCTCGGGCGAGAAGTCGTAAATCTTGCGGGTGACTTTGCGGTAGACGTTGCGGGCGTCGAGCATCAGCACCTTGTCTTTGAGCGCTGCGGGTTTGGAGCGGTCAAAGTGCCACAGCTCGCAGGGCACGGTGCGGGTGTAGAAGAAGTTGGAGCGGATGGCGACCATCACGTCCACGTCGCCGGTTTCGACCAGTTTGCGGCGCACTTCTTTTTCGCCATGGCCTGCGCTGCTGGCTTGTGACGACATGACAAACCCGGCGCGGCCTGTGGGCGACAAGTAGCTGTGAAAGTACGAGATCCACAGGTAGTTGCCGTTGGAGACGTGTTTGTCTTTGTTGACACCGGGCAGGCCAAAGGGCAGGCGGCGGTCGGTCTTGATGGCTTCGGCATCAACCTTGTCGACGTTGAAGGGTGGGTTGGCCATCATGAAGTCGACGTTGCCCCACAGCGGCTTGCCGTCTTGCAGGCGGTGTGGGTCGTCGTAGAAGGTGTTGGCTTCTTGGATGTCGCCTTCGAGCCCGTGCACGGCCAGGTTCATCTTGGCCAGGCGGATGGTGGTGGGCGTTTTTTCCTGGCCGTAAAAAGTGACCCGGTTCATGGTCTCTTGGCCCGACTGCTCGATGAAGTGGCTGCTTTGCACGAACATGCCGCCCGAGCCGCAGGCCAAGTCGGCCACGACGCCGTGGTCGGGCTCGATGATGTTGACCAGCGTTTGCACCAGCGAAGGCGGCGTGAAAAATTCGCCGTTGTCTTGCGCGCCCTGCATGGCGAACTTCATCAAGAAATATTCGTAGATGCGGCCAAACACATCGCCCGTGGCATTGCGCAGCGCTTCGCTGTCAAAGCAGCGCAGCAGGTTTTCGAGCAGCTTGTTGTCAAAGCGGTCGTAGTCTTTGGGCAAGCTGCCTTGCAGCGGCGCAAAGTCGGCCTCGATCGCATTCATGGCCGCGACCAGTGCGCCACCCAAGCTGGCCCCCGAAGGCAGGTTGAGCAAGGTGTCGTAGCGTGCGGCCTCGGGCAGCATCAAAGCGCGGCGCTTGATGAAGTCGCCCTTGACCAGCGGGCGCTTGGGCATGGTGCCCGCCGCCTGCGCGGCCTCAATGGCTTGCAGCGCGGTCTGGTAACGGTTGGTGGCATGCCGCAAAAAAATCACGCCCAACACCGGCATGGAATATTCGGTGGCCGTGAGGTTGGAGTTGGCACGGAGCTGATCGGCGGCTTCCCACAAGCTGGTTTCAATTTGCGCAATGTTGTGGAAGGCGTTGGCGGTCATCTGTGCGGGTGCTGATTGTTGTTTTTGGAGGTTTGCCGGAGGGGCGTTTGGTCTGGGGGGCCAGCGGGGGCGTCAATGATTATGCCCAGCTTTGGGGTGTGCTTTGAGTGGGGTTGGGGGGCTTCTGGGGGTTTACACGTAAAGGCGTTTTGTAGTTAATTTTTGCTATTTATTTGGTTATAGTTGGGCGCTTCGAGCCTGCTGCGCCGGATGGTTCAATAGGAAGGCTCAAGAATTGGCTAGCTTGGTTTGTATGCCGTTTGCAACGAACCAACAAGACGATGCATCGACACGGATCTCTTGCAGCAACCGCGTTGTGTGGTCTTTATTGCGCCAAGCAAAAACTATCCATTTTGGAAGGATCAAAAATGACTCAATGGTTACAAGACTGGTTCAATCAACTTTCTGTTCAGGCTGGCGATCCAACTCGTCGAGCCATTGCTGACGTTCACAAATTTTGTGGAGATCAAGGTCAAGAATTGAAAGCAGAAGCAATCAGAGCAGGTTGGCATGTAGTAGCAACAAGCACTCACTACGTGCTTATACCCGCAGGCTCCATGTCAGTAGTGTGCTGAGCACCTGCTAGCACGTATCTGGCAATCCAATCCACCGGACCTCCAGCAAGCCACGCTTGCCTTCATCCGGTAATTTCAACGTTATGTGTCGCATGACAACAGTGGAGTAACTCTTGGGTCCATGGCAAAGCGCATTTGTTGGGGCCGGCATTTCGCTAGTCCTGGCCCTAATTTTCGTTCCCATCCTCCAGGATCGCGTGACCGACTACCTAGTCGAGACCCTGGGCGGCTCGCTCAGTCTCCGCAAAGCAGACTCATTGAGCGGAAGATGGGACCAGGATTGGCAAGTTGATGGCTACCCTGAGCCAGTAAAGCATGACAACACCACGCTTACGTTGAAGCAGTTGGGCAAGAGCATCGTCGGTTCCTTCCACTTTCAAGATAGAACCTACAAAATTCGTGCTCGCATTGAGAACAACACTTACATCAGCGGGATTTGGTTTGACGAGCGTGCAGGTCAGGTTTATCACGGTGCCCTTCAAGCACGCATAGAGGTCAACCAGATGCAGATTAATGGTAAGTGGGTGGGCTTTAGTCGTACTCACAACCGTATAAACACAGGTGTCTGGCGTTGGACTCGGCCAGGGGTCTAACCCTAGCACTAGCGGACCGCTCAAACATTCAAGCACCTAATCAAAAGGGAGAGCATGTCAACGTTAGAAATTCGCCGCGAAGTGGATAGGTTCGTACTGTATTTCGAGACTCCCAAGCATGAGGTAAGTGCATACGCGCTGGCTTCTGCGTTTGTTGGGCTAGCTGACGCAGTCCGGGAGGCTAATGCGGTCGTCAACCCTGGCTACAAGGTAGAAGTTGTTGTTGAGGCATTATCGGCCGGGAGCTTTCAGGCTACGGTAAAAACGGTATTCACAAAAGCCAAAAATCTCTTTTCCCACAGTGCAGTACAGGCAATCATCTGGGGCATTGTCTCGACTCATATCTACGAAAAGTGCATCAAGACTGATGAGCCACCAAAGATCACCGTGTCCGAAGACATGGTGATCATCGAGGTTGGAAAAGAAAAAATCATTGTTCCCCGTGATGTTTACGAAGCTAAGACGCAGGTTGAAAAATCAGAACGCTTCCGCAATGCAATCGGTAAGGTTTTTGAAGCAGCAGCATCAGATCCGAACGTCACTGGCATCGCAATTACGGACCAGAAGAATACGCCACCTACTCCGAACCTAATAATCCCAAAGGATCTCTTCAGCCGCTTTGAGACCGAGAGCACACTTGACGAAAACGCACGCGAAATTATCGAGATCACTCAGGTTGAAATAAACAGAGCAATACTTGAAAGAGGTCGCCGAAGATGGGAGTTTTTCTGGCGCGGCATAAAAATATCCGCGCCAATTCTCGATGATCGATTCTTTGACAGATTCTTTGCCCATGAAATCATGATTGCCCCTGGTGATGGCTTGCAGGTTGCCCTTCGGATTGTTCAGGAAAAACACCCAGACTCTGGCATCTTCGTAAATAAGCGATACGAAATCGTCGAGGTCTATGACCACGTACCACGACTAAAACAGGCATTACTCTAACTAGCGGCTTAATGCGAACACCAACACTGCCCATTGCCAATTTTTGTGCTTTAGGCGCTTTTCGTTTCGGAGCTGTACGCCCACCATGTAAAACTAGAACAGGAACCCCTCGTAGGTTGAGCAACGAAAGGTTGCTGGGCTTCATGATTGAATTTCATAACATCTGATAACCACGGATCACCGCGCTGGATCAATGCTCGCAGTAGTAAAACTGCAGTTGCAGAAGGACAAAAAATAGTCGTCTCATCCATCAAGGTCAAACCTGAAGCAGTTCGCATATTTGTTGGAGAGACAATGATTGTCAAACTCAAAAATGCGCTACCGTCGAACAGTCACGGTTAAGTTCCAACATTTCGGTGGCTGGTGGCCGTGCGAAAAAGTCTGTTCGGTTAGATCAACATTAAGCACCACGCACATTCACTAATGAATTACTACGTCGTTAACTTAGGTCGGAATCCAACAAACCAATGGTGGCTCCGCACGGTTCAATTGGGTGTCATTACCGCCGGTTTTTCGGGGCAGCCTGGAGATGAAGGTGAGCGAGCTATGCTTTTGCCTGCGTCTGGTGATTGGGTCATCGCATACGCCAATGGCCACGGATATGTCGGCGCCGGCATTGCGGGCCAGCCATCCGACTACAGACTGGTACGTTCGGACGAGTTGCCCATCGGCTATGAATCTACCCATCGACATTGGCGGGGAGTCAAGTGGAAATACGTCATCCCACGACTGGATGACGCACTCACACACGCCGAAGCCGGCCGACATCCTCCACCAAACACAATCCAAGCAATCCGTGATCCATCAGTTGCACAAAACATAATTTCGCTGCTTGCCAGTCGCTGCCCCAAACTCGTCATCAGTAATCCTGAAGAAATAACGTCCGATACAGAGTATTGGGAGGGGTCAGTCGTTCAAATTATCGCTAACCGCTACGAACGAGATCCTGCCGCACGGGCTGCATGCATCAAGCACTACGGTTGTAGCTGCCAAGCTTGCGGAATGACATTTCAGGAAAGGTACGGAACCATTGGAGATGGGTTCATTCATGTTCACCACGTTGTGCCTCTATCAACAATTCATGCGCGATACAAAGTCGATCCCATCAATGACCTAGTGCCTCTTTGCGCAAATTGCCACTCCATGGTGCATCGAGAAAATCCGCCACTCACTATTGCACAGCTAAAAAGCAGCCTCAGCAGTGGCGAATAACCCATTGCGCATGCGAAGCACGGCTTAACCTCACCTCAACCGCCGATACCCCCACCCAACCCGCATCCCCGTGGTGATGGCACACAACCCCGCAAACCCATAAGCCAACACTGCAAAGTGTTCAGGCCAGATGCACATGGCGGCGAAGACGGCGATGGTTTCAGTGGCTTCGGTGAGGCCTCCTAAAAAGTAAAAGCTTTTGCCCGGCAAAGCGGTGTCGGTCAGGCCGCGTTTTTCGGCCAGTGCGGCAAAGGCCAAAAAGCTGCTGCCGGTTCCGATGAAGCTGGCCAGCAAGGCTGCGGCGGGCAGGGCGTTGGTGCTGGGGTTGGCCACCGCAAAGGCCAGGGGGATGGCGGCGTAAAACACAAAGTCGAGCGCAATGTCCAGGAAGCCGCCCGCGTCGGTGGGCTGGGTCAGGCGGGCCACGCTGCCGTCCAGGCCGTCGAGCAAGCGCGAGACGAGTAATAGCGCCAAGCCCCACCACCACGCTTGCAGCGCAATGGCCACGGCAGCGGCCATGCCGATGGCAAAGCCCAGCCAGGTCAGTGCGTCGGCGCTGATGCCTGCGCGCACCAAGCCGCGTGCAGCGGCGTTGAGTGCGGGGCGCAACAGGGTTTGGGCGTGGCGGTCAAACATGGCTTGGACTTTCTTCGGTGGCACGCAAGTGCACCACGCGCTGCGGGTCGGCCACGTCTTGTTCGTCGTGAGTGACCAGCACCACCGGGATGCGTCGCTCGCGCACATGCGCAAACACCCACGGGCGCAGCTGGGCACGCAAGGCGGCGTCGAGTTTAGAAAACGGCTCGTCGAGCAGCAGCGCTTGCGGCTCGGCCAGCAAGGCACGCATGAGCGCCACCCGCGCACGCTGCCCGCCCGACAGGGTAGAAGGATCGCGCTCGCCCATGCCGCTCAGCTCGGCTTCTTGCAGCGCTTGCTGCACACGCGCCTGGCGCTGCGCAAGCGGCAAGGTGCGGGTCACGGCAAACAGCAGGTTTTCGGCCACCGTCATGTGGGCAAACAGCAAAGCATCCTGAAACACCAAGCCGACACCGCGCAGGTGCGTGGGCAAAGTTGTGAGGTCACGGCCGTTCAGCTGCACGCGGCCTTCAAACTGCAAAGGCTGCAAACCTTCGGACACGCTGGCCAGCGTGCCCGCAGTGGCCGCCAGCACAGAGCTTTTGCCGCAACCACTTGGCCCCATGAGCGTGAGGATCTCGCCTGCGGGCACATCAAGGTGCAGGTCTTGCACCAAGGTCTGCGCCACCGTGCCCAGGCGTTCAATGTCGATCTGAAGTCCCGCGTTCATGTGTTGTCTTTCATCGACCCGATCTTCTCAAATTGGCGTGGCCTGCCCAAGTAAGCGGCCAAAGCAAAGGCCAACACAGGCAAGAGCATCTGCAAAGCGGCATAAGCGCTCATGAGCGAGCGCTGCGCGCCAGACGCCAGCGTCACGGCCTCTGTGGTGACTGTGGCAAAGCGCCCCGCCCCCACATACAAGGTGGGCAAATACTGCGCCACACTGACCGCAAAACCCACCGCCCAGGCCGAGGCGATGGCGCGTTTGAGCAGCGGCCATTTGATGCGCAGCAAGTCAGTCCATCGACCCTGACCCAAGCTGGCCACCACCGCCGATTGGCGCGGATCGACCGCCAAATAGGCGGGCTCCAAAGCCAACAGCACATACGGCAGCACCATGACGGCATGCGCCAAAAGCAGGCCCAGCCACTGCCCCTCCAGCCGCCACTGCAGCGCCACGCTGTAGAGGCCCACCACCCACAGCACCGAGGGCAACACCAGCGGCAGCAACCACCAGGGCCGCAAAGCCTGTTGCCAGCGGCGCGGTGTCAGCTCCAACCAGGCCACCGACCAAACCAGGCACACACTGGCAGAGGCCGCCGCCAAACCCAAGGTGGTCCACACCGTGGGGGCACTGGCGATCACTTGCGCCCAGGCATCACCCGTCCACAGCGATGGCCAAACCTGCGGAAAAGGCCAGACGCCCGACACACTGCCCACGGTCAGGGCGAACCAGACGGCGGCGTAGGTGGTGAGGATGGTGGTCCACATGACATTCGGCTGCAGGGGCAGCCTCCTACAAAAATGCAGCACCCATGTCGGGGCTTTCTGTGGGAGCCAGCCCTCCCGATCAGTCGCCTGACTTTGTGGGAGCGAGCCCCTGCTCGCGAATGTGCGCATGGCCGCGACCACTCGCAACGCCATCACAGTGAGCACGCCCGCCAGCAGCAGCGTGCCCGTCAGCCACCCCGCCGCTGCCGCGCCTTGCGCCTGCATGGCCGCATCGGCATCACCCAGCCATTGCCAGGCCAGCACCGCCAAAGTGGGTGGCGTCGCAGGGCCAATGATGAGCGCCATGTCCACCACCGTGAGGCCATAGGCCAACACCGCCAGCAGAGGCCAGTGCAAGCGCGGTGCCAGCTGCGGCCAGACCACTTGGGCAAAAGCTTGTGTGGGCGTGTGGCCCAAAGTTTGGGCCAGTGCAAATTCAGCTTGCCATCGTCGGCGCAGGTCTTCGCGTTGCAATTGCGTGGCCGCCACCCAGAGCAAAAACGGCACTTCTTTGAGCCACAGCGCCAATATCAATCCCAGGCCCCACGGGTCTTGTGTGGTCAACCAAGGCGGCGGCGCATCAAACCCCGACAGGCCCGGCGACACCAGGCGCAAAGCCCAGCCACTGGGGGAGAGCCACAACACCAAGCCAATGGCCATGGCCGCGTGTGGCGTGGCCAGCAAGGCTGGCACATGGGTGAGCCAGCGGGCCAATTGCTGTCGAATGAAACCATGGGCCAACAAACGCGCCACGGTCCACCACACCAGCACCGTGGAGGCCAGCCCGGTCCACAGCGTCATGCCCCAAGCACGAAGCGTTTGTGGATCGGCCCACAAGGCCTGCCAAGCGCTGACGTCCAGCGCTTGCGAAGCGGCCGCCCACAGCGCCCAGCCCATGGGCACCGCAGCGATCAAGGCCAGCAAAAAGGTGGGCAAGAAGCTCACACGCCGTAACGGCGGGTCCACTCTTTTTCGAGTGCATCGACCCAGGACGCATGCGGCTCGGGCAGCACGGGGGCCGTCACGGCCACTTGTCCGGGACGTGAGGCCGACTGAAAGCGTGCACGCTCAGCCGCAGGCAGGCGGGCCACGTCCAGCACCGTCGGGTCGCCCCACACATCAATGTCAGCCTTGCGTGCTTGCGCGGCGGGTGACAGCAAAAAGTTGGCGACCAGCTGCGCACCCGCTTTGCTGGGCGCGTTGTAAGGAATGGCCACAAAGTGGGTGTTGCCAATCGCGCCCTTGGCGAACTGCCAGCTCTGCACCGTGGCGGGCAGGCGTTTGGCGGCGATCTCGTTGGCCGCTTCATTGGGGTTGAACGTCAAGGCCATCACCAATTCACCGTCGGCCATCATCTGGCGCACGGCGGCCGAGTTTTGCGGGAACTGTTTGCCACCGCGCCACAAGTGAGGGTGCAGCGCATCCAAAAAGCGCCACAGCGGCGCGGCTTGTGCCGCCAAAGCCGCAGGCGTCACGGGCTGGGCCAGCGCTTTCACGTCCGGCGCGTGTTCGATCAAGGCCTGCTTGACGAAGGTGGTGCCATGAAAATTGGGCGGACGCGGGTACGTGATGCGCCCGGGTTGGCTGCGGGCCAAGGCCAGCAACTCGGCCATGTTTTGGGGTGGTTTGGGCAGACGCTGGATATCGGCAAAAAACGTGAGCTGGGCCATGCCCCAAGGCGATTCAAGCCCATCAGTGGGCACCGAAAAATCGACCAGCGTGGTGGGCTTGCCAACGGTGTCCACCCACTGGAAATTGGGCAAGGCTTGTGCGAAGGGCGCAGACAACAAACCACCCTGCTTCATGGCGGCGAAGTTTTCGCCGTTGATCCAGACCAGGTCCACCGTGCCCTCGGTGTCTTTGCGGCCAGCTTGCTTTTCGGCGCGAATGCGTTTGACCACATCGGCCGCATCGCTGATCTTGACGTGCTGCAGCTTCACGCCAAAGTCGCGCTGCAATTCAGCAGCGGCCCATTGCAAGTAGGCGTTGATGCGTTCGCTGCCCGCCCAGGCGTTGAAGTACACCGTCTGGCCACGGGCTGCGCGCTCGGTGTCGGCCCAATCGGCCTTTTGCGCCTGTGCCCAAGCGGGGGTGACCAAGGCAGCTGCTGCAGCGAAGGCTTGGCGACGGTTCAGACTAAATGACGGATGGGTGATGGCAACTGGATTGAAATGCATAACTTGAGATGAATAGATGTCAGCGCAGGAAGACTGTCGGCCCAAACTGTAGACGATTCAATGACTGTATTTCACAACCCGACGATGGATGAGGGCATCCATCGACAACCGACCCGGCCCCATGAACACCAGCGGCAGCAGCATGGCGATGTAGATCACGGGCAGCTTGAAATTGCCAAAACCGTCGTTGGTGAGCGCGTAGCCCTTGAGCAGTTCACTCAGGGTGGACCACGACTCGGGCCAGTGCACGCTGAGCATGGCCACCACGGTGAGCACGATCAGCGAGGCTGAGAAAAAGCGCGTGCCCAATCCGATGACCAAGGCGATGGCCCCCACGATCTCAAAGCCTGTGGCCAAGGCCCAGTTGAGGTCAGCGGGGATCAGCTTGAAAGGCCAAGGAAATTGATCTTGGATGTCGGCAAACCAGTTGCTGCCGTGCAGCTTTTCAAAACCAGCTTCGCCAAATTCCCAAGCCAGCAGCAATCTCAAGCTGAGCAGGCCGATCCAAAGACCGAGCAAATCGAGTGCATGGATACCGCGACGGGCGAGTTGAAAGGTGTTGTTCATGTGCGTGTTCCCAATAAGACGCCTTGCTCGCGCAGGCTGATGAGGAGTTGTTGTCCAAAGCCTTGCAAGGCTTGCGGGTCGGGGTGCTTCATGTCGGTGGCCAGTTGCGCAAAGGCTTGTTGGCCGCTCAGGCCTTGGTCCAGCAGGCTCAGCACATGGGCCGTGACGGCATTGATTTCGGCAAATTGCACATCGAGTTGCGCATCGCGAAACACCACCAAAAATGTGGGCTCCGCCTGGCGCGGCTGCCAGTCGGGGCCAATGCGGTGCACGGGCCAGGGACTGACCACATCCACCCGTGCGGGGTTGAGGCACACGCTGGCCCGCATCATGTCGCCCTGCGGGTCGTGCGGGGGGGACGTAACGTCCATCACATCCACCGCCAGTTCGGCCCATTCATAACGCGCCAGATCGGCCAGCCAACGTGGCAAGGGCTGGGCGATGTGGTGCTCACTCAGGTAGCGCATAAACTCGCGCGGGATCTCGCGAAACCAAGGCGTGTGCGAAGGCCAGTCGCGGTAAAAGGTGCGGCACAGCCTGCGCCAGCGGGCATCGCCCAGCAGTTGTCGGCTGACCAGAAAGCAGCTGTCCAGAAAACCGCAAACGTTGTTGAACAGCAGTTCGTTGTACACGCCCATGCGTCGCTTGGGCACGCCCGGTGGGCGGCGCGTGTGGTGCGGGTCGCGCAGGTGCGCGGCCATCTG
>JAGNVG010000138.1 GCA_017986605.1 Limnohabitans sp.
ACAGAGCAACGCTTCGCATGGGTCTGTCCCCGGAGTTATTATTTTTCCGTATCAACCAGGCCCTTGACGAACCATTTTTGCATCAGAACAACGACCAGCGCCGGAGGCAGCATGGCCAGGATGGCGGCGGCCATGACCACGTTCCACTCGGTCCAAGATTCGCCCGAAATCAGGCGTTTGATGCCCAGCACCACCGGGTACATGTCTTCGTTGGTGGTCACCAGCAGGGGCCACAGGTATTGGTTCCAGCCATAGATGAACTGGATCACAAACAGCGCCGCGATGTTGGTGGCTGACAAGGGCAGCAACACGTCTTTGAAAAAGCGCATCGGTCCGGCACCGTCCATGCGGGCGGCTTCCACCAGCTCGTCGGGAATGGTCAGGAAAAACTGCCGGAACAAAAAGGTGGCGGTGGCCGAGGCAATCAGAGGCACCGTCAGGCCCGCAAAACTGTTGAGCAGGCCCAGACCGGCCACCACTTCGTAGGTGGGGCTGATGCGCACTTCGACGGGCAGCATCAGGGTGACAAAAATCATCCAGAACACCATGTTGCGCAGCGGGAAGCGGAAATACACGATGGCAAAGGCCGACAGCAGGGAGATGGCGATCTTGCCAATGGCGATGCCCAAGGCGCTGATCAAGCTGACTTGCATCATGGGCCACATGGCCGGCAAGGGGCTGCCTTGTGAGTTGGTGCCGCCAAACAGGGTCAGGCGGTAGGTCTCCCAAAAATGGCTGCCCGGCACCATCGACATGGGCACGCTTTGGTTGATTTGCTGGGCGGTCTGCGTCGAGCCGACCAAGGTCAGGTACAGCGGAAAGGCCACGATGGCCACACCGATGAGCAAGATGACATGCCGCAGGATTTGCAGGCTGGGGCGACGTTCGATCATGCGTGGCCTCCCATGGAAACGGTTCGGTGCAACATCAGTACTGCACTTTCTTTTCAACAAACTTGAACTGCAAGACCGTGAGCGAGACCACGATCACCATCAGCACCACCGATTGCGCGGCCGAGCTGCCCATGTCCAGAGCCTTGAAGCCGTCGTAATACACCTTGTAGACCAGGATGGCGGTGTCTTTGCCGGGGCCGCCGTGGGTGGTGGCGTCCACGATGGCGAAGGTGTCAAAGAAGGCGTAAACAATGTTGATCACCAGCAAAAAGAAGGTGGTGGGCGACAAGAGCGGGAACACGATGGTCCAAAAGCGCCGCCAGGGGCTGGCCCCGTCGATGGCGGCCGCCTCGATCAGCGACTTGGGGATGGACTGCAGGCCCGCCAGAAAAAACAGGAAGTTGTAGGAAATTTGCTTCCACACCGCCGCCATCACGATCAGCGCCATGGCGTGGTTGGGGTTGAGCAGGTGGTTCCACTCGATGCCCATGGCCCTGAGCGCGTAGCCCACCACGCCCATGGGCGAGGCAAACATGAACAGCCACAACACACCCGCGACCACCGGGGCCACCGCGTAAGGCCAGATCAGCAGGGTTTTGTACAGGCCCGCGCCGCGCCCGACCCGGTCGGCCATCACGGCCAAGAGCAGCGACACCGACAGGCCAGTGACTGCCACCAAAAGTGAAAACACGGCGGTGGTTTTGAAGGAGTCCAGGTAGCCGCTGTCGTTCCACAGGCGAGAAAAGTTCTCCAAGCCCACAAATTCACGCGAAGCGCCAAAGGCGTCTTCTTGCAGCACGCTCTGGTAAAGGGCTTGCCCAGCCGGCCAGAAAAAGAAGACCAGCACGATGCTCAGCTGTGGCGCGATCAACAGCCAAGGCAGCCAGCGGGATTTGAAGCGGACGCGTTTTTCCATAAATTCTTTGAAAGACCCAGCCTTGAAGTTTCACCTCAAAATGTGCAAAAGCAGAGGCCAAGCCTCTGCTTTTTCAGTGCCAACCACTCTGTTGAGTGATTTTTTCAGTTCACTTGTTGGCTTTTTCGAAGCGTTCAAGTTGCTCGTTGCCGCGCTTGATGGCTGTGTCCAAGGCTTCTTTGGTGCCTTTTTTACCGCTCCACACGCCTTCGAGTTCCTCGTCAATGATGGTGCGAATCTGCACAAAGTTGCCCAGACGCACGCCACGCGACTTGTCGGTGGTCTTGCGGATCATCTGGGTGACCGACACGTCGGTGCCGGGGTTCTTTTTGTAGAAGCCAGACTTTTCGGTCACTTCAAAAGAGGACTTGGTCACGGGCAAGTAGCCGGTACGTTGGTGGCTGGCCGCTGCCACATTGTCTTTGGACAGGTGGGCAAAGAACTGCGCCACGCCTTTGTATTCAGGCGCTTTTTTGCCGCTCATGACCCACAGGCTCGCGCCGCCGATCACGGTGTTTTGGGGCGCACCGTTCACATCGGGGTAGTAAGGCAGGGTGCCGATGCCGTAGCCAAATTTGCCGTTGCGCACCACGCTGCCGTAGAGCGCTGAGGAGCCGGTGGCCATGGCGCACTCGCCCGAGACAAAAGTGGCGTCGGCTGCATTGCCACGGCCCTTGTAGACAAACAGGCCTTGTTTGGCCATGTTGGCCAGGTTGTCAATGTGGCGCACATGCAGCGGGGTGTTGAAGCTCAGGCGTGCGTCCATGCCGCGCATGCCGTTGCCCTTGGTGGCGAATTCGGTGTTGTGCCAGGCGGAGAAGCTCTCCAGCTGCGTCCAGCTGATCCAGCTGGTGGTGAAAGGGCATTTGTGGCCGCTGGCTTTGAGCTTGGCCGCTGCCAAAGCCACTTCAGGCCAGGTGGTGGGTGGGGCGTTGGGGTCCAGGCCTGCGGCCTTGAAGGCGTCTTTGTTGTAGTGGAAGACGGGGGTGGAGCTGTTGAAGGGGAAGCTCAGCATCTGGCCGTTGGGGGCGGTGTAATAACCGGCCACAGCGGGCACATAGGCGTTTTGGTCGAACTTCAGACCTGCGTCCTGCATGACTTTGCCCACGGGCACGATGGCACCTTTGCTGGCCATCATGGTGGCGGTACCCACTTCAAACACCTGCAAGATGTGCGGGGCATTGCCTGCCCGGTACGCGGCGATCGCGGCGGTCATGGACTCGTCGTAGCTGCCTTTGAAGGTGGGCACGATTTTGTAGTCTTTTTGGCTGGCGTTGAAGTCTTTGGCCAGGTCGTTGACCCATTCGCCCAGAGCGCCGCCCATGGAGTGCCACCACTGGATTTCAGTTTGGGCTTGCGCCGACAAGCTGGCCAAGCCCAAGGTCAGGGCGGAGAGGGTGAGTTTGAGTTTCATGAAAATTCCTGAAAAAGTCGAACTTGAAAGTGAAAAAGACCGTCCCCAAAGGGCTCAGATGGCGTTGCACGCCGCTGCAATATGCTTTTTGAAGATGACCAAATGATTAAAACGGCGTGAAACACGGGTGACAACCCCGGATTTTCCATGAGGGAGACACCCCGGTGACAGGTGCCCCTTCCTTTGGCGCGTGTTTGTTGCACTGCGGTAACATTCAGCCTCAGCCGGTTTGACATTGGTTTCGGGTCTGGCTGACAGCGTCTTCAGCGACGCCTTTGACTGCGCCTACCCTATGAATGCACCCACCACGCTCCAACATTTGATGCAAGCCGACGCCGATGCGCCGCGCCTGCGCGAAATTCCCTACAACTACACCAGCTTTTCAGATCGCGAAATCGTGGTGCGCCTGCTGGGTGAACCCGCTTGGACGCTGCTGAACCAGTTGCGCGAAGAGCGCGGCACGGGCCGCTCAGCCCGCATGTTGTATGAAGTGCTGGGCGACATCTGGGTGGTGGAGCGCAACCCCTATTTACAAGACGACTTGCTGGACAATCCCGGGCGTCGCAAATTGCTGGTCGATGCCCTGCAGCACCGCTTGGGCGAGGTTCAAAAGCGCCGCACACCCGAGGCCGATACGGCCCGCGACGCCTTGGTGGGCCAACTGCTGGCGCTGGCCACCCAGGCCGTCACGCAATTCAACGAGCGTTTCACCCGCATGGCCAAGCTGCGCAGCCAGGTGCAAAAGACGTTGGGTCGCCTGACGGCCAAAGACAACATCAAATTTGATGGCCTCTCGCGTGTGAGCCATGTGACCGACGCGACCGACTGGCGCGTGGAATACCCCTTTGTGGTGCTGACCCCCGACAGCGAGACCGAAATGGCGGGGCTGGTCAAAGGCTGTATCGACTTGGGCCTGACCATCGTGCCCCGGGGCGGCGGCACCGGCTACACGGGTGGCGCGATTCCGTTGACTTGGAAGAGCGCGGTCATCAACACCGAAAAGCTCGAAGCCATGACCGAGGTCGAAATGATCGACCTGCCGGGCATTGCGCACAAGATCCCCACCATCTACACCGAAGCCGGTGTGGTGACTCAGCGCGTGGCCGATGCGGCCGAGCGCGGCGGTTTTGTCTTTGCGGTGGACCCGACTTCGGCCGAGGCCAGCTGCGTGGGCGGCAACATCGCCATGAACGCGGGTGGCAAAAAAGCGGTGTTGTGGGGCACAGCGCTCGACAACTTGGCCAGCTGGCGCATGGTCACGCCCGACGCCGAATGGCTGGATGTGGTGCGCATGGACCACAACATGGGCAAGATCCATGACGCCGAGGTTGCCACTTTTGAGTTGCGCTACTTCAAAGCCGACGGCAAAACCCCGATCCGCACCGAAACCCTGGTGATCCCGGGCAAGACTTTTCGCAAGGAAGGCCTGGGCAAGGACGTGACCGACAAGTTTTTGAGCGGCCTGCCTGGTGTGCAAAAAGAAGGCTGCGACGGCCTGATCACCAGCGCCCGCTGGGTCGTGCACCGCATGCCCACCCACACCCGCACCGTGTGCATGGAGTTTTTTGGCCACGCCCGCGAGGCCGTGCCCAGCATCGTCGAGATCAAAGACTTCATGTTTGCCGAGCAAAAGCGCACCGGCACCGTGATGGCCGGTTTGGAGCACCTGGACGACCGCTATTTGCGGGCCGTGGGTTATTCCACCAAGAGCAAGCGAGGTGGCTTTCCCAAGATGGTCTTGATCGGTGACATCGCCGGTGACAACGCCGACGACGTGGCCAAGGCGACCAGCGAGATCGTGCGCATCGCCAACTCGCGTAGCGGCGAGGGCTTCATTGCCATCAGCCCCGAAGCGCGTAAAAAGTTCTGGCACGACCGCAAAAAGACAGCGGCTATTTCGCGCCACACCAACGCCTTCAAGGTCAACGAAGACGTGGTGATCCCGCTGCCGCGCATGGCCGAATACACCGACGGTATCGAGCGCATCAACATCGAGCTGAGCCTGCGCAACAAGCTGCAGTTTTGCCGTGAGCTGGAAGATTTTCTGGAAAAGGGCAACCTGCCTTTGGGCAAGCAAGACGACGCCAGCGACATTCCATCGGCCGAGTTGCTGGAAGACCGCGTGGCACAAGCCCTGGCCGTGGTGCGCGAGGTGCAGGCCCAATGGCAAGGCTGGTTGAGTGATGTCGACGCGCTGTTCCCTCAGCTGCAAGAGCACAGCCTGCGTGCCAGCTGGAAGACGCAAATCCGCCCGGCTTTCCAAAACATTTTTTCGGGCTCGGCCTTCCTGCCGATCCTGACCGAAGTCACGGCCATTCACCAACGCGTGCTCAAAGGCCGCGTGTGGGTGGCGCTGCACATGCACGCCGGTGACGG
>JAGNVG010000029.1:0-17297 GCA_017986605.1 Limnohabitans sp.
ATGGAGTCGTGGGTGAAGACGTGGATCACACGTTGCTTCATCAGCGCGGCCATGCGGATGGCGTTGCGCGAGTAATCGCTGAAGGTCAGGAAGGTACCGCCGTAGGGGATGTAACCGCCATGTAACGCAACGCCGTTCATGATGGCGGCCATGCCGAATTCGCGCACGCCGTAGTTGATGTGGCGGCCGATTTTGCCGTCTTCGGTTTTGACCACGTCACCAGCCAAGTCCACGCGGAAAGCGGCGGTGCTCTTGGTGTTGGTCAGGTTGGAGCCGGTCAGGTCGGCCGAGCCGCCCAGCATTTCGGGCAGGGCAGCAGTGAAGGCTTCCAGCGCCAGCTGGCTGGCCTTGCGGCTGGCCACGGTTTCGCCCTTGGTGTGGGCGGCCACCACGGCGTCAAACGCCACTTGGTTGAAGTTCTTGGGCAAGTCGCCCTTCATGCGGCGCACAAATTCTTTGGCTTGTGCCGGGAAGGCGGCTTTGTAAGCGGCAAATGTGGTGTTCCACTCGGCTTCGCGGGCTTTGCCAGCGGCCTTGGCGTCCCAGTCTGCGTAGACCTCTTTGGGGATCTTGAAGGGCTCGGCCGTCCAGCCCAGGGCTTCGCGGGTGAGTTTGATTTCTTCAGCGCCCAGAGGTTCGCCGTGGGCTTTGGAGGTGCCTGCACGGTTGGGTGAACCCTTGCCGATGGCGGTCTTGCAGACGATCAACGTAGGCTTGTCGGCGCTGTGCTTGGCGGCAGCGATGGCTTTGGACACGGCCGCTGCGTCGTGGCCGTCCACGGCGTCGATCACGTTCCAGCCGCAGGCGGCAAAGCGCTGGGGCGTGTTGTCGATGAACCAAGGGGCGACTTTGCCGTCGATCGAGATGCCGTTGTCGTCGTACAGGGCGATCAGTTTGTTCAGCTTCCAGGCACCAGCCAAGGCCACAGCTTCGTGACTGATGCCTTCCATCAGGCAACCGTCACCCAAGAACACATAAGTGTGGTGGTTGACGATCTTGTGGCCAGCTTGGTTGAACTCCGCGGCCAGCATTTTTTCGGCCAGCGCCATGCCCACGGCGTTGGTGATGCCCTGACCCAGTGGGCCGGTGGTGGTTTCCACGCCGGGGGTCACGCCTACTTCGGGGTGGCCTGCGGTTTTGCTGTGCAGCGTGCGGAAGTTTTTCAGGTCATCGACCGACAGCTTGTAGCCGGTCAGGTGCAGCACCGAATAAATCAGCATCGAGGCGTGGCCGTTGGACAGCACAAAGCGGTCGCGGTTGGCCCAGTGCGGGTTGCTGGGGTTGTGTTGCAGGTGATCACCCCACAGCGCCACGGCCATGTCGGCCATGCCCATGGGCGCACCGGGGTGACCGGAGTTGGCTTGTTGAACGGCGTCCATTGCGAGGGCGCGGATGGCGTTCGCCATGTTGTGTGTATTGGCCATGTAGGGCAACTCCGGGTAAAAATTCGGGAAAACCCCTTATTTTAACGGCCGAGTCGGCCCCCCTTCGGGACCTGCAGGCAAGCCAGACGGTTACATCGGTACGTAACCGGCACAGAGAGGGACAGGGGCTGTTGGCGGCAAAGGGGCCATGAATCGACACGCAACCGTGGCAACATCGCTGCATGACCTCTTTGTCCACGCCACTTGCCCAAGCCATGGTCCTCGCCGCAGGACGCGGCGAGCGCATGCGCCCCCTCACCGACACCACCCCCAAGCCCATGCTGTCCGTGCGCGGCCAGCCACTCATGCAGTGGCCCATGCAGGCCTTGGCACGGGGCGGTTTTCTCCATCAACTGGTCAATACCGCCTGGTTGGGTGAGCAAATTCCGGCTCACTTTGGCGACCGCGCCACTTGGCCCGGCTTGCCCGAGGTGCAGATCAGTTACTCCCACGAAGGCCAGGACTTTGGCCAAGCGCTGGAAACCGCTGGCGGCATTGTTCGCGCCCTGCCCCGCTTGGCTGAGGTGTTTTGGGTGGTGGCCGGCGATGTGTTTGCGCCCGATTTCGTGTTCACGGCCCAGGCCTTTCAACGCTTTGTCGCCAGCCCTGCATTGGCCCACCTGTGGTTGGTGCCCAACCCGGCGCACAACCTGGGCGGAGACTTTGGCTTGTCAGCCGAAGGCCAGGTGCTGAGCCTGCCCAAAGGGGCGGCAGGCCGTGACCACACCTTCAGCACCATCGCGCTGTACAAAAAAGCCTTTTTTGCCGATTGCGGTGTGCCTGCGGGCAACCCCCAGGGCGCCGCGCTGGCGCTGGCTCCCTTGTTGCGTGCGGCGATGGACCGTGGGCAGGTGACGGGTGAGGTGTATGTGGGCGACTGGACCGATGTGGGCACGCCGGAGCGGCTGGCGCAGCTCAATCAAGGCTAAGTTTCTCCAAGATATCGTCTTTCGTGCAAGCGAGCCCCTGCTCACGAATGGGTCTAGCGCCCTGAACGCACTCGAACCTAGGGGCGGCCTCCTACAATGTTCAGATGACTTCTAACGCCCTCTACGCCCAACGCCGTGCCCGCCTCGCTGCCCAACTGGGCGCAGGCGGTATCGCCATCATCCCCACCGCGCCCGAGCGCCAGCGCAACCGCGACAGCGACTACCTGTACCGGCATGACAGCTACTTTTATTACCTGACCGGGTTCACCGAGCCGAACGCCAGCTTGGTGATCACGGCTGAGGGCGAGTGCACGCTGTTTTGCCAAGCCAAAGACCTCGAGCGCGAAATTTGGGACGGCATCCGCTTGGGGCCAGACGCGGCACCCGCTGCTTTGGGCGTGAGCCGGGCTTTGCCCATCGGCGAAATGGCCGCGCAGATGCCCAAGTTGCTGGAAAACCGCAGCACCGTTTGGTACCCCTTTGCCATCCACACAGGGCTGGAGAGTTTGGTGAACGGCTGGCTGCAGTCGGTGCGTGCGCGGGTGCGTTATGGCGCTTTGTGCCCCGAGCAGCAGCGCGATCTGTGCAGCCTGTTGGACGAGATGCGGCTGGTGAAAGACGCGCACGAGCAAGACATCATGCGCCGCGCCAGCGCCATCAGCGCTCGCGCCCACATCCGCGCCATGCAGCGCAGCGCAGCCATGCTGCGTGCGGGGCAAGAGGTGCGCGAATACCACTTGGACGCCGAGTTGCTGCACGAGTTCCGCCAGCACGGCTCGCAATACCCGGCCTATGGCTCTATCGTGGCCGGTGGTGCCAATGCCTGCGTGTTGCATTACCGTGCCGATGCGGGCCTGATCCGCGACGGTGACCTGGTGCTGATCGACGCCGGTTGCGAGCTGGACGGCTACGCCAGCGACATCACCCGCACCTTCCCGGCCAACGGCACATTCACCGGGCCGCAACGCGCCTTGTACGACCTTGTGCTTGCATCCCAAGACGCCGCCGTCGCGGCCACCAAGGCGGGTGCCCGCTTTGTCGATCCGCACGAAGCCACGGTGGCCGTGCTGGCGCAGGGCCTGCTCGATGTGGGCCTGCTCGACAAAAACAAGGTGGGCCATGCGCAAGACGTGATCGCCAACCGCAGCTATTTCCAGTTCTACATGCACCGCACCGGCCACTGGCTGGGCATGGACGTGCACGATTGCGGCAGTTATGTGGAGCCTTCACAGGTGGGCCAGATCAGCGAACGCCTAGACCCGCTGAGCGGCGAGTTGATCAAAGACCGCCCGAGCCGCATCCTGCAGCCGGGCATGGTGCTGACCATCGAGCCGGGCTTGTATGTGCGCCCTGCACCCGGCGTGCCCGAGCAATTCCACAACATTGGCATCCGCATCGAAGACGACGCCATCGTCACAGCCACCGGGTGTGAGTTGATCACCCGTGGTGTGCCGGTCAAGGCCGAGGAGATTGAAGCCTTGATGAAAGCCTGAGTCACATGACGGGACTTCAAGGCACCTGTGTGCGGTCGATCCAAGTCGGCCAGGTTCAGCCGCTCATGGTGGGTGGGCGCAAGCTCATGTCGGCCATTGGCAAGACCCCCGTGCAAGGCCCTGTGTCCGTGGGACCGCTGGGTTTGGCCGGCGACGAACAGGCCGATCTGAGTGTGCATGGCGGCCTGAGCAAGGCGGTGTATGCCTTGCCTTCAGAGCATCTGACTTGGTGGCAAACCCAGCGCCAGACGCAGGGCGCAACGATGTTCGTGGAAGAGCTGGCCCCCGGTTATCTGGGTGAAAACCTCAGCCTGCAAGGCCTGCTGGAAGAACATATTTTCATCGGCGACAGCTTGGACTTTGGTGATGTGGTTTTGCGTGTGACGCAGCCGCGTGAGCCCTGCGGCAAATTCAACGCGGTCATGGGTTACACCCATGCGGCCAAAGACATGGTGCAAAGCGGGCGTTGCGGGTTTTATCTCGCGGTGGACCGGCCGGGTCGCTTGCAAGCGGGTGCCCGTTTCGAAGTCATTTCGGGTCCGCAATCCATCAGTGTGGCGCAAGCCCTGAAGCACAAAGCGTGGAAGCATTTGCGTTGAATGCCGCCATTTGTGCGCAAAAGTCAAAAGCCAACTCACTTGCGAGGGGCATTACCCAGGCCTGATCCCTCGAATCAGGGGTCTACAATGAAAATACTGTCTGACTGTCGCCCTGGATGTTGACAAATCATTTGTCATCCAGATTGGCTGCTGAACCCCGGCAAGCCTGACAGCACATCCCTACAACGGAGCAAAACAATGACCAACCAGGTCCAAGCCGAAGAAAAACGCGCTCAGTTGCGCAAAGCCGCTCTCGAATACCACGAGTTCCCCACCCCTGGCAAAGTTGCCATCGCTGCGACCAAGCAGTTGGTCAACCAACACGACCTCGCACTGGCCTACTCACCTGGCGTGGCCGCACCCTGTGAAGAAATCGTCAAAGACCCGGCCAATGCTTTCAAGTACACCAGCCGAGGCAACTTGGTGGGTGTGGTGACCAACGGCACCGCCGTGCTGGGCTTGGGTGACATTGGCCCCTTGGCCAGCAAGCCGGTCATGGAAGGCAAGGGCGTGCTGTTCAAGAAGTTCTCGGGCATCGACGTGTTCGACATCGAGATCAACGAAAAAGACCCCGACAAGTTGGTCGAGATCATCGCTTCGTTGGAGCCGACGTTTGGCGGCATCAACCTTGAAGACATCAAGGCACCGGACTGCTTCTACATTGAGCGCAAGCTGCGCGAGCGCATGAAGATCCCGGTCTTTCACGATGACCAGCACGGCACCGCCATTGTGGTGGGCGCGGCGATCCTCAACGGTTTGAAGATCGTGGGCAAAGACCCCAAAAAAATCAAGCTGGTCACCTCTGGCGCAGGCGCTGCTGCCTTGGCTTGCTTGGGGCTGCTGGTCAAGCTGGGCATCCCGCGTGAAAACATTTGGGTGACCGATTTGGCTGGCGTGGTCTACGAAGGTCGTACCGAGCTGATGGACGAAGACAAAATCCAGTTCGTGCAAAAAACCGAGCACCGCACGCTGCGCGAAGTGATTGCCGGCGCTGATGTGTTCTTGGGCTTGTCCGCAGGGGGGGTGCTCAAGCAGGACATGGTGAAGTCCATGGCGGCCAAGCCGCTGATCTTTGCTTTGGCCAATCCCAATCCCGAAATCAACCCTGAAGATGTCAAGGCCGTGCGTGACGACGCGATCATGGCCACTGGGCGCACCGACTACCCCAACCAGGTCAACAACGTCCTGTGCTTCCCCTACATTTTCCGGGGTGCCTTGGACTGCGGCGCAACCACCATCACACTCGAGATGGAAATTGCGGCAGTGCATGCCATTTCAGAGTTGGCACAAGCCGAGCAAAGCGAGGTGGTGGCGGCCGCTTATGTGGGTGAGCCGCTGGCCTTTGGTCCGGAATATTTGATTCCCAAGCCGTTCGATCCCCGCTTGATGATGAAAATTGCGCCAGCCGTGGCGCAAGCTGCTGCAGACAGCGGTGTGGCCTCGCGCCCGATCGCCGACATGGACGCGTACCGTGAGAAGCTCCAAGGCTTTGTCTATGCCTCGGGCACCATGATGAAGCCGATCTTCACGGCCGCCAAGCGCGCCTTGAAGAAACGCATTGCCTACAGCGAAGGTGAAGAAGAACGCGTCTTGCGTGCAGCCCAGATCGTGGTCGATGAAGGCATTGCCCGTCCGACCTTGATCGGTCGTCCTGCCGTGATCGCCGAGCGCATCGAGAAATTCGGTCTGCGCCTGAGAGAGGAGTTGGACTACGACGTCGTCAACGTCGAAATGGACCACCGCTACCGTGATTTCTGGCAGACCTACCATCGCTTGACTGAGCGCAAAGGCATGACGGAGCAAATGGCCAAAATCGAAATGCGCCGCCGTTTGTCGCTCATTGGCGCCATGTTGCTGCACAAAGGCGATGTGGATGGCATGATTTGCGGCACTTGGGGCACCAACCCCATGCACCTGAGCTACATCGATCAGGTCATTGGTAAGCGCGCAGGCGTCAACACCTATGCCTGCATGAACGGTTTGATGTTGCCCGGCCGTCAGGTGTTCATGGTCGATACCCACATCAACTACGACCCCACAGCCGAGCAGTTGGCCGAGTTCACCATCATGGCGGCTGAAGAAATGCGCCGTTTTGGCCTCAAGCCCAAGGCGGCTTTGTTGTCCCATTCGAACTTCGGTTCGTCCAACCAGCCCAGCGCCGTCAAGATGCGCGATGTGTTGGAGCTGCTGCGCCAAAAGGCCCCTTGGCTCGAAGTGGATGGTGAAATGCACGGTGACGTGGCATTGGATGCGGCGGCCCGTCAGGCCATCATGCCCAACAGCAGTTTGATTGGCGACGCGAATTTGTTGGTATTGCCAAATATCGATGCCGCCAACATCGCCTACAACCTGCTCAAGACCGCAGCGGGCGGCAACATTGCCGTTGGCCCCGTTCTGTTGGGTGCTGCCAAGCCGGTTCATATCCTGACATCCAGCACCACCGTGCGGCGGATTGTGAACATGACAGCCCTCACGGTGGCTGATGCCAACGCAGCTCGTTAAGCCATAAAACGACAGCAAGCGCTCACTTGATGGGAGAATGCCCAGACAGGTTTTGCCTGTTTATTGGGCATTCGCTTGCTTTTTTACGCGGTTTGCTTCACACTAGCGCCTTCGAGTGTTCGGGTTAACCCGGGGACTTCTGAAAGGTGTTTTCATGAAGGTGGCGCGACAAATGACCACCCTGCAGCGCTGGATGCCAGTGCTTCTGGGGTTGGTGTTATCAATTTGCACTTTTTTGGTGCAGGCTCGTTCAGCCACCGAAGCCCAAACTTCATCGACTTTGTCGGTGACAGATTTGCCGCGAGAAGGCCAAGAAACGTACCAACTCATCCGCAAGGGGGGTCCTTTTCCTTACGAAAAGGACGGGACGGTTTTTGGCAATCGTGAGCGACTTCTGCCTCGCGAAGCGCGGGGGTTTTACCGTGAATACACCGTCAGAACGCCTGGTGTGAAGCATCGCGGAGCGCGGCGCATCGTTTGCGGTGGCCAGATTCCCCGAAGTCCTCAGACCTGCTACTACACACAGGACCATTACGCGAGTTTTCGCGTGATCGTCGACAAGCCTTGATTTTTTGACTTTAGAGAAAGACCACGGAGATGGACACGCCGATTCGTCACGACCAAGAGGCGCCCCTGAAGGGCGTGCGGTCTAACATCGTGCAGTCGATTCGCGCCTACCGCGTGAGCGACTTGCAAGAGGCCGCCCAAGGTTTGGGCCACCACTTTTTGTACGCCAACCTGGCCGAAGCCCAGAGCAAACAAGACGTGCTGGACCTGATTGGTGCGCAATTCACGCTGCCTTCGCATTTTGGCAAGAACTTTGATGCCTTGTACGACTGCATGACCGACCCCTTGCACAAGTCAGGCCCACAGCCTGGCTTCATCGTGGTGCTGGAGCAAATTCCTGCGCACGTCAAATTTGACAAAGAAGCCCGCGAGCAATTGCTGGACATCTTCCGTGACACCGCCGATTACTGGGGAGACAGGAAGATACCCTTCCGATGCTTCTATTCTTTTCTGTAGCCCGTTCTGCGCAAAACAGCCAAGCAGGACGGGCGATTGAGGCACAAACAACCGAAGACGCCGTGATGGCCGAATCGATCGAAGAAGGCGAAAAAATGCCCACCGACAAACTGGTGGATGTCTCGCCTTTGGCGCTGCGCATGAGCAGCCCATTCAACGCAGGTTACTGGCTCGCCGCCGCCTGACGTTCCATGCGGCCCCTTTCAATGGGGCCGAGATGCAAAAAGCCCCGCCATGCGGGGCTTTTTCGTTGCGCTGTCGTTTCTCAGTTCAAACCGCTTGGGCCAAAGCCACAAACTCGGCCACGGGCACTTCTTCAGCACGGCGTTGCAAATCAAAATGACCTGCAAAGCCTTTTTCATCCAGCCATTTGCCCAAGGTGTTGCGCAAGATCTTGCGGCGTTGGCTGAAGGCCACCTGCACCAGCGTTTCCAGTGTTTTGACGTTGACCAGCGGCGGTTCGGCCAAGGGGACCATGCGCACCACAGCACTGTCGACGCGCGGGGGCGGGTCGAAGCTCTCTGGCGGCACAAACAACACGTTGGCCATCTCGTAACGCCATTGCAGCATGACCGACAGGCGGCTGTAGTCCGAGGTGGCAGGTTTGGCCACCATGCGGTCAATGACTTCTTTTTGCAGCATGAAGTGCTGGTCTTCGATCACATCCACCTGCGCCAGTAAATGGAACAGGATGGGGGTCGAGATGTTGTAGGGCAGATTGCCGACGACTCGGATTTTGGTTGTAGAGCCAGTCGATGGGGTCTTGGCCAGCATCTGAGTGGCCAAGGCCCGGAAATCCACTTTCAGGACATCGGACTCCACCACAGACAGGTGCGGGTGTTCGCGTAAACGCACCGCCAGATCTCGGTCCAGCTCGATCACCGTCAGATGCCCCAGACGCTCCACCAGAGGCTGTGTCAATGCGGCCAAGCCGGGGCCGATCTCCACCATGGGCTGAGCCGACTCGGGGTGGATGGCATCAACAATGGCATCGATGATGCCGCCATCGGTCAGGAAATGCTGGCCGAATCGTTTGCGGGCAATGTGTTTCATTGGGGTGGCTCGCGCATCTCAACATAAGCCCGACCCCGGATGTCTTGGACCCAGGTGGCATAGGTTTCGTCGAGCTTCTTTTCGCGCAAGACATTGCGTGCCATGGTGCGTTGGTCCTGCTCGCTCATCGGTGCATTACGACGGTCTGTCACTTCGATGAGGTGCACGCCAAAGCGCGAGACCAAAGGCTCGGCAACTTGACCAGGGCGCAGACGGTTCATGACTTGTTCAAACTCTGGCACAAACATGCCGGGGTTGGCCCAACCCAAGTCGCCACCTTGTTGTGCGCTGCCGTCTTGTGACATCTCACGAGCTAAAACAGCGAAATCGGCTTTGCCAGAGACCACGGCTTGTCGCACTTCGGCCAGTTTGGCCACGGCTTGGGCTTGCGTCATTTGTGCGGTGGGGCGCAGCAAAATGTGGCGAGCACGTGTTTGGGTGATCAGCAAGGTGGTGGCTTGTCGGCGCTCCAGGACCTTGAGCACATGAAAGCCAGCGGCAGAGCGGACAGGCGCAGCCACGTCACCCACATTCAAGGTGCGGGTGGTGTTCACAAACAGGTCGGGATAGCGATCTGCGGGGCGCAGACCCATGCTGCCGCCGTTGGCGCCGCGGTCGGTGGCTTGAGAAAAGTTCTTAGCCAATTCGGCGAAGTTTTCACCAGCACGCGCACGACGTGCAATGTCTGCAGCACGCTCGCTCAAGGTTTTGATTTCGGTCTCGTTGCTGTTTTCCGGTACGGCAATCAGGATCATGCCCAAATTCAGTTCGGGGGGCACCTGAGTCGCTTGGGTCTGCAGTTGCTCGCGCAAAAATTGAGAGACTTCAAGATCACTGATGCGCACACGTCCCTCGACCTCGCGTTCGCGCAAGCGGCTGAGCGTCAGCTGAGTGCGTAATTGATCACGGAAAGAGGCCACTGTGATGCCGTCTTGTGCCAAGCGTTTGTGCATTTCTTCGCGTGTCAATTGGTTGCTGGCTGCAACGTTCAACTCTGCTTGCTCAATGGCCTCGTCTTCAATCTTGATGCCCGCCTCCCGCGCTTGCTGCAACTGTGCTTTTTCATTGATCAGCTGTTCAACCGCCAATTGGGTGAGCTCAGTGCTTGAGGGGCTGTTGCCACGCGCAGAGGCTTCTTTGGCCAAGCGCTGTCGCAAGACCTGGACTTCCTGGTTGGTGATGGGCTCCGAATTCACCACCGCCACGATGAAGTCTGCTTGGCGGATGGGCTGCTGGGAGGCTTGCGCCCAGGAAGAAGACGGATGGAGCAGACTGACTGCACCCAGGATGGTCGCCAGCAAAGCTGAGCGGACGGGAGAAAACAGATCATTCATAGTGCTGGAACCGACTGGGTTGAACCGCGCTGTCGCGCAGGTATTGGTAGCGGGGAATGTTGTCACTGAGGTGCTTTAAGGGGCTGATGCCAACGCGTGCAAAACCGACGAATTCGAGTTGGAAAAGAATGCGACTGGTCGCACTGGTGGGGCTGCCGGTTGAAATATTGGTTTGCAGTCGCTCAAACGCCACCCGACCCAGCCAGCAGCCTGCATCGTATTCGAGCCCAATCAGGGTGTCCACCAGGCTGCGCTCCTTGAGACTGTAGTTGAGGCGACCTACGGTGTACCAGCGATCAGGGCCCAAGCCTTGTCCGGCGCTGCGTGTCCACGCCGATTCCGATGAGCGGTCGGTCTTGCCGGTCAGATCACTCAAAGGCCATTGCCAGCCGAGGTCGACAAACTCGGTCTTGGGTGTGAGCTGGTTGTTGGCCCGGTAAGCCATGTTGATGACGCGGTAGGGGCTGGGGCTGTAGCGCCCTTGAAATGTGGTTCTGCTGATTTCATGTGTCTGGTTTTTGGCCTGAACCGTGGCGTCAAATGACCAGCGGTCGTCCCAGCGAATACCTGCACCCAACAAAATGTCACTCAGGCCTGCCGTGCTGGCCGTTTGGTCTGGCAGAACAACCTGTTGATCTGAAAACCGGATGCGCTGGGCCATACCCACCCGAAGCATTTCCGCGCCAGTGCTTGCATCGAGAAAACGGCTGCTCAAGCCCAGTGTCAGCGCATCGTTGTCCACCAAGCGGTCTTGGCCGACATAAGCGTTTTCGCTGAAGATGGTCGACAAGTTGAAATCGGTGGCACCGCTGTCGTAGACCGGCAGCATGGTCTGGTTTTTGTAAGGGGTGCGGGCGTAAAACGCTCTGGGCTCCAGGGTCTGTAACACATTGCGTCCAAACCAGCGGGTTTCGCGTTCAAAGACAAGGCCGGAATCCACACTGAAGGTCGGCAGCACACGGTTCACAGCCAATGCGCCGTTGTCGAGTGCGCGATCCATCTGGTAGCGTGTGGCGTGCAGTTGCACCTTGGGCGTGAAAAAGCCCCAAGGTCGAATCCAGGGGCGACTCACTTGAGCCTGTACGTAGCTTCGCTCGCCGTTGCGTGGCAGCGTGCCAATGAGGCTGGGCACACGGGAAAAATCGGCTTCAAAGCGAGTGGTGTCGGCCACCAATGACCAATCCAAGCCTTCGGCATTCCATTGACCATAACGCAAGGTGACTTGTGGTGCTCTGTCATAGGGGGGGGCCGCGTCTTGCAGGTTTTGCCAACGCTGGACTTGGGCGGTCATGCTCAAATCGCCGCGGCTCCAAGACAAAACACCCGTCGAAGGCAGAACACGCTGTGTCAAAGTCTGGCCCGACAAGCCAGAGCGAGAAAAGTCTCGCCAATAGTTGTCGTCACTGACCCTGTTCAAAGTCAAGCCCAGATTGACCCGGCCCACGTTTTCCAGTCCGGTGTCGATGCTCGCGTTGTGTTGCGTGGACAGTCCCCATCGGCGGTTGTCGCGCAATTTGTCGGAGGGCATCAGATTCAAACGGATGTGACCGCTGTAATCCCGCTCCAAGTAGCGAAATTCCGAGTCAGCGGCGATGCCGCGTTGGCTCATGACATGGGTGATCACCGTCGCATCGCGGTTGGGGGCAATATCGAAATAATAGGGTTGAGCGACCTCGATGCCGTTGACCGTGTCGATGCTGAGCAATGGCGGCAGCAGGCCGGATTTTCTTTCGCCTGACAAGGGCAAACTGACCGAGGGGGCTGCAAAAATCGGAACGTCCTGAAAGCGGAACTGCACCCCTTTGGCCTGGATGCTGGACTCTTCTTCATCGATCGTCAGCTGGGTGGCCTTCAGAAGCCATTCGGGCAACCACTCCGGACCCGGCGTACGGCGGCAAGTGGTGTAACTGGCTTGGCGCATGATGGTGCGCTTGTTGTCCACAAATTCCACTTGAGCTGTCTGGCCATAGCCGCCGGTGTTGAACAGCTCAAAATCGGGTTTCTCAAAGGTGCCCTGAAAGCTGTCCACTTTGAGGTTCAGCCGTGGGCCTGTGAAAACACTGGTTTCCGTGCTGACGCGGACGTTGCCCGAGGCCTTCACCACATCTTGTGTTTGGTCGTAATCGAGCTTGTCGGCGCTGACCGCGAGGCCTGGTCGGCGGATGCTCGCTTGACCCTCGATCACCAAATCCATGTCGGGGCGCGCGGTGATCTGTTGCCCCTTCACAAAAACGGCCCCTTCAGCTTGCTGACGCTCAGAGACTTTTTCTTCGAGCAAGGGACTGCTGCGCAAGCTCAACCCGCTGGGTTGGGTCTGGGCCCAACTGACACCCAGCGTCAACAAGGCCGCCGCCACAGCCACAGCGCGTGGCGCCGAGATGGAAGCGGGGGTCAGTGACAGGGATGGCGAAACGGAATGGAGGAGCACAAATAGGGAAAATTGGGAAATGAAGTCGCCTGCCTTGGCCCTGAGTGAGGGCCAGCAGGCTTTGTAGAATGGGATTATCCATGAGCCACCCCTCCTTATCCCCAATTCCTTCGCCCGCGCCTGTTTCTGAAGTCAGCTGGGCCGATCCTGTTCGTCAGGGCTTGTTCCAACACTGGATCGCAGGCATCGCCGCTGCGCAAGGACTTTTGCCAGCCACCTTGCGCATAGCATCGGCCGATGCCAGTTTCCGGCGTTACTTGCGCGTGGACACGGTGCACGGTGACAGCCTCATTGTCATGGACGCGCCGCCCGACAAAGAGAACTCGGAGCCTTTTGTCCGCATTGCCGCCTTGATGCAAGACGCAGGCCTGAATGCCCCCAAGGTGCTGGACTGGCACGAGGCTCATGGCTTCATGCTGCTGACCGATCTGGGCAACGCCACCATGATGTCGGCCATCGATGCGGAACGCCCGCAGGCCAATCATGGTTTGTACATGCAGGCGGTCGACACGTTGGTTCAATGGCAACTGGCCTCACGTCCGGGCGTATTGCCACCCTATGACGCAGCTTTGCTCAACCGCGAGTTGAGTCTGTTCCCGGATTGGTATCTGGGGCAGCACAAAAAAGTGCAGCTCGAAGGCCAAGACAAAGAGACGGTGGACAAGGCGTTTGCGCTGATCGTTCAGCGCAACCTGGCCGCGCCCAGCGTGTATGTGCATCGCGACTTCATGCCGCGCAACCTGATGATGCCCCACGGCACGGGTCCACAAAGCCAACAACTGGGTGTGCTGGACTTCCAGGACGCGGTGTATGGCCCCGTCACTTACGACGTGGCCAGCCTGATGCGCGATGCGTTTTTGACCTGGGACGAAGATTTCGTGCTGGACATCACCATCCGCTACTGGGAAAAAGCCCGCAAAGCGGGCTTGATGGATTTTGAAGACTGGCACAGCGACTTTGGCGCGTTTTACCGCGCAGTCGAGTGGATGGGCCTGCAGCGCCACCTCAAAGTGGCGGGCATCTTTGCTCGCCTGACCCTGCGCGATGGCAAGCCCAAATACCTGGCCGACGCACCGCGCTTTATCCATTACATCCGCAAGGCCTGCGACCGTTACCGCGAGCTGGGTCCGTTGCTCAAGCTGATCGACGAAATCGAGGGCACGACGCCCCAGGTCGGCTTCGCTTACGGACGGATGTAATACCTCATGCCCCGTTTCTATTGCCCCGCTCCCCTGCAAACAGGCTTGGCGCTCAGTCTGCCTGCTGGCGCTGCCCGCCATGTGCAGGTGCTGCGCCTGCAACCGGGCGATGTGATCACCTTGTTCAACGGCGAAGGCGGCGAATTTGACGCCACCGTCACCCGCATGGGCCGCAGCGATGTCGATGTCGAGGTGGGCGTCCACAACCCGATCGAGCGCGAGGCTGCCCGCCCAGTGCACCTGCTGGCAGGCATCACCGCCAACGAGCGCATGGACTGGTTGGTTGAAAAAGCCACTGAGTTGGGCGTGGCCAGCATCACCCCCTTGGTGGCCGAGCGCAGTGTGCTCAAGCTCAAAGGCGAACGCGCTGAGAAAAAACTGGCGCACTGGCAGGGCGTGGCCGTGGCTGCCGCCGAGCAGTGCGGTCGCAATCGGGTGCCGATGGTGCACGCAGCCGTGACCCTCAAAGACTGGTTGGCACGTGCCGAAGCCGGAGAGCGCTGGGTGTTGTCTTTGTCAGAAGGCACGCAAGCCCTTTCGGCCATGCCCGGCTGTGCGCCCGTCACGGTGCTCAGTGGGCCCGAAGGGGGTCTCAGCCCCAACGAAGAGGCCAGCGCCCTGGCCGCTGGTTTTGTGCCGATCACATTGGGTCCGCGCGTGCTGCGGGCTGAAACCGCTCCCTTGGCGGTGCTGGCCATTTGCGCCTGAAGTCCTCTCAGCGAAAGTGGCGGTGCGCTCAGGTTCTGTTGCGGCGAGGGCACCGAAGCGACAGGGCTTCATAAGCGGCTGGCGATACACTGCCGTGTATGAACGCTAACCTGATTCTCCTCACGCTCTGCCAAGGCCTCTTCTTCACCAACAATGTGACCTTCATCGCCATCAACGGCTTGGTAGGTTTGTCCATGGCGCCGCTGGGCTGGATGGCCACTTTGCCGGTCATGGGCTATGTGGTGGGGGGCGCACTCTCAACCGGCTTGGTGGCCAAGAGCCAGTCGCGCTGGGGGCGCAAGGTGTCGTTTCAGCTGGGTTTGGGTGTGGCCTTGTTTTCGGCGCTGCTGGCCGCTTATGCCGCTTGGAGCCACAACTTCTGGTTGTTGGTCGCGGCCACGGTCATTGCGGGGTACTACAGCGCCAACGGTCAGTTGTACCGTTTTGCCGCAGCCGAGTTGGCGGCTGATGGATTCAAGGAAAAAGCGGTTTCGCTGGTGCTGGCGGGTGGTTTGATCGGCGCCATCGTCGGCCCCAACTTGGCATCGCGCACCCGCACTTTGTACGAGGTGCCGTTTTTGGGCGCCTACATGGCGCTCGGCATTGTGGCGATTTTGGCCATGGTGTGCATGAACTTCATTCGCTTCCCAGCCGTACCCGCCAAAAAGCCAGGCGACAGTGTGGGCCGCCCACTGTCCGAGATCATGCGCCAGCCCGTGTTCATCGTGGCCGCAGCTGCTGCAGCTTTGAGTTATGGCGTGATGAACCTCTTGATGGCGGCCACGCCGCTGGCCATGCAGGTGTGCGGTTTCAGTTTTGACGACGCGGCACTGGTGCTGGAGTGGCACGTGATCGGCATGTTCGCGCCGGGCTTCTTCACAGGGCACTTGATCAAAAAATTCGGCACGCTGCAGATCATGGCGGTGGGTGTGCTCATCAATTTCGCCTGCATCGCCATTGCATTGACGGGGGTCGAACTGCACCAGTTCCTGATCTCGCTGTTCTTGCTGGGCTTGGGCTGGAACTTCCTGTTTACCGGTAGCACCACGCTGGCCATGAAGGCCTGGACCCCTGCTGAAAAAGACAGAGGTCAGGCGGCCATCAACTTCTTTGTGTTTGCCACCATGGCGGTGACTTCGTTTGCATCTGGCGCCTTGGTCACCACACAGGGCTGGACTTGGCTGAATATTGGCTCTCTTTTACCCGTGACGCTGACCGGCTTGGCGCTGGTGTGGATGGTGATCAAGCAGAAAAGCGTGCCAACAGCCAGCGCTTGAGCGCGGTGAACACCTGAGCGCGGTAGAGGTCGTTGAAGATCTCGTGGTACATAGCCTCAAAACACTGGGCCTGCACCACGGCCTGCGGCGCGGCGTCAACAAAGTCAGCGGTGGCTTGCGCGTTGACCAGCTTGTCTTGGCCCGCGTAGAGCAGCAAGGTGGGCACTTGCCACTGCGCCGCATCGTGCAAAGTTTTCTCGCCGTTTTCTAAAATCCATGCGGCCAAGCCCGCTGAAATGCGTCGGTGCACCATCGGGTCGGCTGTGTAGGCCTTGACGACATCCGGGTCGCGCGACACGAACTCGGTTTTCAGGCCGTTGTCCACCCGCAGGTGGGGCAGCACGCGGGGCAAGGTGGCCAACAGCATTTTCTGAAACAAGTTGGGGAACGCACCCAGTGCCGGAGAAGACAGCACCGCTGCATCCACTGGGCGCAGTTGTTCGGCCAGCGTGCGGGCCACCACCAAGCCCCCCATGCTGTGGCCCAGCAAGATGAGCGGTGTGCCCACCAGGTCCGGGCGCTGCCGAGTGTCGTCGATCACCCGGCACAGATCGGCCTGCAAACTGCCGGGGCGCAGCATGTCACCCCGTGCACCTTCGGATTGGCCGTGGCCTTGCTGGTCATACGCGCGCACCGCAAAACCCCATTGGTGCAAATTGGCCGCCAATTCGCCATAGCGTCCGGCGTGCTCGCCCAAGCCGTGCACCAACAGCACGGTGCCCAAAGGCGGTGCTGCAGGCAAGACCCAATCAAAAACCGCCAGCTGGCCCGCTGTGCCTTGCAGAGCAGAGACGGTGGGGCGCGAGATGGAGAGTCGTTGCGAAAACATCATGGCATGCGGGCCATGACTTCGGCCACGGCAGCGGTGAGTTTTTTGGCATAGGGCACATGCAAAAACTCGTTCGGCCCATGCGCATTGCTCTTGGGGCCCAGCACGCCGCAGACCATCATCTGCGCTTTGGGGAAACCGGCGCTGAGCATGTTCATGAGCGGAATGGTGCCGCCTTGGCCGATGTAGCCCACGCCCGCACCAAAGTGCGCTTGGCTGGAGGCGTTGAGGGCTTGTTCAAACCAAGGCAAGGTGTCGGGCGCGTTCCAGCCCGTCGCACCGCCGCCACTTTCAAAGGTGACTTTGGCTTGGTAGGGTGCGTTGTCTTCGAGCAGGGCTTTCATCTCGGCCACGGCTTGCGTGGCGTCGACCAGCGGGGGCAGGCGCAGGCTGAGTTTGAAGGCGGTGTAGGGTCTGAGCACATTGCCCGCGTCTTTGAGCGCCGGAAAGCCCTCCGCCCCGGTCACGCTCAAGGTGGGTGTCCAGGTGCGGTTGAGCA
>JAGNVG010000029.1:17397-20930 GCA_017986605.1 Limnohabitans sp.
TTGAACTCGGGCTGCTTGTCCAGGTGGCCGTACATCAGCACCGTCTGGCCACTGCCTTGGTCGGCGGCACGCGTGGCCGCCACCTCAAAAAAGATGATGGGTGTGCGCCCTGGCAGGCGAATGATTTCGAGTTGCAGCCCTTCCACTTTTTGGGCTTCCACCCACTGCGCGGCGTTGCGCAGCACCGTCTCAATGTGACCGTGTGCAGCCCAGTCACCATCAAAAGCGGGTGACTTGGCCGGGATTTCAATGTATTTTTTCAGCTCGGACAGGATGTTGTTGTCCCAGGACTGAGTCACTTCGTTCAACGCTTGGGCGCTGTCCAGGGTGCCGGCGGGCATTTCACGGTGCAAGGGGGCGTTCATTTCAAGACTCCTGAGCGAAAGAAGAATCACTTTAACGGTTTTTCAAGGCTCAGGTCGAGGGTGCACAATGCGCTGCAAGTTGGGCATTGGGCGCGGCACCGCGATGGGGTAAACAAGGATGGACAAGCAGCACTCGCAGGACGAGGGTTTCCCCGTCAAAGTGGCGGCGGTGATTTTGGCCGCAGGCTCAGCCACACGCATGGGCTTCAGGCCCAAATGTCTGTTGGAATTGAATGGGGTGTCCTTGCTCAGGCGGCAGGGATTGGCCTTGGCTGATGCGGGTGTTCAGCAGGTGGTGGTGGTGCTGGGACACTACGCCCAGCGCATTCGCCAGGCAGCGCCAGACATGCCCGTGCAGTGGCTCACCAACCCCGATCCGGATGCGGGGCAGGCGTCCTCATTGCGATTGGGCTTGCAGGCTTTGTTGCCCCATGCAGATGCCTGGCTGGTGCTGTTGGCCGATCAGCCCCTGATCGAAGCGAAAGACATCGCCGATTTGATCACCGCATATGACCACAAACCATGTCACACAGCGTTGGTGCGCCCGGTGGTGGATGGATTGCCGGGCAACCCGGTCATGTTCAGCCGTCAGGTGGCCGAGCAAATTTTGGCTGGACCACCGTCCATGGGGGGGCGGCAGTGGCAACAGCAACACCCGCAGCAGGTGCACCACTGGCTCAGCACCAATGCCCATTACCGCGCCGATGTGGACAGCCCTGAAGACCTTCAGGCCCTGGTGCAGCAAACCGGACAGGTGCTGCGCTGGCCCGAAGACTTGCAGCGCGATGGCCGCTGACGGGTGTGCGTTTACAAATAGCCCTTGGCCCAGCCCAGGCCACGCGAGGTACCGCCTGATGTGGCATCAGCCGGGTTGTACTCGCAGCCGATCCAGCCGTCCCAGCCGCATTCGGCCGACACCTTGTCGATGACCTGGAAGATGTGTGTCCAGTTCACTTCGCCTGTGCCGGGCTCGTGGCGGTGGGGCACCTCGGCGATTTGGAAATGTCCAACCTGGCCCGTGGGCAGGTACTGGGCGATCTTGGCGCTCAAATCGCCTTCAACAATTTGACAGTGGAACAGGTCCATTTGTACTTTGACATTGGACGCCCCCACGGCTTGCACGATGCGGTGCGCGTGGTCCTGGCGGTTCAGGTGAAAGCCCGGCACGCTGCGCGTGTTGATTGGCTCGACCAGCACATCGCGTCCGGCTTTGGCCGCTTCGGCTGCGGCCCATTTCAAGTTGCTGACTAAGGTGGCGTCTGCGGCCTCAGCGCTGGCACCCTCGGCGCGTAAGCCCACCATGGCGTGGATGCGCGGGCAGTTCAGGGCCTCTGCATAAATCAAGGCTTGCGCAAAGCCCGTGCGGAACTCGGCTTCGCACCCAGGCACGCTGGCTGTGCCGCGACTGCCTGTTTCCCAAGCCTTGGCAAAGCTGTCGGTCTCGGTCCCGCCAGAGGGCGTGTTGAACAACACTTGCTGCAAGCCGTTTGCTTTCAATCGCGCGGCTAACTCTTGCGCGGGAAATGCGTAGGGGAACAAATATTCCACGGCTTTGAAGCCGTCTTTGGCCGCCGCTTCAAAGCGGTCCAGAAACGGCAGGTCGGGGTACATCATCGACAGGTTGGCGGCAAAGCGGGGCATGGCGTTCTTTCGAGGGTTACCAACGGGCACCAAATGTTTGGCGCAGTTCATCCAGGTCGGTGGCGCGCAGGGGCGGGGTATCGGGTTGCAGCAGCATGAGCCGTGCAGTTTCTTCGAGTTCTTCGAGCGTGGCCATGGCGGCTGCAGGGCTGTCGTGCCACACATTGGGCCCCAGGCGCGGCAGCATCACGGCGCGGATCGGTGTGCCTTGCGCGGCGTGGCTGCGGATCAATGCGGCCACTTCATGCGCAGCATCGGAGCTGCCCGGGCGGTGGTAGCGCACCAGCGGTACATGGCCCACTTTCATCACAAAGTAGGGCGTGATGGGTGGCAGTAACTCAGGCCCGTGGGCGTTCAGGCTCAGCGCCACGCAGTGTGTGCTGTGGGTGTGGATCACGCAGCGCGTGTCAGCATCGCTCTCGCAAGCGGCTGCATAAATTTGGCGGTGCAGGGCGATGGTCTTGCTGCCTTTGTCGCCACTCAGCTGCTGGCCTTGCAGGTCCAGCTTGGCCAAGCGTGCAGGGTCTAAAAAGCCCAAGCAAGCGTCGGTGGGCGTGATGAGGAAGCCGTCATCCAGGCGCACGCTGATGTTGCCCGCCGTGGCGTGCACGTAGCCGCGCTCGAACAGGCTGAGGCTCACGCGGCAGATTTCTTCACGGGCTTGGGTTTCGGTGAGGTTCATGCCAGCACTGTAAAGGCTTTGCTGAAGAAGTCTTCGGTGCCGAAGTTGCCCGACTTGAGCGTGATGTGAACGCCTTCTGCGTTGGCAAAGGGCGCATGGCACCACGGCACACCGGGGTCGATTTGTGGGCCGATTTGCAGTTGTGCAATGCCCAGCGCTTGCACACAAGCGCCCGAGGTTTCGCCACCCGCCACCACCAACTGCAGCACACCCAGGTTCACCAAGCCACGGGCGACAGCGGCCAGCGCGTGCTCGACCAAAGCACCCGCCTCGGCCACACCGAGCTGCGCCTGCACGGCTTTGACGGCTTCGGGCTCGGCGGTGGAGTACACCAACACCGGGCCGTTCGGGAGCAGCGGCGCGGCCCAGGCCAGCACCTGCTGCACCACGGCATCGCTTTGGCCGTTCATCAGGCTGGCGGGGTTGATCGCCATCGCGGGTCGCCCAGTGGCTTTGAAGTGCGCTACTTGCGCATTGGTGGCCAGCGAGCAGCTGCCCGAGACCACCGCTTGCAAGCCACTGGCTGCTGGCAATTGGCTCGCCTGCAATGAAGGCTTCAAGCCAAAGTTGGCGGGCAGGCCAATGGCCACGCCCGAACCGGCAGTCACCAGCGGCATACCCTTCAAGGCAGGCCCGAGCAGGTGCAGGTCGTCGTTGCTGGTCGCGTCCACCACGGCCACGCCTACGCCTTCGGCGCGCAGTGCGGCGATGCGTTCGCGGATCGCGCCTTCGCCCTGTGCCACGGTTTTGTAATCGATCAAACCCACCTTGCGTTTCGTTTGCGCCTGCATGACACGTACCAAGTTGGCGTCTGTCATGGGTGTGAGCGGGTGGTTTTGCATGCC
>JAGNVG010000030.1 GCA_017986605.1 Limnohabitans sp.
TGTCCAGCAGGGGCTCGAGCGTGATGCCGTCGATCAGGTCAACGGGGTCGAGCACGTTGCCTTCGGACTTGCTCATCTTTTTGCCTTGGGCGTCGAGCACCAGGCCGTGGATGTACACATGTTTGAAGGGCACTTTGCCGGTGAAGTGCGTGGTCATCATGATCATCCGGGCGACCCAGAAGAAGATGATGTCGTAACCGGTGACCAGGACGCTGCTGGGGAGGTAGAGGTCGTAGTCTGTTCCGCTGGCGGCAGTGGCACCGCCGGTCGTGCTCATACTCGCTTCGCTCGCCAAATCGCCCGATCCGGCGGCACCACTGCCGCCAGCTGCGTTGTTGGGCCAGCCCATGGTGCTGAAGGGCACCAAGGCGCTGGAATACCAAGTATCCAACACGTCTTCGTCGCGCTTGAGTGTTTTGCCAGGGGCTTTGGCTTGCGCCTCAGCTTCGTTGCGGGCCACATACACCTTGCCGTCTTCGTCGTACCAAGCGGGAATCTGGTGGCCCCACCAGAGCTGGCGCGAGATGCACCAGTCGGTGATGTTGTTCATCCACTGGTTGTAAGTGTTCACCCAGTTTTCGGGCACAAAGCTCACTTCGCCTGATTGCACCGCATCAATGGCTTTTTGGGCAATGCTCTTGCCGGTGGCGTCGCCTTGGCCCACCTGGTTCATGGCCACGAACCATTGGTCGGTCAGCATGGGCTCGATCACTTGGCCGGTACGGGCGCAGCGGGGCACCATGAGTTTGTGTTTCTTCACTTCCACCAAAGCGCCAGCGGCTTCGAGGTCGGTCACCACGGCCTTGCGGGCCACAAAGCGGTCCAAGCCTCGGTATTTTTCGGGTGCATTGTTGTTGATGGTCGCGTCCAAGTTCAGCACGCAGATCATCTCCAGCTTGTGGCGCTGGCCAACCTGGTAGTCGTTGGTGTCGTGCGCTGGCGTGACTTTGACCACGCCGGTGCCAAAGTCCTTGTCCACATAGTCGTCGGCAATCACGGGGATGGTGCGGCCGCACAGTGGCAGGTTGACCTGTTGGCCAATCAGGTGTTTGTAGCGCTCGTCTTCGGGGTGCACCATCACGGCCACGTCGCCCAGCAGGGTTTCGGGTCGGGTGGTTGCCACAGTCAGGCTGCCTGAGCCATCGGCCAAGTCATAACGGATGTGCCACATCGAGCCGTCTTCTTCGGCGCTTTCCACTTCGAGGTCAGACACCGCGCTTTGCAGCACCGGGTCCCAGTTGACCAGGCGCTTGCCACGGTAGATCAGGCCTTGCTCGTACAGCTGCACAAAGGTTTCGGTCACGGTTTTGGACAGCTTGGGGTCCATCGTGAAGTATTCGCGGCTCCAGTCCACGCTGTCGCCCATGCGGCGCATCTGGCTGGTGATGGTGCTGCCGGACTCTTCTTTCCACTCCCAGACCTTGCTCACAAAGTTCTTGCGGGCTTCGGCAGGCGTAGGGCCCATGTCGTGGCGGCTGATGCCTTTGGCTTGCAGCTGGCGCTCCACCACGATCTGCGTGGCAATGCCCGCGTGGTCGGTGCCGGGAATCCATGCGGTGTTGAAACCCGACATGCGGTGGTAGCGGGTCAACGAGTCCATGATGGTCTGGTTGAACGCGTGGCCCATGTGCAGCGTGCCCGTCACGTTAGGTGGTGGCAGCTGGATGGCGAACGCTGGTGCGCCGTCTTTGGCCGCTTGGGTGCCCCGGAAGCCGGCCACGCCGTAACCGCGTTTTTCCCACTCGGGGCCCCAATGGGCTTCCAGTGCAGCGGGCTCAAAGGATTTGGACAGGCTCTCAAGTCCGGGCTGTGTGACCGGGGTTGCGGGTGCGTTGCTCATGGCTGGGGGCTTCTCAAAAAGAAAAACGGCACCTCAGCAGATGCCGCGCAGGACGTTTTCAGTCCAAAAAAGGCATTTTACCTAGGCGGCAGCTTGCGATGGGTCAAGTCCGGCCTGATTGCTTTGCTCAATTCTCGTGATTGGTTCAATTGATTGGGCACTGGCACGGGTCTGGGCGTAATCTGAGTTCCTCTGGCGATCCTGCCAGGGTATTCAAATTTCAAAATCCATTAAGGAGACCCCCATGGCTGCACTCAAAGGCTCACGCACAGAGCAGTGCCTGAAAGACGCTTTCGCTGGCGAATCCCAGGCCAACCGCCGCTATTTGTACTTCGCGAACAAAGCTGACGTTGAAGGTCAGAACGACGTGGCAGCGCTGTTCCGCTCCACCGCCGAAGGTGAAACAGGTCACGCTCACGGCCACTTGGAATTTCTGGAGCAATCTGGCGACCCAGCGACCGGTATGCCCATTGGCTCGACACGCGACAACTTGGCTTCGGCTGTGGCGGGTGAAACCCATGAGTACACCGACATGTACCCCGGCATGGCCAAGACCGCTCGCGAAGAGGGTTTTGATGAAATCGCCGACTGGTTCGAGACCCTGGCCAAGGCCGAGCGTTCACACGCCAATCGTTACCAGAAAGCCCTGAACGAACTGGTGGATTGATCCCCAGTGATTGCGCCCGCTGCACGGCCCCGTGCAGCGGGTTTCTCTCAGGGTTCTCGTGGCAGAGCCCTCGGAAAAACCCCCTTGGATCTCAATAAATAGAATCAAAAGGAGCACAACATGGCCAAAGAAGGCAACCTCGAAGCCCCCACCAGGCATGCCCTCGGCTGGGAAAGCCCCGACTTCTACAACGAAGAAAAATGCTTCGACGAGCTCGAGCGCATTTTTGACATCTGCCACGGCTGCCGTCGCTGTGTGAGCCTGTGCAACTCTTTCCCCACCTTGTTCGATCTGGTGGACGAAAGCAGCACCATGGAAGTCGATGGCGTCGACAAAAAGGACTACTGGAAAGTGGTGGACCAGTGCTACATGTGCGACCTGTGCTACATGACCAAGTGCCCCTACACCCCGCCCCACGCGTGGAACCTGGACTTCCCGCACACCATGCTGCGGGCCAAAGCCATCAAATTCAAAAAAGGCGAAGTCGGCGCGGCCGAAAAGTTTTTGGCTTCCACTGACGTTCATGGCTCGTTTGCAGGCATCCCGATCGTCGTGCAGGCGGTCAACGCCATCAACAAAACCGAAACTGCGCGCAGCATCATGGAAAGCGTGGCGGGTGTTGACAAAAACGCCTGGCTGCCTTCTTTGGCGACACAAAAGTTCCGCTCCAGCGCCCCGGATGCCATGGCCTCCAAAGTGGTGGACGGAGAGAAAACACCCGGCAAAGTGGCGATTTATTCCACTTGCTACATCAACTACAACGAGCCTGGCATTGGCCACGACTTGCTCAAAATTCTGGACCACAACGCCATTCCTTATGTGCTGGTCGAGAAAGAAAAGTGCTGCGGCATGCCCAAGCTGGAGTTGGGCGATCTGGACTCGGTCAAGGACGCCAAAGAAGCCAACATCCCGGTGCTGGCCCAATACGCCAAAGACGGCTTTGCCATCATGGCGGCGGTGCCCAGCTGCGCCTTGATGTTCAAGCAAGAGATTCCGCTCATGTTCCCCGATTGCGCCGACACGCAGCTCGTCAAAGAAGCCATGTGGGACCCGTTTGAGTACTTCATGGCCCGCAAGCGTGACGGCTTGCTCAAGACCGAATTTCCTCAAGGATTGGGCAATGTGAGCTACCAAATTCCTTGCCACGGCCGGGTGCAGAACATCGGCAAAAAAACCGAAGAAATGCTCAAGATGATCCCGGACACCGAGATCAACACCATCGAGCGCTGTTCGGGCCATGCGGGCACTTACGGCGTCAAAAAAGGCTCGCACGACATGGCCATGAAAATCGGCAAGCCCGTGTTCAAGGCCATGGCCACCATGAAGGACGGCTCCAAGCCCGACTTCATCAGCTCCGACTGCCCGCTGGGCGGCCACCACATTGCCCAGGGCTTTGAGGTCAACGGCCTCGGTGCCCCCGAACTGAATCACCCATTGACCCTGGTGCGCAAAGCCTACGGTCTCAAATAAGGAAAACCGCCATGCAACTGACCGGAAAAATCACGCCCGAGACCCTGATGTCTTTGGAGGCGTACACCAAGTGGCGCAAGGTCCACAAGTCCGAGGTGATCGCCCACCGCAAGCTGCGTAGCGTGCAGTTGGGTGAGCACATCAACGTTCAGTTCGAGAGCGAAACCACCATCCGCTACCAAATTCAGGAGATGCTGCGCATCGAAAAAGTCTTCGAAGAAGAAGGCATCCTGCAAGAGATCGAGGCCTATGCCCCGCTGGTGCCAGACGGCAGCAACTGGAAGGCCACCATGATGATCGAGTACGTCGACATCCACGAGCGCAAGCGCGAGCTGGCCAAGCTGATCGGCGTGGAAGACCGCATGTTTGTGGAGGTCGAGGGCCATGCCCGCGTTTACGCCATTGCCGACGAAGACCTGGACCGCGAGACCGAAGAAAAAACCTCAGCGGTGCACTTTGTGCGCTTTGAACTCACTCCCGTCATGTGCGCGGCCGTGAAGGCGGGCGCTGGCGTCAAGCTGGGGTGCGACCACACGCATTACCCCTCGCACATCGACATCGCTGCGGACACACTGGCCAGCTTGGCCGGTGATTTGAAGTAAACCCGAAGGCCTCAGGCCACAAAAAAGCCGGAGCAGGCCGCAAGGCTCACTCCGGCTTTTGAACGTCTGGCGCTCAGTCCAGCTTGATGTTGGCGGCCTTGATGGCTTGCGTCCAGTCGGCGATGTCGCGGTCCAAAATTTTGGTCATCTCGGTGGGGGCGACAAAGCGCACTTCAATGCCAGCGGCATCGGCGCGTTGTTTGCTCTCGGGCAGGTCCAGGCTGCGCTTCACGGCATCGGCCAGTTGGTTGACCACGGCAGGTGGTGTGCCCGCTGGGGCGTACAAAGCCACCCACGATTCGAGGTCAAAGTTGGGGTAACCGGCTTCGGCCATGGTGGGTACTTGGGGCATGCCTGCGTGGCGCTTTTTGCCCGTGACAGCCAAGGCCTTGAGCTTGCCACCCTGGATGTGTTGCATCACCGAAGGCGGCGTGGTCATGAAGACTTGCACCTGGCCTGCCAGCACGTCGGCAATGGCCTGGCCCGAGCCTTTGTAGGGCACATGCACCAAGCTCACGCCGGTTTGCTGTTTGAAGATTTCGGTGCCGATGTGCGAGACCGAGCCATTGCCTTGCGAGGCGTAGTTCAGCTTACCGGGGTTTTGCTTGGCGTAGGCGATGAACTCCTTCATGTTGTTCACCGGCACCGAGGGGTGCACGGCCACCACGTTAGTGGCCACGGTGATCAGGCCCACGGGCGTCAGGTCCTTCAGCTCCCAGGGCAGCTTGCTCATCAAGATGGGGTTGGCAACGTGGTAACCCGAGTACGACACCAGCAGCGTGTGGCCGTCTTTTGGGGCGCGAGCCACTTGCTGGTAGGCCAGGTTGCCGCTGGCGCCGCCCTTGTTTTCCACCACGATGGACTGGCCGATCAAGCGGCCCAGCGGCTCAGAGATCAGGCGGGCCGAGGTGTCGACCAAGCCGCCGGGTGGCACGGGCACGACCAAGGTGATGGGCTTGCTGGGGAAGGCTTGCGCCATCAGGGCCAAGGGAGCGCACAGGCTGGCCACAGCCAGCAGTTTGGAAAATTGACGTCGGGTGTTCATTTGTCTCTCTCTTTTTTTGGGGGGTGAAAATCAGCGCATGCCAATCTTGGCGTCGTTGAAAATGTTTTTGGCTTCGCGGGGCAAGCTGCGCCAGTACTGGTGTTGCGCATCAACGGTGCCGCCCAAGGCCACCGCCGCTTCCCAGCCCCAGCGCGGCTTGTACAAAAAGCTGCGGGCCAGCGCCACCAAGTCGGCGTCGCCACGCTGCAGCACGGCTTCGGCTTGGGCGGGCTCGGTGATCAGGCCCACGGCAATGGTGGTCAGGGCCGATGCGTCTTTGACCGCTTTGGCCAAGTGCACTTGGTACTCTGGCCCCAAGGCGATTTTTTGCAAGGGCGAGACGCCGCCCGAGGAGATGTGCACAAACTGCGCCCCGGCTTGTTTGAGCTGCGCCGACAAGGCGGCGGTTTCTTCGACTGTCCAGCCGCCATCGACCCAGTCGGTGCCCGAAATACGCATGCCCAGCGTGCCGCCAAAGGCTTCGCGTACCGCTTTGAACACTTCCAGCGGAAAGCGAATGCGGTTTTCAAACGAACCGCCGTATTGGTCGGTGCGCTGATTGGACAAAGGCGACAAAAACTGGTGCAGTAAATAGCCGTGCGCGGCATGCAGCTCCACCGCCTCGATGCCCAGCTCGTGGCTGCGTCGGGCGGTGTTCACAAAGTCGGCCTTGATTTGCGCGATGTCGGCCAGGCTCAGTTCGGTGGGCGCGGTTTCTTGGGGCAAGTGGGGCAGGGCGCTCGGGGCCACGGTCTGCCAGCCGCCGTCTGCTGGCGCGATCAGCATGCCGCCGTCCCAAGGCGCGGCGCTCGATGCCTTGCGGCCTGCATGGCTGATCTGGATGCACACCGGCATGTGCGGTGCCAAGCGGCGGGCGCGGTGCAGTTTGTCACCCAGCGCCGCTTGTGTGGCGTCATCCCACAGGCCCAAACAACCGGGGCTGATGCGGCCCACGGCCGACACGGCGGTGGCTTCGATGGTGAACAGGCCCGCGCCGCTGTTGAGCAGGTTGGTCCAGTGCGTCAGGTGCCAGTCGGTGGCCTGGCCGTTATCGGCCGAGTACTGGCACATGGGCGCAATGACGATGCGGTTGGGTATCGTGAGGGGGCCACTGGGGGCGTCGAAAGTGAAGGGGGTAAAAAGCAGGCTCATGCCGCGATCTTAGGCAAGAGCCGGCTCCAGCCTATCCACTCTGTGACAAGACCCTTGTTTTTCAGTCAGAAATGGCTTCAGCCCAAAGCCGCCATTCCGGCCCGCAGGGGGCGTCGATGGTGAGCGTCTGGCCGCTCACCGGGTGGCGCATGTCCAGGCGCAGGGCATGCAGCCACAGCCGCTGCAGCCCCAGGTGCTCAGCCACCGCCCGATTGAGCGGGCCTTTGCCGTGGGTGGCGTCGCCGATGATCGGGTGGGCGATGTGCTTCATGTGGCGTCGCAGTTGGTGGCGGCGGCCCGTTAGGGGTTGCAGCTGCACCTCGGCCCAGCGCAGGCTGTCAAAGTTCCCCTGCGCAATGGGCAGCTCGCCTCGCCGCAGCGTTTCATAGCGCGTCTGGGCGGACTGGATTTCTTCACGTTCAAGGCGCATGTCGTCGGGCATGCGCTTCAAGGGGTGGTCGATCAGGCCTTCTGGCAAAGGCCATCCCCGCACGATGGCGCGGTAAGTCTTGTGCAGACCCTCACCCGTTTCAAAGGCTTGCCCCAGCGTGCGGGCCACCTCGGCGCTCAGCGCAAACAGCAGCACGCCGCTGGTGCCCTTGTCCAGACGGTGCACGGGCCAGACGTGCCGCCCGATCTGGTCGCGCAGGGTTTGCAGCACAAAGCGGGTTTCACCCCTGTCCAGCGGGGTGCGATGCACCAGCCAGCCCGCGGGCTTGTGCACGATGGCGAGATAATCGTCCAGGTAAAGGATGTCGAGCATGTTGTTCTTATTGTCACCCGCCAAATCTCTGGACTATGAAACCCCCGCAGCGGGCGTGCCCCACACGCTGCCGCAGTTCCTGCCGCAATCGCAGGCGCTCATTGAGGTGCTGCGCCAAAAGTCGCCCCAGCAAATCGCCGAGCTGATGGACTTGTCGGACGCGCTGTCGGCCCTGAACGTGGCCCGCTACGAAGCGTGGACGCCCAAGTTCACCGCCAAAAATGCCAAGCAGGCCGTGCTGGCCTTCAATGGCGACGTGTACGAAGGTCTGGACGCCAAGACCCTGAGCGCCAAAGACCTGGACTGGGCGCAAACCCATGTGGGCATTTTGAGCGGCTTGTACGGCGTGTTGCGCCCGCTGGACTGGATGCAGCCCTACCGCCTGGAAATGGGCACCACACTGCAAACCGACAAGGGCAGCAACCTGTACAAGTTTTGGGGGCCGCAAATTGCCGAGTACCTGAACGCCCAGCTGGCCAAAGACAAAACCCCGGTCATCGTGAACCTGGCCTCGCAAGAGTATTTCAAGTCGGTGGACCGCAAAACCCTCAAGGCCCGCGTGATCGAATGCGTGTTCGAAGACTTCAAAGGCGGCAAATACAAAATCATCAGCTTCAACGCCAAACGCGCGCGGGGCTTGATGGCCCGCTTCGCCATCCAAAACAAAATCACCCACCCAGAAGGGCTGCTGGGTTTTGATCTGGAAGGCTACGCCTATGACCCGCAAGTGTCCGAGCCTGACCGTTTGGTGTTCCGCAGAAAGGTGCAAGCATGAGCATGAACTCCCCAGAACAATCGCAGCTGGGCAAATCCAGTGCCTATGTCGACCAGTACGACGCCAGCCTGCTGTTCCCCATTCCTCGCGCCACCAAACGCGCTGAGATCGGCGTCACCGGGCAGCCCGTGTTTTTTGGTGCGGATTTGTGGACCGCGTTTGAGTTGTCTTGGCTCAACCCCAAAGGCAAGCCGCAAGTGGCGCTGGCGCACATCACCGTGCCTGCCGAAAGCACGCACATTGTGGAGAGCAAGTCTTTCAAGCTGTACCTCAACAGCTTCAACAACACGCGGCTGGATAGCCCCGAAGTGGTCCGCGACATGATCCGCCGCGACATCAGCGCGGCCATCTGGCACGGCGGCACCATGCAGGCCAGCGTGGGCGTGAAGCTGCTGCTGCAAGAACAGTTTGACGCCGAGCCCGTGCACGAGCTCGACGGCTTGAACCTGGACCGCATGGACATCGAGTGCACGCGCTACCAGCCTGCACCGGAGCTGCTCAGCGCCAATGCCGAAGAACTGCCCGTCAGCGAAACCCTGGTCAGCCACCTGCTCAAAAGCAATTGCCTGGTCACAGGCCAGCCCGACTGGGGCAGCGTGCAAATCACCTACAGCGGCCCGCAGATCGAGCAAGCGGGTCTGTTGCAATACATCGTGAGCTTTCGCAATCACAACGAGTTCCATGAGCAATGCGTCGAGCGCATCTTCATGGACATCTGGACACGCTGCAAACCCACCCAGCTGACGGTGTACGCCCGCTACACCCGCCGTGGCGGGCTGGACATCAACCCCTGGCGCACCAGCGCCCCGGGCAAGTTGCCACCCAACGTGCGCACGGCGCGGCAGTGAGTGCATTCACCGCATTCCCCAACATGACCCCCACCACCCGCCGCGTTTTCCAAGCCCTTTTGTACGAGGCCATTGCCATCGCCGTGGTCGGGCCCGTGTTGAGTGTGGCTTTTGACAAGTCACCCACCTCCACCTTGGGCCTGGCGGTCGTGTTGTCGAGCATTGCACTGACGTGGAATTACGCCTTCAACTGGCTTTTTGAGCGCTGGGAGTCGCGTCAATCGGTGCGTGGCCGCTCCTTTGTCAGGCGACTGGCCCACGGGGCGGGTTTTGAAGGCGGCTTGGTCATCATTCTTTTGCCCGTCATGTCGCTGTGGCTCGACATTTCGCTCACCGCTGCCTTGGTGGCCAACCTGGGCCTGCTGGCGTTCTTTTTCTTTTATGCCATCGCATTCACCTGGTGCTTCGACCGGGTCTTTGGGTTGCCCGCTTCTGCTCAGGCGGGCGATGGCGATCGGGGCTGAGGGTGCGGCAGTCAAGCAGGCCGCCAGGGCTTTCCTTTTTTACTCCGCAAACACTTCCTGCAGTGTGATCAGCGCTGCCGTCAACGTCTTGGCGGACACAGCGCCCAGCCGCTTGACCAAACGCACCTTGTCAACCGTCCGAAGCTGATCCAGCACGATCAAGCCCTTGGTGCCAGCATGGGTCACAGGCACCCGGAACGGCGCGGCAAAACCCTTTGAGGTCATGGGCGCCACCATCACGGTTCGCAGGTTGTCATTCAACTCTGCCGGTGACATCACAACGCAGGGCCGCGACTTCTTGATTTCGCTGCCCACGGTCGGGTCCAGGTTCACCAGCCAAATGTCGCCGCGCTTCACCAGCCCAACTCCTCGTCGTCCAAGTTGCCGAACTCACCCATCAAAAGCGCATCTCCGCCTTTGGCGGACACGGCTGCAGCAGCCTCTGCCCAGCCAGCACGTACGGACTTGGCAGGCTTTCGCAAGACGATGGAACCGTTTTCGACTTCGATGGTGGCTGTGGCCTGTCCGTCCAGCCCGACCTGGGCCAGAAACGGCTTAGGCAACACCACGCCTTTGCTGTTGCCGATGTTTCGAATGGCAATTTCCATGATAATCCTCCAGTTGCAACAATGTTAATCCATGCTAAGTGGATGGGCAAGACCCAAGGTTGTGACAATGTGACCACATCATTGTGACGAAAAAGTCCCTGCACCTTTGGCTGACCAAGACCCCACCCCCACCGCCCCTAGCGCTCTCGAACGTGATGTCCAAAGTGAGCTGCGCCATGTGCGTGCCCTCACGCAATTGGAGCAACAGGAAGACCAGGCGCAGTTCAAGCTCAAGAACGCCAGTGCCAGCATCAAAGAGCGCCGTCGGCGTGGCCTGACTTGGTACCCCGTCACCATCACCCAAGAAGACATTGGGTTTGGCGGCAAGGTAGTGCTGGAGCTGGAGCGCCCGGCGCATCGGCAAGACCTGCATTTGTTTCAGGTGGGGGCGGCTGCGGCGCTGTTCAGCAGTGCACCCGGCTACTCGGGGCCTGACCGGCCCGTGGTGAGCGGCGTGGTGACCCGCGTGCGGCGCAACAAGCTGTTGCTGGCCACCACCAAAGAAGCCCTGCCCGACTGGGTGCTGGACGGCAGCACGCTCAACGGCAGCACATTAGGCATTGACCTGACCTTCGACGAGGTCAGCTACCGCGAGATGAACCAGGCCCTGAGCGCGGTCATGGCCGCACACGGCAACCGCTTGGCCGAACTGCGCGACGTGCTGCTGGGTGCCCGGCAGGCAACTTTTCGCGAGCCCCAAGCCGACGACCTGTTTTACCCCAGTGCGCTCAACGACTCGCAGCTGGCGGCGGTGCGCCATGTGGTCACGGCGCAAGACGTGGCCATCATCCACGGCCCGCCCGGTACGGGCAAAACCACCACGCTGGTGCAAGCCATTTTGGAAACCATCCGGCGCGAGCGGCGCGTGCTGGTGTGCGCCCCCTCCAACACCGCCGTGGACCTGCTGACCGAAAAGCTGGCCGAGCGCGGTGTGAATGTGATCCGCTTGGGCAACCCCAGCCGCGTGTCGGAGCTGCTGCTCAAACACACGCTGGACGCCGGGGTGATGGCCCACGCCAGCTACGCCAAGATGCACGCGATGCGCCAAACCGCCGAGCAGCACCGCGAGGCGGCCAGCGAACGCGTGCGCAACTTTGGTTTTGAGGAGCGAGAGCGCCGCCTATGGCTGCGCGAAGAAGCGCGCACGCTGCGCCAAGCCGCCGACGACTTGGAGCGCTTCATGACCGAGGACGTGCTCGAATCGGTGCAGGTCATCACCTGCACGCTGGTGGGCGCCAGCCACCGCCACATTCGCCACCTGGGCTTTGAGACCGTCTTCATTGACGAAGCCGCCCAGGCCTTGGAGCCGGGTTGCTGGATTCCCATTGCCAAGGGCCAGCGCTTGGTGTTGGCGGGCGACCACCACCAGCTGCCACCCACCGTGAAAAGCGAAAAAGCCGCCCGCGAAGGCCTGCGCGAAACCCTGTTTGAAAAGTGCATCCAGCGCCAACCCAACACGGCCCGCATGCTGAAGGTGCAATACCGCATGCACGCGCACATCATGGGCTTCAGCTCCGAGAAGTTTTATGGCGGCCAGCTGGTGCCGCACCCCAGCGTGCGCCATGCCGACTTGGCCGCCTACGACACGCGCTTTGCGTCCGACCTGACCGTGGAATTCATCGACACGGCGGGTTGTGGCTTTCAAGAACTGGCCATTCCCGAAAGCCGGTCAACCGCCAACCCCGAAGAAGCCCACTTGCTGCTGGAGCGCCTGGCGCAGCTGCTGGCGCTGGGCGAACCCACTGCGACCGACCAACGCCCGCTGACCATTGGCGTGATCGCACCGTACCGCGCCCAAATCAACTATTTGAAAGACGCCATCGAAGACAGCGCCGTGCTGAACGATTTGCTGCTGCAACGCAGGCTCAGCGTGGGCACCGTCGATTCGTTTCAGGGCCAAGAGCGCGACATCATCGCCATCACCTTGACGCGCAGCAACCCCCAAGGCGAGATCGGCTTCCTGTCCGACATCCGCCGCATGAACGTGGGCATGACCCGCGCACGGCGCAAGCTGCTGCTGGTGGGCGATTCGTCCACGCTTTGCATGCATCCGTTTTTTGGGGAGTTGTTGGCTTATGTGAAGTCAATCGGGGTCTACCGCACGGCGCATGAGATGGGCAAATAGGGATGAAACAGAGATGATCATTGATGCAAAGAGGGCGTGCGATTTTTCTTGAACGGGTTGGGCTGCTCAACCTTGAAAAACGGCATGAGCTGACCTTTTAGATAGTAGTTTTGTCTTCTTGACCCGAGTTGGCTGCTGACTTGTCCATGACGAGTCTTGTAGGTTCTCTCAGCAAGCAAGCCGCTTCAACATTTGCCAAGCGGGCTCTGTCATGGCCAAGTACATCGCGACAGCCGCTAAGAACCCTAGAACAAGAATGATCTGCACAGAAAAAAATGCCAGACGCTGCAGTTTTAGCCTGGATTCCAGCTTGGGGAATGTTCCCGATACTATGTCCTTGACAATTACATATTCATCAAGCACTTTGTCTTTCTTTCGCTTTATTTCTATGGCCAGCGCGTCCAGTGTATGAAGCTGATTACGCATAACAAAATTGGCCAACAAGACAAATACAAGCACACCGATCAGTATTGAAGTATTGACCCAAGCTTCTGGACCCCAGGCTGTTGTGAGTTTGAGCTGTGTCGCTACCAGCACTGTTGCCACTGGGATACCGAGAATTTGTCCCTGGACCTCAGCAAAAGTTTTATTAATCCTTGCTAACTCGTCAAGCATATCGGCCTCAAGCTGACTGCGCACACTTTCGTAAGAGAAGCTAGAAACATATAGTCGTCGCCCGTCGTCAAAATCTTTGTGCACTTCAGGCAAGTGGCGCAGTAGCGAGGCAAATCGGCGTGGTGGCTCTAAACCGCATACGTGTTTGATTACAGCATCAGCCAATATTGGTAGTAGTTGCTCTTGCAGTTTGTCACTGCTGTCGAACTGTTTCAGCAGAGTTTCAAGAGCTGGCATCGACACATTGCTCAGGTCGGACGCTGAGTAATTGACTGGTAAGCTGATTTTTCCGGACTTTAAAAAAACTAGTTCTTCAGTGTCTTTGTCGAAGTACGCAGCAGCCTTGGCCAGCAAGGAAACTAGCGCAATGACCAGTTTGTAGTGGGTGAATAAAGGAATGTCATTCAATCCTTTATCGGTGTGCGCCAGTCCATGTTCCAGCCAGAAAAAACGCGGCACCACTGATCTACCCCGTGGGAACTGGAGCACATCGTCAAAAGTATCTGCCAACAAGCCAAGGCCCGTTGCTGGATCACCCAACTCAACTTGGATTGATGTACCCACGGCAGCGTCATCGACAACCTGATTTTTGGCGACAACTCCAAACTTCCGTTCATCAAGACGTACCTGGTTGAAAGTTTTGGCCAATTCAGGTGTCGTTAGGTTTAGAACACCAGCGCGAGAATCCCTACCATCCAGCTTTGTTTGGCGGTACAGAGGGACTAAGTGCGTATCAAATTTGGTCGGTTTCATCAGGTTGGCTGTCGCGCTCAAGTTCGTCTCGCAATGACGGCGGTAAATTGCTCAGCGTCAGAGTTCCGGCCTCGCGGTTGAAAAGAATCTCGCGGTTACGCAAAGCTTTCCGGTCGAAAGTCAGCTTCCAATATTGTGCCTTACCCTCAAATTTGACCAAGGCCTTGAGTGCTCGTTGATCAGGCACGAAGCCGTCGGAGATGGCGTGGCTCGGCTCAGACATGACAGTACGTAAGGCCTGCGGTGCTATAGGCCAGACGTGATTGCTGAAGGCCTCCAATTCCACTGGTTGCTTGCTTCTTGATAGGTTAGACAAATAACCATGGGCTAATTCAAACAAGTGATCACGCTGCTCCGCTCCAAGTTCGGCTTGGTCGGCAAATGCTTCCAACGCAGTAACCAATTTTTTAGATTCAGCTAGAGGGATGTGGATATCGTTACATCCCAAAAACAGTCTGAAGTAGCCTGAGACGTCGGTGCGTCCCTTCAGAAAGCTGATGTATCTGTCACCGCCCGCCTGCCACTGGGTCAAGTCGATTCGTCCAGCAACCCGCATGTGGCTCATATCTAGGTATTGACTTTGAATCACATCAAGGCCCTCAGTGATTGCGACGCCTGCAACTTCGGTCACGATTGCGCACAGCAAGTACTGGTTTCCGTCCGATGTGATTTTGGCAATGAGCACGAAACCGCCGGTTGAAAACTGTTCTGCGCTAGACCGCGTTTGAAGGTGGCGCATCAGATCAGCTGACATTTCTAGAAAGCTAGTTCCGTCAGGGGCTAAATGAGCTAGCAAGTGGCTTTGCACTGGGTACTCGTTGGCGTCGGCTTCAAACTTGCCGAAACCTTTGCCCACTTGCTCACTGTACTGTTTGTAGATCAGGTCAATCAGGTGTTGGACGTGATTGTTGATTTGCAAGACCTCAGGCCGCAGCTCAAGATTGGCAACACGTTGTCCCGATTCTTTTATGAGTTTGTGTACGACGGCGTCGGTAATGACGTTGGGCATGATCTCTCCTGTTGTTATGTTGTTTGGCAATGAATAGTGGCCACGCTTTCGGCGTCTGTGGCGCCGGTCTTTTTGCCGCCATTGGGTTGGTAGGCAGCGTCTACGGCGGTGTCTAGTTTTGGGTGGGCCTTGAGCAGGGCCGGGGGCATGGTCAGTGGGTCGTAGAGGTCGGCCAGTGACGATTTGTTAAATTGGGCGCGGGCGTCGAGCACGCATTGGGCGGCTTGCTTGTTGGCGTGGCGCTGCTTGTTCCTGTCTTCGTTGCAGGCGTGGCCGCAGGTCTTGCGGAAAAGCAATGCCCTAGATTTGATTTCGTTCCAATTAAGACCCATTTGGTGCTCGTAAAGTGAGCTTGGATCGTAATGGAAAGTTCTCTGTTTTTTGCTTGAGGTAGTGCTGGGTGGGTAATTAAAGGGTCTGTGGCGGGGCGTGGCGGCTGGATTTGACGATAGCTTGCTGCACCAACTTGCCAAATTGGCGCGATTATTTATAATCGCGCCAATCATGCCAGACTTCAACGCCCAACTCTTGACCGCCATTCAGGCCCTGCCGAAAGGCTTGTCGCTTGCAGAAGCTTCCAATAAATGGCCTGATGTGTCGCGCCGCAGCTTGCAAAGAGCGTTGGCAAAGTGGGTGGCGGAAGGTGAAATCGCGCCATTTGGCAAGGCCCGAGCTACCCGTTATGTGGCTAATTTAAAAATCGCGCCAAAAGTGGTGGCTTATGCTTTGTCCAATTCAGAGGGTTTGTCAGAGTCATCCACTTGGCGGGCCGAAGAAGAACTCTCCACGGGCCAGTGGCCGCTCTCGCCCGACAGCAAAGACATCCGCGCCTATCTGGCCCAGCCCTGGGCCACGCGCAAAACCGTGGGTTATCAGTCTGAGTTTTTGCAGGCCTACCAGCCCAACGTCAGGTTTTATCTGCCTCAGCCTGTGCGGGCGCAGTTGCACCGCATGGGCCGCACCGGGCCGGGGCCACAACCAGCGGGCACCCATGGCCGCGCCGTGCTCGACCGTTTGTTGATCGACCTGTCTTGGGCGTCCAGCCACCTGGAGGGCAACACCTACACGCGCTTGGACACCCGCGCCCTGATCGCCCACGGCCAGCAGGCGCAAGGCCACGGCGTGACCGAGACGCAGATGATCCTGAACCACAAGGCCGCCATCGAGCTGCTCATGGACAACGTGGCCGCGCCGCAGTTCAGCCGCTATCTGCTGATGAACCTGCACAGCGCCTTGTCAGAAAACCTGCTCGAAAGCCCCGAAGACGAAGGCCGCTTGCGGCTGCATCCGGTGCAGATTGGGCAAAGCAATTACCAGCCGCCGTCGGGCCAGTCGCTCATTGGCGCCTTGCTCGACGAAGCGCTGGCCAAATTCAACGCCATCGAAGACCCGTTTGAGCAGTCGTTTTTTGCGATGGTGCACCTCCCGTATTTGCAGCCCTTTGCCGACTGCAACAAGCGCACATCGCGCCTGCTGGCCAACTGGCCGTTGCTGCGGGCCAACCTGTGCCCGCTCACGTTTTTGGGCGTGTCGCAAGCTTGGTACACCGCATCGGTGCTGGGCGTTTACGAGTTGAACCGTGTAGAGCTGCTGCGCGATTTGTTCATGTGGGCCTATGAGCGCTCGACCAAGGAATACCTGACGGCCAAGTCCAGCGTGGTCGAGCCCGATGTGCTGCGCCTGACTTACCGCGACGCCATTCGCCACATCGTTAAGGCCGTGGTGCAAAACCCCGAGCAAGACCCGCTGGCGCTGGTGGCCACCCAAGTGGCCTTGGCCGCGCCCGGCCCGGATCGTGAAAACGTGCGGGCTTTGGTCATGCAGGAGCTGCGGCGATTGCACGAAGGCGTGCTGGCCCGCTACGGCCTGCGGCCTTCTGAGCTGGAGCGCTGGCGCAGCATTCAGGGCTGATCAGCCGCGCAGCCCTTCGAGCACATTCACCGTGTTCACGCCCAAATCTGCTGCAGCGTAGCCACCTTCGAGCGTGAGCACCGTCGGCAAACCCAGCTGCGAAATCGCTCTGCCGACCTGCAGGTAGTCCGCGCTGCGCAACTTGAAGCCCGAGATTGGGTCGCCCTCAAACGTGTCCAGCCCCAGCGGCACCACCAGCGCTTGTGGCGCAAAGTCGTTCACCGCCTGCAAAGCGGTTTGCAGCGCGGCCCACCAGACTTCAAACCCGGTGCCGCGTGGCAGCGGCAGGTTCAGGTTGAAACCCTCGCCAGCCTCCGCACCGCGTTCATCCGCATGGCCCAAAAAGAAGGGGTATTCGGTGCGCGGATCGCCGTGGATGGATACGGTGAACACATCGCTGCGCTCGTAAAAGATGGTTTGCGTGCCGTTGCCGTGGTGGTAGTCCACGTCCAGCACGGCCACGCGCTGCAGCCCGCCGTCGCGCAGGGCTTGCGCGGCCACGGCGGCGTTGTTGATGAAGCAATAACCGCCCATGTAGTTGGGGCCTGCATGGTGCCCCGGCGGGCGGGTCAGCGCCATGGCAAAGCGTTCGCCACCCAGCACCGATTGCGCGGCGGCCAGCGCACAGGCCGCGCCCTCGCGTGCGGCGGCCCAGCTGCCCGCCATCAAGGGCGTGCCCGAGTCAAACGCGTACTGCCCCAGCCGCGCCGCAAAGTTGAGCGGCGGCACATCGGTGCGAAAGCCGTGCCGGGCAGCCAGCGGCCAAACCGAGGGCAGGGCGTCCACCAACGCATTGGCCGGGTCCAGCGCCACCCAGTCGTGCCAGGCGCTGGCCAAAAAAGCCAGATAGTCCGGCGCATGAACACGGGCCATCGCGGCGTCTACATTCAGCGCTGCATCAGGGGCCAGCAACTGACCTACCGGGCGACGTTGCAGTTCATCCAGTACATAGCGCAAACGGTCAGGCACTTCGTGGCAATCGACCAAGCGGCCCCGGAACATTTCTTGGCGGCCTGCGTGCTGGGCGTGGTGGGTGTTGTGGAAGATTTTCATGGCGGGTTACTTTGCTGTCCTGCCGGTGGTTTTTTTGCTCTGGCTTTGACTCAACAGCCGCAACTGTTTGGCGTTTTGTGAGCTGATCACTTTTTTGCCCGTCTCAGCCTCCAGCTTGAGTCGCGCCTGCTTGGCAACCCCGCCACCGCGTTTGGCCACATCTTCGTGATCATCGAGCGTCTGGGGCTGCACGGCTTCTGAAATTTCCTTGGTGGACAACTCGGCCAGCATGCTCATGATCAGCTCTTTGTTGGTCATGTTGTCACGCAGGTTTTCTTTTTTCAGGCCCTTGTGCTGCTTGTATTCCTTGGCTGTTTTGTCGGCCCAGGTTTTGTAAATCACATCGGTCAAAAAAGCGAACTCTGGCCCCTCTTGCAAGCCGTGCTTTTTCCACTCGTCGGTCAGCTCTTTGCGAATTTCAATGCTCTTGAGCCGCTGGTTGATCCAGTTGTCCGAATAGCCCAGCCGCTTGTAGTCGAGCATGGCTTGCTCGATGCTGAGCTCGGGGTCTTGCAGCTGGTCTAGACGTCGGCTGCCCACTTTGGCCAACCAGAGCTTGAAAGGTTCGGCCTTTTTTGAGGGGATGGATTGGACGATACGCAGAAGCTGTTCGGTATCGGCCACATCGGTAATACGCAATTTGCCATCGGCTGCCTTCATTTTCAAACCGTGACAATTTGTCACGGTTTCGTTGCCCTCAGCCTTCAGGCGCTGTTTGAGCTTGCGCCAATAAGCTGTGGCATCCACACTTTCTGTCAGCGTTGCCACCACATCCACGATGGAAAACCACCACTTTTCTTCGCCTTCATCCCATGTCGTGCGTATGTGAACGGAGTCGAAAAATTGCACTTTCACGGGGCGATCATTGGGCATGGGTTTCTCCACCGACATCTAAGTGGATATTTTCGCATTAGGCGTTGGCAAAGCGCTTACCAACGCTTCACCCAAATTCCCGAAACCCCTTGAGCGGCGGCAGCGGCGCAAAGTTCGCCTCGCGTTTTTGTTGCATGGCGCTGATGGCCTCGCGCACGTTGGCGTTGCTCCAGATCGCGCCTTGCAGCCAGCCCATGTGGCGCAGGCTGTCTTCGGTGCTGTGGTCGCGGGCGTAGTGCAGCACTTGCTTGGTGCCCCAGATGGCCACGGGCGGTTTGCTGGCGATTTCTTTGGCCGCTTGCAGGGCGGCGGCCACGGTGGCTTCGTGGGTGGGCAGCACTTCGTTCACCAGGCCGTGGGCCAGCGCTTTGTCGGCGCTCAGGCGGCGGCCCGTGTAGGCCAGTTCTTTGACGAGCGCCATGGGCAGCAGCTTGGGCAGGCGTTGCAGGGTGCCCACGTCGGCCACCATGCCAATGTTGATTTCCTGGATGCAAAAGAACGCGTCGGCCGATGCATAACGCATGCAGCAGGCCGTGACCATGTCCACCGCGCCGCCAATGCAGCCGCCGTGGATGGCCGCAATGACCGGGATGCGCAGTTCTTCGAGCAGGGTGAAGGTGTGCTGCATGTCGGTCAGCAGGTCGTACACCGCAGAGCGGCCTTCGGCGCTGGTGTCGTCCATTTGAATAGCGCTGCCAAAGGTTTGCAGGTCCATGCCCGCGCTGAAGTGTTTGCCCGTGCTGGAGATCACCAGCGCCCGGGCGGTGCCCGCCTTGTGGATGTCGGTCAGCACCTCGTGCAGCTCGCGCCAGAAGGTGGGGTGCATGGTGTTCATCGCCTCGGGGCGGTTCATCACCAAATGGGCAACGTGGCCTTCAGTCGTCAAAGAAAAGCAGTTGAGTTTGTCCATGGTCGTTCGCTTGGGGTGGTGGGGTGGCAATGGCTTCACTGTAAGTCGCCCCGGGGGCAGGCGCTGTCCCCGCCTTGACCAGCGAACCCACCCGCACGCCCAGCAGCCGAATGCGACGCGACAAGTCCACGCGCTTGAGGCACTGGCCCGCCAATTGGCGGATGCGCTTGGCGTCAGCCGTATAGCCGTCAATGCTTTGGTCGCGGGTCACGGCCTGGAAGTTGTCGTACCGCAGCTTGACGCCAATGGTTTTGCCTTCGTAGCCTTTGCGCTGCAAATCGGCCGCCACTTGTTCGCACAGCCGGGTGAAAACGGCCCCGAGTTCTTCGCGGTCGCGCACGGCGTGCAGGTCACGCTCGAATGTCGTTTCGCGGCTCATGCTCACAGGTTCGCTCTCGGTTTCCACCGGGCGGTCGTCACGGCCCCAAGCGGCTTCGTGCAGCCAAGCGCCGTAGCTTTTGCCAAAGTTTTCAATCAGCCAGTGCAGCTCACGCGCCGCCAAGTCGCCGATGGTGTGGATGCCAAAGCCCTTGAGCTTTTCATCGGCCTTGGGGCCCACGCCGTTGATCTTGCGGCAAGCCAGTGGCCAGATGTGGGTTTGCAGGTCGGCCTCGTGCACAACAGAGATGCCGTTGGGTTTGTTGAACTCGCTGGCCATCTTGGCGATCAGTTTGTTGGGCGCCACGCCCACCGAGCAGGTGAGCCCCGTGGCGTCAAAAATGCTTTTCTGGATCAGCCGCGCCAGCACGCGCCCGCCTTCGCGCTGGCCGCCGGGCACGTCGGTGAAGTCGATGTAGACCTCGTCCACGCCCCGGTCCTGCATGACGGGCGCGATGTCGGTGATGATGCTTTTGAAGGTGCGTGAGAAGTACCTATAGCGGTCAAAGTCCACAGGCAAAAGAATCGCCTGTGGGCAGAGCTTGGCGGCTTTCATCAGACCCATGGCCGAGCCGATGCCGAACTGCCGCGCTGCATAGGTGGCGGTGGTGATCACGCCGCGCCCGGTGTAGCCCTCAATCCGTGGGAAAAAGTCGACCGGGATGCAGTCCAGCCGCTCGGCAAAGGTCTCTTCGGTCCACTCGCCTTCGGGGTAGGCTGCTTGCAGCTTGCCCAGCAGGTCATCTTCTTTGCGGCGACCGCCGCCAATGACCACGGGCAAGCCCTTGAGCTGCGGGTAGCGCAGCAACTCGCAAGACGCGTAAAAAGCGTCCATGTCGAGGTGGGCAATGCGGCGGGGCGGCGCAGCGCTTTCAGGCGCAGGAG